>NZ_BAAGWF010000001.1:2083318-2394054 GCF_054780495.1 Hymenobacter tenuis
ACTCATCGGAGCGGTGCGCCATAAAGTGCCAGCTGCGGTAGTAGCAGGCAAACTGCTGCAGACCCGAGTAGCAGGCGTACACTCCCTTGATGGCATCGTCCTGGGTTTTCCAGAACTGGTCGGTAGTAGGAGCGTTGGGGTTGGCTTGATCGAGCAAGTCCTTTTCGCAGCCGGTAGCTACCAGAAGGCTTCCTGCCAGTAGCAGGGTTGCTATCTTATTTGATTTCATGTCAGAGTAGAGAAGACGTTTTGAGTTAGAGCGGCTTACCGAAGTCCTTCGCTCAGTCCTGATCTAGAAGTTTACCTGCAGGCCGCCCGTGAAGCTGCGCACGTTGGGGTAAGAGCTTACATCGACGCCGCGGCTATAGAAACCGGTACCCGTGATTTCCGGATCGAAACCCGTGTAATCCGTGATGGTAAACACATTGCGTCCCGTTACATATAGGCGCACAGCCCCCATGCCCGACATGCGGTTGGTCAGGGTTTTGGGTAAAGTGTACCCTAGCTGAATGTTGCGCAACCGGATGTAGGAGCCGTCTTCGAGCCAGCGCGTGGTGTTGAACATGGCGTTGGACGAGGCGGCCAGTCCTAGGTCGCCGAGGCCACCGCCCTGCAACAGGCGCGGCGTAGTAGACGAAGGATTTGCAGCAGTCCAGGGCGTTACGTCGGCGTTATAGTTATTGGGGCCGTTGTAGCTCTCCAAGTCACGACGCGCTTGGTTGTAGATTTTGTTGCCGCTAGAGGAGTTGAAGAACACCGACAGGTCGAAGCCTTTGTAGGCCGCCGTCAGGTTCAGGCCCATCACCAGGTTCGGGATGGATTTGCCGGCAAACACGCGGTCGGCGTTGTCGATCCGGCCGTCGTCATTTACGTCGCGGTAGCGCACATCACCAGCCGAGGCGTAGGGCTGAATAACAGTACCATCAGAGCTCTTGTAGTTTTTGGCCTCATCATTCGACTGGAAAATACCGTCGAAAGGAATCAGATAAAACTCACCCAGCGAAGTACCCAGCTGCGAGCGGGTTACCCCTTCTCCGCCGCCAAAGGTCTGGCCTTCCACGGGCACGGCCGTAATCTTGTTCTTCACGGTGGTCAGCGTGAAGTCGGCGCCGTAGGTGAAGGCGTTGCGGTTTTCGTGGTAGCCCAGGGCTAGTTCAAAACCACGGTTTTCAATGTCGCCGGCATTCTGGAACAGATCCTGTCCGAAGTGGCCCAGGTAGGTTAGCACCTGCACGGGAGCTAGGGCGTTGCGGGTCTGCGAAATGTAGTAGTCGGTAGACACCGTAAACCGGTTTTCGAGCAATGCCAGATCCAGACCGATGTTACGGGTATAGCGGTCTTCCCACTTGATATCGGGGCTAGGCAGCGCCAACTGTGAAGCACCGTTCACGATGGTCTGGCCCGTGCCGATAACGTAGTTCACGTTTTGCCCCACGATGGGGTACGGCAGGTAGGCCCCGCCATAGATACCGCCTAGGGCATCGTTACCGTTGGTACCGTAGCTGGCGCGCAGCTTCAGGTTGCTAACCTGCGGCAGAGCATCTTTAAAGAAGTCCTCTTCGCTGATGCGCCAGCCGATGGAAGCGGCCCCGAAATTGCCCCAGCGGTTAGCCGGAATAAAGCGCGAGGAACCATCCCGACGGCCGCTCACCGACAGCAGGTAGCGGTTTTTGTAGTCGTAGGTAGCCTGAGCGAAGAAGGAGCGTTTCGTGTATTTGAACGAGGAACCACCGATAACACCTTTTTCCGGACCGGCGCTTAGTTCAAAGTAATACTGAGGCGAGGAGGTAAACCCTTGAGCACCTGCCTGAATATTATGCTGATTGTAGCTTTGCTCAGAGTAGCCGCCTAGCGCATTAATGGAGTGGTCGCCGAAAGTTTTATTGAAGTTCAGTGTGTTTTCAGCCAGCAAAAACACGTCGTAACCCAGGAACTCGTTCAGCGAAGAAGTATTGATTTCCGTGTTCTGACGCAGAATGCCGGCCTGTTGAGCATCGGCATTGCTGTACGTATGGCCGTCCATGGCCAAGTTCAGACGGTAGGTCAGGAAATCGAAGATGGAGAAGTCGGCGCTTACGTTACCGGCCAGACGGTTATCGTTCTGGGTGCGGCGCAACAGCTGCTGGGCCCCGATGGGGTTGGTAGCAAACGTGTTCAGGATGGGCGAGCCAGTCCCGAACCCGCCTTTGTTGGCGGGGTCATACACTGGAATGCTCGGAATCATGATCAGCACATCAATGAATGGCGCGCCGTTGAGCAGGGTCGAGTTCAGGTGCGTGAACTGCACGTTCTCCTGGAACTTCAACCGGCCCCGGGTGAGGCCCGAGTTCAGACGCAGGCTGTAGCGCTTGAAATCGGGACCTTTCACGATGCCTTCCTGGTGGAAGTACTCACCCGAAACCAAGAAGTTGGTAGCGGTTTTCTCGCCTGTAGAGCCACCCGAGAACGAGAGGTTATAGTCTTCGATAACGCCGGTCTGGAAAAACTCCTTCTGCCAGTCGGTATCCACGTTGGGGTTGAACGCTCCACCCGGACCTTTTACGGCACCCGGCAAGCTATTCTGACCATTGTTCAGAGGGTCGAGGCCAGCGTTGGCGTAAGCACCTACTGCGCGGTCAGCCCACTCGCTGGCGTTGGTGAGGTTATACTGCTTGTATACCTGGTCGAAGCCGCGGTATCCGTTGAAGCTGATAGAAGGCGTACCGGCACGGCCTTTTTTGGTGGTAATCTGCACTACCCCGTTGGCACCCCGCGAGCCGTACACGGCCGTGGAGGAAGCGTCTTTCAGGATAGAGAGGCTCTCAATATCGTTCGGGTTCAGGTCACGGATGTTATCCGTCCACAACCCGTCAATCACGTACAGCGGGGCGCTGCTGGCGTTGCCGAGCGTACCAATGCCCCGGATGTTGATGATAGGAGCAGCACCAGGACCGCCGGAACCCGTTACTTGCACGCCGGGCAGGCGGCCCTGCAGGGCCTGTGTAGCGGTAGCTACCGGAGCTTTATTGGCTTCCTTTACATCGAGGCTGCTGACGGCGCTACTTACGTTCTGGCGGTTTTCGGTCAGGTAACCTACTACCACTACCTCTGAAAGGGCGCGGCTATCGGGGGCCAACGACACGTTTACAGAAGTACGGCCGCTTACGGGCACTTCCTGTGCCGTGTAGCCTACAAAAGAGAAGAGCAGCGTAGCATTATCAGGAGCCGTCAGGGAGTAACGCCCGTCGGCATCTGTTTGGGTGCCGGTGGTAGTGCCTTTTACAATGACGTTGACGCCGGGAATACCAGCGCCCTTTTCATCTACTACCCGGCCCGTTACGGTAACGTCGGGCTGGGCTACTTCAGTGGCCCGAACGGCTACAGGCGTCCCCGCAATTTCTGCCAAGGCAGGCTGCAGAGGAAGGCAGCAAAGCAGAGCCGGAACAGTTAGCCGGCGCATTCTGGGTACAGGCTTTTTCATGAATAGTGTGGGAATTAAGGTGAGATTAACACAATCGTTTGTGTGTAGTAAAAATTCCACAATCGTTTGTGTACAGATTCAAAAAAAAAGGCGTTGTGAAAAAGGTGATGAATTACTCAGGGAATGGTGAACCGGGTTTTTAAGCAGGAAATGCGGTTTTTTGTTTTCGACCTGAGAATCGGTTAGTAAGGTTGGTAAAATCACAACAAATACCAAACAAATTATTCTGTTATGTGCTCGGCAAGGTGCTGCTCTCCCGGCATTACACAAACCTGAGGTAGAGCTTGTGAGTAACCACTTCATTACCGGAGGCAGCTGCCTTTACCTCCGAAAGGTTTGTGCATTCCGGCAGGGCTGTTCCGCGGTGCTGCCACTGCTAGGCACTAGGGTAGCTATGGCAAGAAACCGAGCCCGAACCGAGAGCCGCGTCTAGGGAATGGGCCGGTTGGCAGATGTTTTAGGGACCTTCCCGCAGGCAGGAACTAAGTTTGCACGGGTACTGGCTGCCGACGAGCCAACGGACCCTATTCCTTTCTACTAGTTTCCTGACCGATGGAAAAGCTCCTAGCAACTTCCTTTTTACTAGGCCTCACAGGAGCGCAAACCCGTTTTCTTCGGGGCGCGGCCCATAGCATTTCGATTTCATGAATCTTTCTCAGCCCCGAACCCGCTGGCGGCAGGTGCTCCATGTGATTGTGCACGTTACCGCCTGGATAGCAGTGGCCACCCTGCCACGCTTGCTTTCCAGCAACCCTCCCCCCTTTCGGTTGGGCAGCTTGCTGTTGCCACTCACGCTGGCCGGGTACTTCTACCTGAATTATTACGTCCTGATACCGCGCCTTTTTGCCCGGAAGCGGTTTGCGTTGTATTTCCTGGTAGCGCTAGGCCTGCTCGGGCTGGTGTATTTGCCGATGCTGCTGCATATGACCGGCCTGCTGCACCCAACGGGGCCCCACCACCTAGGGCCGCCGCCCGGGCCTCCTCCTTCGGGCGAGCATTTCTCTCGCCCGCCACGGGGACTGTGGCTGATTGGGGTGCTGGCCTGGATTGTGAGCAGCGGCATGCGCATTACCAGCGAATGGTTTGAAACGGAGAGGGCCCGGCGCGAACTGGAGAACAAGCACCTTACAGCTGAGCTGGCGTTCCTGAAGTCGCAGGTTAGCCCGCACTTTCTGTTCAATACCCTCAACAACATTTACACCCTAGCGCACCTGAAATCCGACGACACGCCCGAAGCCATTATGCAGCTCTCGCACCTGATGCGCTACATGCTCTATGAGTCAGAGGCGGCGCGCGTACCGCTGGGGCGCGAGGTAGACTACCTGCGCAACTATATGGACCTGCAGCGCCTGCGCCTCGACCCCGACCAAGTGAATATTCAGCTAACCATAGATGGCCCGCTGGAGGGCCACCTGATTGAGCCCATGCTGCTGATTCCGTTCGTGGAAAATGCGTTTAAGCACGGCATCAGCTCCCAGCATTTCTCTCGTATTGCCGTACACTTGGCAGTGCAAAATCAGCAGCTCTTGTTTACCGTCCAGAACTCTTTATTTCCGGTTTCCGGCACCCATGATCCAAACTCGGGCATTGGGTTGCCGAATGTGCGCCAGCGCCTAAACCTGCTGTACCCTGACGGGCGCCACCACCTGACCATTGCACAAACCTCCAGTGAATTTATGGTAGAACTGATCTTAACCTTGGCCTATGCTCCGGTGCCTGCTAGTTGATGATGAACCGTTGGCTCTGCGCCTGCTAACCAGTTATGTGGAGCGTGTGCCCTTTTTGGAGCTGGCAGGCACCTGCCGCAGCGCCCTAGAAGCCATGACGGTGCTGCAGCAAGAACCCGTAGATGTGTTGTTTCTGGACATCCAGATGCCTGACCTGACGGGGGTAGAGTTTGTGCGCAGTATGCAGCCCCAGGCCCTGGTTATTTTCACAACGGCCTATGAGTCATATGCGCTGGAAGGCTTTAACCTGAATGCCGTTGACTACCTCGTAAAGCCCATTGCGTTTGAGCGGTTTGTGAAGGCAGCCCAGAAGGCCCAAGACCGACTAGCCCCCAAACCTGCCGAACCGGCGGCCAGCCTGCCCGCTCCGCCGGCTCCGGCTCCACCAGCCGAAGACTACATCTTCGTGAAGGCCGACTATCACACGCAGCGCCTGAATCTGCGCGACATTCGCTATCTGGAAGGTTTAAAAGACTATATCAAAATATACGCCGGCGGCAAGCCCATTCTCACGCTCAATTCCCTGAAGGCATTCGAGGACCGCTTACCGTCGCAGGATTTTGTGCGCGTGCACCGCTCCTATATTGTAGCGCTGGCCCACATCGACTCCATCCGCAAAAACCGCATCTACATGGGCGAAACCATTATTCCCATTGGCGACTCGTATGCCGATGCGTTTCATAAGCTGATTGAGGAACGCAACATGCACTAGCCCCTCGCTGAGGCTCAACCCACCAAGTACTTCCGCCGACAGAGGAAAAGTAGGCTTACAGGTACCTGCTTTTCCTCTGTCGGCGGAAGTTGTGTGTGTGCTTGCTACTGTACTCGCGTTAGGTAGAGCCCCAGGCGAATAGGATTGGTGGCATGGCCAGAGCCGCCGAGCACCACGCGCTCAGGCGTGTCGAGGGAGTTGGGGGCTAGCAGAATGCCTTCGTTGGCTACTTCTCGCTTCAATAAGGCCTCGAGGTACGGCTGCAGCGCGAAGGTATAGCTGCCCTGCTCCAGATTGGTGCGCGGCGAGGTTCCGACTGAATAGGACCCTAGTAACTGCGTGCCATCTGGCTCAGCCAAGTACGTGCCGGGCTGGTTGGCTCGGTTGGTGGTTTGGGCAGTTAAGGTGCTGGGCGCAGGTAGCAGGTGGTTTTCGCTGCCGTTTACCGTTTCCAGCGTGAGGGTTGCACCATTAATTACCCAGGTACGGCCCAGCATATTAAGGTTGAGCAGGTACGGAATTTCAACCTTGGTTTGCAGCCCCAGCCCGCCTTGCACGTAGGTTTCCGCGGCCGTTAGGGTACTAGGTATGCTTTGGCGGGAAGCCGAAAGCGTGCTCAGCAACGTACTGCGGCGGTCAGCCTGCAACTGGTAGAAATGTCGCTCACCGCTCAGGGCCGTGAAGCTATAACTCACGGCTTCTGTGGGCGCTGCCGGAAGATGGCAGTGCAGTTGCAACACCAAGTCAGTGGAGGTAGCCAGAAAGCGCACCAAAGCAGCATTATCAGCTGAGGCAGGGGCCAGCACCAGCCCCGGCAACAAGGCTTCCAGCTCAGCATCGCTAGAAATCTGCCTTCGGATTCCGGCTTGCAACAGTTGTTGCCCTAGGGCATCGGAGAGCCGCAACCGTAAGGAGCCAAGCCCCGATTTCGGTAAAAACGAGTGCGTACCCAGCGGCGTAGCATTATAAGGCAGCGCGCTGATGCTGTAATATTTTTGAGCCGGTCGGATGGCATCCTTAAGTTGATGTACCTGCACATGCTGCAGGTGGGTAGTATCGCCGTAGCGGTACGTATCGGTGGGAAGCGTTAGGGTTAGTGAGTCGTACTGCGCCATTACATCGGGCATGAAAGCACCGCTACCTAGCCCCAGCCGCACATAGCTTCGGGCCGTAATGGTGCCTAGTCGCGCATCGGTGTACTGGCCCACCAGCAGGTAGTTGCTGGAGGAAGTCTCCACCGAATCGATGAGCACCGTGGATGTCCGGACCGTGAACGTATCCACGTAGACCGTGCCCGAAACGGGGTCTACTGAAAATTCAGCGCCTAGGTCAGAAGTGGTTTCGCAGCTACTCAGCAAGCCGGGTAACAGCAGCAGTGCGAGCAGGCGGGCGGCGACCCAAGAGAGCCACCGCCCCGTTCTCTGGCGTCCGTTACTCATCGGTGGTAGTGGGGTCTAGCTCCCAAAAGTCATCGAGGCGGGTGCTGCCGGTGGTGCCTAGGCCCACATAGCCTTTGCTGCCCAGCCCAAAGCCCACCGACTGCATACGCGCCGAGCCGCTAAAGCCTGTTTTCAGGGCCCAGGTATCCGCCGTTGGGTCATACACCCAGCACGAGGTCAGGTAGCCGCCGCTGTTGCCCAAGGCCACGTAACCCAGGTTATGGATGACAAAGCTCACGGCGTTGGTGCGGGGCACGTTGCTGTAGTCGTAGTCCTCGTCGGTGTTGGCCGTGAGGGTGCGATGCTCCGTCCATTGTTCCGTGGCGGGGCTATACGACCACACATCCGACAAGGTCAGGCCATTATCGGAGCCCGTCAGGATGTAGCCCTTGTCCGAGAGCGTGAAAGCCACGGCCCCAATGCGTTTGTTTCCTCCAAAGCTGGGCTTTTGCATCCATTGGTCGGTGGCGGGGTCGTACTGCCAGAAGTCCTTTTTGAAGTTGCCATCGTAGCCAGTACCCACGTAGCCTTTCTCCTGAATGGTGAGCGCCACGGCGCCGTAGCGGGCTGAGCCGGCAAAGTCAGCCTTTTGCGTCCATTTGTTGGTAGCGGGGTTATATTCCCAAAAGTCTTTGAGCTTATTCACGCCATCGGTGCCAGTGCCCACGTAGGCCTTGCCGCCGGCCGTAAAAGCCACCGCCTGAAACCGCGCTACCCCCGGAAAATCAGCAATCTGGCGCCAGGTGTTGGTGGCCGGAGTGTACTCCCAAAAGTCCTGGAACTTCTCCACGCCATCGGTGCCCAGGCCCACGTAGGCCTTGCCATCAAGGGTGAAGCTAACGGCCGAGTTGCGGGCTAGCCCCTCAAACTGCGAGCGGCTGGTCCAGGTGCCCAGCACTTCATGGGTGGGATCCTCATCATCGGAGGAGCAAGAGGTTAGATTCCAAGTGAGCGCCAGCAGCAGCCAGAGCAGGACACGGGGATAGTTCATACGTATGGTAGTTGTTGTTTGCGGGGTAGAGCACCAAGCACCCGCAGCAGGTTGCAGCCGAAAAGGCCCTCCCGGTCCTACAAACGTATTTCAGGCGGGCTGCTCCCCTCGCCTTACCTCTACCAATTGCCGGTTAATCCAGACGACTCTCCTCTTTTCATCGGCTGTTTCCGTTTGAGAAAAAAATGCGTTTTGGGTGAAAAAAAGTTGAAGAACCCCGGCTCATCTTATCTGTTTCTGTGCTTTCTTCTGCATGCCCTGCCTCGCTACTTCCGACCGTTATAGTATTCAGCTGCCCGCCGGCCACCGCTTCCCCATTGCTAAATACGCCCTGATTCGGGAACAGCTCTTGTGGCAGGGCATTGCCCCCATCGAGGATTTTTACGACCCCGGCCTCTGTCCCGAAGACGATATTCTGCGAGTGCATTCAGTGGAGTATTGGCACCGGGTGCGCGACTTGCAACTGTCTGCAGCAGAGGTGCGCCGACTGGGGTTGCCGCAAAGTACCGAGCTAGTGCGCCGTTCCCTGAGCAGCTCGGCCGGCACGCTGGAATCGGCAAGGCGGGCGCTGCAGGATGGCATTGGCCTGAGCTTAGCGGGCGGCACGCACCATGCTTTCCGAGACCGGGGCGAGGGGTTTTGCGTGCTCAACGACATTGCCATTGCGGCGGCCCACTTGCTCCACCACAGCTTGGCCCGCCAAGTGCTGGTAGTAGACCTGGACGTGCACCAAGGTGATGGAACCGCCAGCATTTTCCAGGCCGAGCCACGTGTGTTCACCTTTTCCATGCACGCGGGCGCCAATTACCCCTTGCGCAAAGAACAGTCGGACCTGGATGTGGCGCTGGACCTCGGCACCGATGATGCAACGCATCTGGGTATTTTGCAGGAAACGCTGCCTAGGCTGCTGGAGCAGGTAAAGCCTGATTTTGTCTTTTTTCAGGCCGGTGTAGATGTGCTGGCAACCGACAAGCTGGGCAAACTGGCCCTAACACAAGCCGGCTGCCAATCGCGCGATGCCTACGTACTAGGCCTCTGCCGCCAGCAAAGCCTACCCGTAGCCGTGAGCATGGGCGGCGGCTACTCCGAGCAGCTCCGCGACATCGTAGATGCTCACTGCAATACATTTCGGGTGGCGTATGAGCTGTATGGCTAACGGCCCCCTAGCAGCAGGCACCGCGCCAGGCTCGTACCTTTGCCGCATGGATTTGCACAACCCCTTCACTGACCTACCTGCCGCTAACTCCCTCCCCGTTCCGGCCGCCGCCCCCGCGCCTGGCAGTCCGGCCCAGCAAGCCTTTCGGGCGGCGGTAGAGCAGGTTGAAGGCTTACGGCAGCGGCTGCAGGAACTACAGGCCGAGCAAGCGGAAGCCCGCCGCCGCTACTGGCAGCAGGTAGGCCCGGCGGCCGCAATGGTCGTTGAGGCCCGTCGTGCGTTGTTCGGCCCGCTGGAGGAAGCGCTCCTTTTCGACTTCTTCAGCCGCCTGGAGCACCGCCAGATTCAGGACGTTATTGTTGGGAATGCGCGGGCCTTGCAAAACCGGTTTGGCGAAGACGCCGCCGATATTTTGCGCAAATACGCGCCACGCCGCCGCGTAGAGGAAGATGATGATGCCGAAGTGCCCGCCGCGCCCAGCCCTAGCCCCGACATCGACCCCAACCTGCCACCCCACGAGCAAGCGGCCGCAGCGGCCCGAGCCCGCCGCAAAAGCAAAGCCCAAAAAGCCCAGGACAGCGCCGCTGAGCAAGCCAAAGCCCAAGAGCAACAGCTGCTCTCAAACACCAAAACGCTGTACCGGCAGCTGGCCCGCATTCACCACCCCGATCTGGTCCGCGACACGGCCACCCAGCAGCAAAAAACCATGTTGATGCAGCGCATCACGGAAGCCTACGAAACCAACGACCTCTACACGCTGCTGCAATTGCTCTCCGAATCGGGCCCGGCCAACGCCGCCGATGACGACGTGCTGACCCGCTATACGCTAGCCCTGCTGCAGCAACAAACCGACCTGAAGAAACAGCTGAACGAGCTGAAATTCGGGGATAATGGCTTCTTCGGGAGTACCGGCAAAAAGCGGGAGCAGGAAATCCGCCAGCTGAAGCGCCACCTGCGCGCCGAAGCCGAGTACCTGGCTCACGTGCACCAACTGATTCAGGAACCTCAGGGCTTGCGCGAAGTACTGCGCGGCCTGGCCGCCGAGGGCCACGAAACGATTTAGACCACTAGCAACCCTAGCCAGGGCTTGCGCCTAGGTGCTAAGTTGCCTCAAACTGGTTCTGCCTGATCACCGACCTTTGTACAAGGGCGAAGCTGCTAGCCCGAACACGTCACGCAACGCGCGGCGGGCGGCGTGATAGCCGCACATACCATGTACGCCGCCACCGGGTGGCGTGGCCGAGGAACAGAGGTACAGCCCCGGCTTGGAGGTACGATAAGGCGAAGCGCGCAGGGCCGGCCGCGTGAAAAGCTGCGTAATATCCAGCAGCCCTCCATTAATGTCGCCGCCCACGTAATTGGGGTTGTGAGCCTGCATTTGTGCCGTATCGAAGGTGTGGCGGCCAATAATTCGGTCTCGGAAACCAGGGGCGAAACGCTCTACCTGCTGCTCAATGGCTGCCGTCATGTTCTGGCGGGAGCCATTCGGGACGTGGCAGTAGGCCCAGGCGGTATGCTTACCCGCCGGGGCGCGGCTCGCATCTAGGAGGCTTTGCTGGGCCAGCAGTACAAATGGCTTTTCTGGGTGCTGGCCCTGCGCAGCAGCTTTTTCGCTGGCCGCAATTTCTTCCAGCGTATTGCCTAGATGCACCGTGCCCGCTTGCCGGCATTCAGGCGCCGTAAACGGAATTGGGCCATCCAGGGCCCAATCAATTTTATACACGCCCATGCCGTAGCGGTAGCGCCGCAACTGCCACTGATAGATGGTAGAAAGGCTATGCCCGGCAATCTGCAGCAGCTGGGCCGGTGTCACGTCCAGGAGCACGGCGCGCGCTTTGGGCAGCTGGCTCAGGGAAGTAATAAAGGTGCCGGTTTCAATGTGGCCGCCCAGAGCCGTAAAGTGAGCCACCAGCGCATCAGCAATGCGCTGCGAGCCACCTTTGGGTAGTGGCCAACCCTGGCGGTGGGCGGCAATCAGGAGCACTAGCCCAATGGCGGAAGTCGTGAGGTTGGAAAGCGGCTGGATGGCGTGGGCCGCCATGCCGGCAAACAATCCGCGCGCCTCCTTCGTCTGGAAGTGGCGGGTAAGCACTGTGGCAGGCAGCAAGGCGGGCAAGCCAAACCGGGCCATATGTAGCGGATGCTTCGGAAACTGTAGCGGCGCCAGCACGTCGTTCGCAATGCTGGGCCACTGTGCCACGAGGGGCGCCAGCAACTGCTCGTACGCACGCGCATCCATTCCAAGCCGCCGCGCCGTATCGGGCAGCGACATAGAAACTGCCGCGGCAGTGCCATCATCGAAGGGATGCGCGGCGGCTACTAGGGGCGTGAGGTACTCCAGGCCATACTGGGCTAAGGGCAGCGTCTGGAAAAAAGGCGAGGCGGCGGCCAGCGGATGAATGGCCGAACAGATGTCGTGGTGAAAGCCGGGCAACGTGAGCTCGGCCGTGCGCAGCCCTCCGCCCAGCGTATCCTTACCCTCCAGCAACAGCACCGATAACCCCGCCTGCCGCAAGACAATGGCTGCGGCTAGCCCATTTGGTCCGGAGCCTACTACCACGGCATCGTATTCAGGGTTGGTCATGCAGGCAGCTTGTGTGAGGGAGTGGTGCTGCTAATTAGGCTAAAAAATCGGTTACCTGCTTAATTATATCCGGGTCGCGCATGATGCGGTTGTGGCCGTGGCCGGAGGTAGCACGAAAGTCGAGCCCGGGCCAGCTGGCGGCTAGCTCCTGCGCTTCCGTAAACGGGATGCTCTCGTCGTCGGTGTCATGAATGAGCAGGGCGCGGTCGGCGGGGAAGTTGCGGCCAGTTTGCACAAGGCTGAAGCTCTCGGCGTCGCGGCCGTTTTGCTCCTGCACGTAGCGGTTCATGCGGCGCACCACGGCCGCTGGCAGCTGCAATAGCTGGGCAAAGCGTTGGGCTACCGCGGTAGTGCTGGCCGGCACACTCAGCAGCACCAGCCGCTCCAGGCGCCCGGAGGTAGCTTTGTTGAACCGAACCGGAATACCCGCCGTAGCGGCCCCGCCCAGCGAATGCGCTACTACCCCATACACTTCGCCTAAAGTATCGGCCACAGCTTCTACGGCATACGCAAAGGAAGGCAGGGTAGTACGCGAGCCATAGGAAGCGCCGTGGGCTGGCCCATCCAGGGCTACCACCCGAAAGCCGCTCGCAACCAGCCCGCGCGCCATAAAGCCCCAAAAGCTAGCCCGGTGCTCCCAGCCGTGCACCAGCAGCACCGTGCGGGTGCCAGCTGAGTTCCACTCGTAGGCCGCTATATTGCCCCGCTTGGTGGGCACCCAAAACTGACGGGCATCAGCAAGCGCCTCGGCCTCCCATTTTTTTTCGGGCAGGCGGCGCGGCGTCGTAAACAGCTTCCAGGCCGCCCCAAATGCCCACTCTGTGGATACCGCCGCCTGCACCCGCAGCTTCAGGCGCAACAAGCGAATTCCGGTGGGTGCTGAGGGGTAGCGGTTTACAGGGGCTAGAGGTTCGGCAAGGTTCGTCATCAGCTGCAAATATCCTTCGCCAGAACTTAAGATGTCCTTTTATCGCGCGGCGGCCTAACTACTTTGCCCTTTCCAGGAGCCTAGTACTGCTGCTCTTGCCAACGCCCACTACCTAATCCAAAACAGCATTTACATCTAAAATGAGGCAATTTTGGCTACTTTTCTACCTTTGCCCGGCAGCGCAGCTTTGGCTGTTGGCTGCTGTGCCGTTTTCTTTTCGGCGGGGCCGTATGTAAGTTGCCCCCCTGAAAACTGCATTTCTACTGACACCTCGCGAACTATACCCGCATGAGCCAACCTACTTTGAACATCCCCGCCATGACCCTGCAACTGGGCTCGTACCAGGCCGATATCACCGCTAAACTGCAGGAGTTTAACGCCCGCAACTTCACCGCCGGATTCTGGCAAAAGCAAGCCGACCTGTGGGTGCAGGACGCCGAAGCCCAGCAGAGCCTGCGCAGCTTTATGGGCTGGCTCCGGGTGGCCGAAACCATGCTGCCCCGCGTTTCTGAAATCGAGGAGTTCGCCCAGGAAGTAAAGGCCGCTGGCTTCAAGCACGTGGTAGTGATGGGAATGGGCGGCAGCACCATGACCCCGATTGTGTTTAAGCAGGCGTTTGAGAAAGGTGCCAACGGACTACCTCTCTCGGTGTTGGATACCACCAACCCTGGCTCGGTGCGCGAGATAGAGGAGGCTGTGCCGCTGGCCGAAACGCTATTTGTGGTAGCCAGCAAATCGGGCACCACGGCCGAGCCTCTGGCCTTCGGCGATTATTTCTATGCTCGCCTGAAAGAGCTGAAGGGCGACAAAGCCGGTGAGAACTTCGTGGCTATCACGGACCCCGGCTCCAAGTTCGTGACCCAGGCCACGGCCGAAGGCTACCGCCGCATCTTCCTGAACTTTGCTGAGGTAGGCGGCCGCTTTTCGGCCCTCTCCTACTTCGGGCTGGTTCCCGCCGCCCTCTATGGTATCGATATCAAAACCCTGCTGGAGCGCTCTATTAACATGATGCGTGCCTGCGGCGCCGATGGCGAGGTAGAGCACAACCCCGGCTTGGAGCTCGGGGTGGCCCTAGGCGTACTGGCCCAGCAAGGCCGCGACAAGCTCACGCTGGTAGTGCCTGATAACCTCACCGACCTGGGTTTGTGGCTGGAGCAGCTGATTGCCGAAAGCACTGGCAAAGAAAACAAAGGCATTCTGCCCCTGGCCGGCGACCCGCTCAACGGCCCTGAGGTGTATGGCTCCGACCGCGTGTTTGTGTACATCGGCTACACTAACCAGCTCGATGAGGCCAACCGCAGCAAGGTAGCGGCGCTGGAAGCTGCCGGCCACCCCGTCATTACCATCCTGATGAACGACCCGCTGGATTTGGGCCAGGAGTTTTTCCGCTGGGAAGTAGCTACGGCCGTAGCTAGCGCCGTGCTCGAAATCAACCCCTTCGACCAGCCCAACGTGCAGGCCGCAAAAACCGCTACCGACCAGCTGATGAAGGTGGTAGTGGAAAAAGGCGCCTTGCCCGAAGGCACCGCGCCGGTGCTGGAGGAAAACGGCATTGCCTACTATACCAGCGTTTCGGGCAGCTCGGCTACCGAGGTGCTGCGCGCCTTCTTTAACCAGTCGGAGCCCGGCAATTTCTTGTGCATTCAGGCCTACCTGCAGGAAACGCCCGCGCTAAACCAGGAGTTGCAAGACTTGCGCAGCCTAGTACAGCAGCAACTGCACATTGCTACGGCCTCCGGTTACGGCCCCCGCTTCCTGCACTCCACGGGCCAGTACCACAAAGGCGGCCCCGATGCTGGTCTGTTCCTGCAGCTCACCACCGACCACGCCCAGGACTTGCCGCTCCCTGGCCGCCCCTACACCTTCGGCACTTTCCAGAATGCCCAGGCTGCCGGCGACCTGCAGGCCCTGCACAACTACAACCGCCGCACCTTGCGTGTACACCTCGGCTCCGTTGGCGCTGAAGCTGGAGTAGCCAGCGTGCTGCAGGCTTTGCGCGAAGCACTGGCCTAGTAAACCAGGTACTAGTCTATTCAGATTTAAAAAGCCCCAGTCGATTCGTCGGTTGGGTCTTTTTGCATTTTCCTTCTAGCGTAATTGGCCATAGCTGAACAGTAGAATTCGGGCAAATTGGGGTAATACCGGAGTGCGGCCACTACCTAATTGCTGTGGTGCCCGTATTGCTGTAGTATCGTTTCACCTACTCTTGAACTTATGGAAAAGGTTGCTGCTGGGGTTCACCAGCTCTCGATCCAACGATTTGTTAACGTATACTTTGTGGAAACCGGCTCGGCCGGCGGCTGGGTGTTGGTTGATACCGGTTTGCCCGGCTCCGAAAAGGATATAATTGCTGCCGCCGACAAGATTTTCTATCCTGGTACGCACCCTGAGGCCATCATCCTCACGCACGGCCACATGGATCACTCGGGCTCGGTGCAGGCGCTGGCTGAGCACTGGAAAGTTCCGGTGCTGGCTCACCCCCTTGAAATGCCCTTCCTGACGGCCCGCGCCGTATACCCACCCGCCGACCCAACCGTGGCTGGCGGCGGTTCCTTGGCGTTTGTGAGTCGGTTTTTCCCGCCCCAGTCCTTCCAGTTCAGCGACTTTGTGCAGCCGCTGCCCACGGCTGATACCGAGCCACCCTTCCTGCCCGACTGGCAGATTCTGCACGTGCCGGGCCACGCGCCGGGCCAGATTGCACTGTTCCGGGAAAGTGACCGCACTTTACTAGGGGCCGATGCCTTTGCAACCGCCAACCACGAATCGGTACCCCAGCTGCTCCTTCAGATTCCCAGCATTAGCATTGCTGGCGCTCCGTTCAACTATAATTGGCAGCAGGTGCAGGAGTCGGTGCAGAAGCTGGCCGCGCTTCAGCCTGAAGCTATTGGCTGCGGACACGGCCCCGTTATTAAGGGCCCACAAGCCGCTGCCGGCCTGCAGAAGTTAGCCGATGAGTTTAAGATTCCGGCCAAAGGACGCTACGTGCAGGATCCTGCCCGCCTCGATGAAAACGGCGTAGCCTACCTGCCGCCCGCTCCCTACGACCCTATCCGGACCAAGTTTGCCATTACGGCCGCTGGTTTAGGCGCTTTGGTAGGAGCCGCGCTGCTCGTGAAGCGTTACCAGAAGCACAAGCAAAACGACTACCCTCAGAAAACTTCTCCCCTGCCCAAGCGCGAACGGACCGAGGAAGTAATTCGCTACGAAGAAGAATACTAAGTCTGCTTCAGGCCTAGAGTCAACCGCCGCACCTTTCCCGTTTTATGCTGGAGAGGTGCGGCGGTTTCTGTTTGCCTCTGTATTCTGTTTGACAAGGCCTCTCGGCAATTGTGTTGGCAGCACCTTCACGGCTTTCTTAGGGTTAGCAGCAGCGCGGTTCAACAAGTCACGAAAGAATGTTCTACCGAGCGCAACCGAACGTCATGCTAAAAACAGAACCGACATACTAAGCAAGTGGCACATCAAGCCAGTGACCGAAGCATCTTACTTGGCTAACCTTACCAAAGTAACTGTCATTCCGAGCGCAGTCGAGGAATCTCGCGTGCTGACGTTGAGTTACCATTACAACGTCAGCACGCGAGATTCCTCGACTGCGCTCGGAATGACGTTCTGTATAATTATGATAAGTATGGCGCGTTCCGGAACCGCTGAATTACTAGGCCCTACGCTACAGCAAACCAGTACATGCTTACCTAAAGTGGCTTAGCGGAATCAACAGAAGATGCATGCCTAAAAGGGATGCTGTTTACGTGCTCAGGCCGGCAGCAACGCCCGTCAGATACGCTGTTATGATGGTAGCGGCCAAGCGGGCGGTTTGGTTGTCGCGGTCGAAGACGGGGTTGAATTCTACCACTTCAAACAACAGCACCTCCGGCTCCTTACCAGCTAAAAAAGCCGCTTCTGCGGCCTGGCGGGGCGTAAAGCCATCGGCACTGGGGGCCGATACGGCGGGCGCGTACGCTTCGGCGCAGCCATCTATATCAAAGCTCACGAAGGCAGGGCCAGCACTGGTGGCGCGGCGCAGGGCCCGGCGCATATACTCGGGCATGCCGTCTTGCTGCACGTGGGCCAGTGGCACAATAGTGGCCTGCTGCTGGTGCAGGAAGTCGATATCCTCCTTGGTATTGAGGTTGGAGTGCAGCCCGATTTCCGTGAACCGCTCCCCACTCAGCACTTCTTCGCGCAGCAGCTTTCCGAACGGAGTACCGCTGCTAATGATGCCGGGGCGGTCTTTCACGTCGGCGTGGGCATCGAGATTGATGCCGCCTACGGGCTGGCCATCGGTGGCGTCGCGGAGACCGCGCACGGTGCTGTAGGTTCCGTCGTGCGCCCCCCCTAGTACTACCACGCGGGGGTACTGGTTCAGCAGGCGCGTTAACTCGGCCCGAATAGTCTGGTGGTTGGCTTCGTGGTCGGTGGAGTGGCGCAGGAGTAGGTTGCCGGCATCGGCAATGCGCAGCGTATCCAGGCTCACATTGTGTTCTAGGTTGTAGGTTTTGTGGTAGCGGCGGAGCTCCCGCCGGATGGCATCGGGGGCGCCGGCGGCACCGGCGCGGCCGCCTTCCAGTACGGTTCCAAAATCAAGGGGCAGCCCCACTAGGCACACATCGGCCTGGGGCAGCTCGGCGGCGGGGCGAATAAGGTCACGAAGAAAGGTGGGCATGCCCCAAATGTAGGAGGAAACCGGAGCTTCGCTAGCCGCCCGAACGGCCAAATACGCAGCGGCTTGGCCATGCTGTACTACATCTGCCGCCTACCAGCTACCTTGCAGTATGTTGTATCGTTTGCTTTTACTAGGAGCCCTGAGCCTGAGCAATTTCACAAGCCTGGCTCAGCGTACGCCCACCGCCGTACCCCGGCTGGCGCCTTCGTTCTTTACTACCTATACCTACCTCACGTACGCCATCCTCGATAAAGGTACCAGCCCCACACCCATGCCGGCTAAAGGCGTCGGCGGTACGCTTACGCTTCGCCCCGATGGCACCTACCAAAAACGCCTTACTTTGGCCGTAAACGGCGGCACCATGCCCTTCGACCAGGACGGCCGCTTTACCTTTAGCGGTAACCGCATCAGCTTTACCTATACTGATAAAAAGGGCCAGCCGCGCACCGATGAAGGCACTTTTCAGCTCCGAAACGGCCTATTGAGTCTTACCATTCTGGGGTACCCGGCCGGCAATCAGAGCCTGTACACGCTCCGCCAACAGTAACCGGTTGGGCCTCAGGCAGGGGGTAGTGAAATTCTGCTAGCTTGCACTCTATGCAATCTACCCTCCCAGCCCTGCTGATTACAGGCGTATCAAGTGGCGTGGGGCTTGCCGCCACCCGGGCTTTTCTGGAGCGGGGCTACCGCGTTTTTGGCAGCGTCCGGACTGCTGCCGATGCAGACCGCTTGCGCACGGAACTGGGCGAGGCCTTCGTGCCCCTGCTTTTCGACGTAACTGATGCCGAGGCTATTGCCCAAGCTGTGCAGGAAGTTGAGCGCCAACTGGAGGGAGAACCTTTGCGAGGCCTTATCAACAATGCCGGGGTAGCGTTTGGTGGTCCCTTGCTGTACCAACCCATTGCCGTGGTGCGGCAGCATTTTGAGGTAAACGTGCTGGGGCTGATTCAGGTAACGCAGGCCTTTCTGCCTCTGCTCGGTGCCCGTCCTGGCTTTCAGGGCCGGCCGGGGCGCGTCATCAACATTGGCTCGGTGAGTGGGCAGGTAGCCGCTCCCTTTATGGGGGCATATGTGGGCACGAAACACGCGCTGGAAGGCCTGAATGCCTCTTGGCGCCGCGAACTGCAGCTGTTTGGCATCCCCATGATTTTGATTGGACTGGGCGTAACCCAAACGCCCATCTGGGATAAGGGCATTGACCTGGAGCCGTATCATAACACCCCATATTTTGGGGCAGCCCAACGCTTCGTGCAGCTTATTAACCGCACACGGGCCCACGGCCTTACGCCCGAATACGTAGCCGGGCGCCTCGTCAGGATTCTGGAAACGCCGCGACCGCGCCTGCGCTACACTATTGCTGCTGACATAGTTCGGGCCTTGATTGTGCCTAGGCTGGTGCCCGCGCGCCTGCTCGACTGGCTAATCGGACGAGGCATAGGGCTGTTTCCTCAGGTTCGCTGAGAGCAGTGCAGCTACTTACCGGGTGCCCCGCATACCAATATGGCGGCCTCATTGCGCCCCGCCGGGCTTTCTGCTAACTTGCAGCCCCTTCCGGCTTCACCCGTGCTGGCTAGGTAGTCATTATTTCACAACTCCACAAATTCACAGATAGATGGGACGCGCGTTTGAATTCCGCAAAGGCCGCAAAATGAAGCGCTGGGACCGGATGTCCAAAGACTTTACCCGCATCGGCCGGGAAATCGTGATGGCCGTGAAAGAATCCGGCTCCAACCCCGATACCAACTCCCGTCTGCGCACGGCCATGCAGAACGCCAAGGGCGTGAACATGCCCAAGGACCGCGTGGAAGCCGCCATTAAGCGCGCCAGCTCCCGCGAGGAAAAGGATTATCAGGAAGTGGTGTACGAAGGCTATGCACCTCACGGTGTGGCCGTTGTAATTGAAACCGCTACCGACAACCCCACCCGCACGGTAGCCAACGTGCGCATGTATTTCAACCGCGGCAACGGCGCCCTGGGTACCGCAGGCTCCTCTGACTACACTTTCACCCGCAAAGGTGTGTTTAAGCTGGCCGCCGAAGGCCTTGAGCTCGATGAGCTGGAGCTGGAGCTAATTGATGCCGGCGCCGAAGACGTGTATGCCGATCAGGAGGAAGACGAGCACGGCCACGTGACGGAGTACATTGTAGTAGAAACCGCCTTCACCGACTTCGGCCAGATGCAGAAAGCCTTGGAGGAAAAAGCCCTGAACGTCGTTTCAGCTCAACTCCAGCGCATACCCAACACCACTGTGCACCTGGAAGGCGAGCAGCTGGAAGAGGTAATGAACCTCATAGAGAAGTTTGAGGACGATGACGACGTGCAGGCCGTATACCACACGCTCGGGTAGGTCTGCTAGCCCCTGGACAAAAAGAAAGCGGGCTGCTCTAGTTTAGAGCAGCCCGCTTTCTTTTTGTCCAGGGGCTACTAAATCGGCCTTTGTTGCGCAGCAACCGCTACTATTGTGCTTTCCTTATTTCAGTTCTCTTATACTTTTAACCGCTTATGAAACATCTTTTTACCCTAGCACTATTACTATTCTCGTTTGCCGCTATGGCTCAGCAGGCAGAGCTGGTTGCCTTGCTCAAAAAGAAAAATGTAGCGGGGCTGCAACTCGTGTACAGCCGTAAGAGCGAGACAATGAGGTTCAGCATGGGCACGCGCAAGGCTGGCACCACACAAACCGTTGATGCCAACACCATTTTTCAGGCAGCCTCTTTGGGCAAGGTCGTGCTGGCGTATACCGCCCTGCGCCTCCACGATCAAGGCAAGCTTGATCTGGACAAGCCGCTGCTGAGCTACTACCCCTACCCCCGCCTGCAAGCCGAGCCCCGCGCCAACCGCATTACGGCGCGCATGGTGCTGGGACACACCACGGGCCTGCCCAACTGGGCCGGATACCCACTGGCGGAGAGCTGGAAAACTTCAGAGCTGCGCCTCCAGTTTGCGCCCGACAGTTGCTGGAGCTACTCGGGTGAGGGCTACGTGTTTCTGCAGAAAACCCTGGAGCACCTGACCGGAAAAACGCTCGAGCAGTTGGCGCAGCAGGAAGTGTTTGAACCGCTGAAAATGAAAAACAGCAGCTTCATTTGGCACACCCGCTTCGATAAAAACGCTGCTTTCGGCCACGATAAGGCAGGACAGCCCACCGAAATCAAGCGGTTTGCGGAGCCGAATGGCGGCTTTAGCTTGCTTACCACCGCTTCTGACTATAGTCGGTTTCTGCAGGCCATTCTGGCGGGTAAAGGGCTGCAACCTGCCACAGCTAAGATGCTTACTACCCCTACAAATGCCGCCAACCGGTGCACTACCCCCCTCAGCCCCACCGATGCCAATATTGCCTGGGCGTGTGGTGTGGGCCTGGCCACCACTAGCCACGGCCCCGCCCTCTGGCATTGGGGCGACAACGGCGACTTCCGGGGCTTCTTTATGCTCTTCCCCGATACTCAAGAAACCCTACTGTTCATTACCAATAGCGCCAACGGCCTGCGCCTCACCGACGACATATTACGCTTGTTTGTAGGCGCTGGCCAGTACCACGCCATGCAGTGGCTGGCCGAAGAGAAATAGCACCTTGCACGTGGGTTTACACCCTCATGCTACCTAGCAGTCTGGCCGGCGGAAGCACTTACCAAGTTGCCTGCTTAAACAGCACATTATACCTTACCGTTAGAAGGCTTTCCACCCTGTTATAAAGCTGCCAACATGCCTTTCGCTTACAATACCCTGTTCCTGCTCGAAGCCGATGCGTTTTCGCTGCTTGAAATAAAAGCCCTGGATGTGCAGAGCGACGACCCCGCTGAAGTGTACTTCTGGTTCCGGTTCGACAAAAGCAGCCACACGCTGGAAAAGCTCGAGTTTGTGTCCATGAACAAGGATGGTGCAGAGCAGCAGCGGGAGTTCCGGCAGGGCAAACTACAGTTCAACCAGAGCAGTGGGGTTTATGCTCCGGCAGGGGCTAGTGAATCAGTAGCACTGCAGCCTAAAGACGGGACCGAACTTCCTGCAGAATTGGATGATGCCATCCAGCGGTATTTTATCGGGGCCTAACCCTTCTTATGCCATTATATCTATTCATATTTGTGGGAGTGCCTCAACTCTGCTTTCAATAAGACGGAACTAGCTGCACCATTTTATACCTCATACCGTGGAAGCAGTAGAAACTACTAAACTGCCTTTGTATTCAGCACTGGCTATCCGTATTTTTTCATTCTTGTTTAGTCCTGTAGCTGGCGGGCTTATGCTCGCACAGAACTTTAGAGATGTGGGGCGCCCCGATGCAGCGCGCAAAGTAATATGGGGGACTATCGGAATTGTGGCAGTTGCCATAGTGCTCTTATTGGCTTTGCCTGGTCGTCAGGTTGGTGGTTCGGGTTTCAATGTAGCGTTCGGCATAGGTGGTGGTATTGCTTTAAATGCCTATTTTGACAGAATAGTAGAAAACAAGGAGCTTTTCCCGGCCAAAAAGATCTGGAAGCCCCTGCTTATTTGCTTAGCTGTATTTACTCCACTTCTCATCGGGCTTTTCTATGCTTTATCTGTCGATTAACCGCCTTGTGTTAGTATTGCAGTTACCTCGATAAACGAGCTACGTGTTAGCCGCTATGGCCACCTAGTACTTCTCCTCTTGTTCTGCCGTATCTTTGCGGCCCGCCGGCACTTGCTGCTTTGGCGGGCCGTTGTTTTTTACCCTTCGCTTAGCATTTTTACCTCATGGCCACTCGTCTCAATAAATACATCAGCGAAAGCGGCGTCTGCTCCCGGCGGGAGGCCGACCGCTTTATCGAGCAGGGCAACGTGCTGGTTAATGGCAAGCGCGCCAGCATCGGCGACCAGGTAACCAGCAAGGACCGCGTGAGCGTAAACGGCAACATCATCGAGCCGCGCGCCGAGGAAGATGCCGTGTACATTGCCTACAACAAGCCGCCGGGCATCATCTCCACCACCGATACCGGCATTAAGGATAACATTATCCGGGCCATTAAGCACTCGGTGCGCATCTTCCCCATCGGCCGCCTCGATAAGGAGTCGCAGGGCCTGATTTTGCTCACCAGCAATGGCGACATTGTGAACAAGATTCTGCGGGCCGGCAACAAGCACGAGAAGGAGTACATCGTGATGGTGGATAAGCCCATCAACGACTTGTTCATTGAAGGCATGGCCAACGGCGTGCCCCTCGGCGGTGTCATGACGCAGCCGTGCAAAGTCACCAAGGAAACGCCCTACATCTTCCGCATTATTCTGGTGCAGGGCCTCAACCGCCAGATCCGGCGCATGTGCGAGTACTTCGGCTACGAGGTAGTGCAGCTGGAGCGCATTCGCGTGATGAATATCAACGTGAAAGGCCTGGGCGTGGGTGAGTGGCGCGAGCTGAAGGAAAAGGAGCTGAAGGTACTATTTGAGATGATCAAAGACTCTGATGGTACCGATAACGGCTCCTCGCCGCGCCGTCGCAAGCGCGCCTCTTCCGCCGAGTTCTGGGCCGACCGCCCGGGCCGCCAGTCTTCGGCGCCAAGGCCCAAGGAGGACGAAGGCACTTCGGCACGCGCATCGAAGCCCAAGCCGGCTGGCTCCTGGATTGAAAAACCAACCAATAAGCGCGCTGCTGCCCGTTCCGCCACGAAGAAAGCAGCCCCTAGCCCCTCTGATACGCCGGAGTGGCCATCCGGCCCCGGTCGCCAGGCCGGCCCCCCCACGGGCGTCCGGCCGGATGGCCCGGGGTTTGGGAAAGCAAGCCGGCCAGCGGGCACCCGCCCACGAGGTGCGGCCGCTGGTCCGCCGAAGGGCAAAACCAGCACCCGTGGTACCCGCGGCGCCAGTCGTCCCGGCAAACGCTAACACCAAAACGGGCCGCTCCTATGGGAGCGGCCCGTTTTGGTTTAAGGCATCTCACAAACACGGCAAGTATGTCTTGTGAAAAGTCTGAAAAATGACATAACGTCCGTGTACTTACCAACCTACTTCATTCAGAATTACACGAGTAATATTGCTTTTCCTGCACTTCATAGCATGTTTTTCTGAATCAAGACAACGCACTAGAAACCATCGAAAACAGTACTACTTGGCAAAAAGTAAAAGTCTAATATCGGTTAAAGTTTGGATACGACCTAGCCCGGGGTAGGCGCTATGTTTGGCTTGTCGGAGGGCTAGTTCTCCGATGAGATTGTCAACCACTTTCCGCCTACCCCCTTATGTACGCCAAACCCTCTAACGCCTTTATTGCCGCCTCTTGGGTTGCCCTGCTGGCGGGCACTTCCGCTTTTATCATTGGCCTTTGGAACGCGCAAATGCAGCTCAACGAGAAGGGCTACTACTTTACCATTCTGATGTATGGCTTGTTTGCGGCGGTTTCTCTGCAGAAAACAGTGCGCGACCAGATGGAAGGCATTCCAGTAACGGGCATCTACTACGGTCTGAGCTGGTTTTCCACTATTCTGGTTATCTGCCTGCTGACCGTGGGCCTCTGGAACGCTAGCCTCACGCTAAGCGAAAAAGGATTTTACGCCATGTCGTTTGTGCTGAGCTTGTTTGCTGCCATTGCCGTGCAGAAAAACACCCGCGACGCTCGTAGCACTAGCTCAGCGCAGGAGACTTCGGCCCTGTAAGCGGGGTAGTAACGGCGCATACAAGTAAGCCTGAGGCCAGGTATATTGCCCCGGCGGCTACTTCTTCGCCGAGCCTTTATGCTATCCACCGACAAAGAAAAAATGCTGGCCGGCGAGCTATACCAGGCCAACGACCCAGTGCTGGCAGCCGAACGATTGCGCGCCAAACAGCTGTGCCACCGCTACAACCAAGAGCCAGTGCAGCTTAACAAGCACGTGCTGGCCGAGCTGCTCGGCTACGAAACCGATGCGCACATTGAGGCCCCCTTCCGGTGCGACTATGGCTATAATATTCAGCTAGGGCAGAATTTCTACGCCAATTACAACCTTACCATCCTCGACTGCGCACCCGTAAGCATTGGCGACAACGTGTTTATGGCGCCGAATGTGCTGTTGACTACGGCCGGCCATCCGGTGGAGGTAGCGCCCCGCATTGCCGGGTGGGAGTTTGCAAAACCAATTACCATAGGCCACAACGTGTGGCTAGGCGCGGGCGTGCTAGTGATGCCCGGCGTGAGCATCGGCGACGGTACCACCATTGGGGCGGGCAGCGTGGTAACGCGCGATATTCCGGCCGGGGTAGTAGCCGTGGGCAATCCGTGCCGGGTGCTGCGCACTATATGAGGCGGTGTAAATCCACTTCTCATGTATCTTGCAGCCCGCGGCAGTAGCTTTACTGCGCGCGGGCTGTTCTTTGCAGCATTCTCCAACCAGAAACCTAGACACGACTTCTTTCCCACCCATGATTCGGACTGACTGGACCCTCGACGAAGTAAAAGCTATTTATAACCTGCCCGTGCTGGAGCTGGTAACCAAGGCTGCGGCCATCCATGCCGAAACCCAGGCAACCGGCGAAGTACAGGTGTGCACCCTGCTGAGCGTAAAAACCGGCGGCTGCCCCGAAGACTGCGCTTATTGCCCCCAGGCGGCCCGTTACCACACTGGCGTGCAGGCCCACAAATTGCTCCCTGATGCTGAAGTGCTGGCCTCGGCGCAGCGCGCCAAAGACTCGGGCAGCACCCGTTTCTGCATGGGCGCCGCCTGGCGCGAAATTCGCGACAACCGCGACTTCGACCGCGTGCTAGGCATGGTGGAGCAAGTAAACGGCCTGGGCTTAGAGGTGTGCTGCACCCTGGGTATGCTGAACGAATACCAGGCCGAGCGCCTGAAGCAGGCGGGCCTCTACGCCTACAACCACAACCTCGATACCAGCGCCGAGCACTATTCTGAAATTATCACCACCCGCACTTACGACGACCGCCTCAACACCCTGGAGCACGTGCGCAAAGCGGGTATCTCAGTATGCTCGGGCGGCATCATTGGCCTCGGCGAAACCGACGAGGACCGCATTGCCATGCTGCACACGCTGGCTACCCTGCCCGCTCACCCCGAGTCGGTGCCCGTAAATGCCCTAGTACCGGTGGAAGGCACGCCCCTGGCCGACCAGCCTCGCGTGAGTGTGTGGGAAATGCTGCGCATGATTGGCACCGCCCGCATTCTGATGCCACACACCATGGTACGCCTCTCGGCCGGCCGCCAGGAAATGCCCGTTACGGAGCAGGCTCTGTGCTTCCTGGCCGGCGCCAACTCCATCTTCTCCGGCGAAAAGCTCCTTACGACTCCCAACCCTGACTTCGACGCCGATAAGCAGATGTTTGCGTTGCTAGGCCTCAAGCCCCGTAAGTCCTTCAAGGACGCTCCGGAAGGCGCTATAGTATTGGGCAGAGAAGCCGCACCAGTAGTTGCCTAATTGAGTACTAAAACTGGCTCCCCTCCTCAAATGAGAAGGGGCCAGGGGTGGTTGATGAATCGTTGAACAGGAAGTAGAATATAGTTCTAGTAATTGTTCTAGGTCAGTCAACTCTCCCTAGCCCCTTCTCATTTGAGGAGGGGAGCCGTTTTTAGCTTGGTACTGGATAGCCTATGCCTTACTCCTCTCCTCTCCATCAGCGCCTTGCGCAGCATCTTGCTAAGCGTGACGCCGATGGTACCCGGCGCCGGCTCACGCTCTCCGCGTCGGGCTTAGTCGACTTTAGCTCAAACGACTACCTAGGCCTCAGCCGGCACCCAACCGTGCAGGCAGCCTTACAACAGGCTCTGGCTGAACCGGCCGGCAGCACCGGTTCTCGCTTGCTTACCGGCAACTCCCAGGCGGCTGAAGAGCTGGAAACGGTGCTAGCGGCCTTTCATCGGGCGGAGGCGGCTTTACTGTTCAACTCCGGCTATGCGGCCAACCTAGGCTTCTTCAGTGCCCTGCCGCGCCGCGGCGACACCATTCTCTACGATGAAGCCTCGCACGCATCGGTGAAAGACGGCATCCGGGGCTCTTTCGCTACGGCCTGGAGCTTCCGCCATAACGATGTACACGACCTAGAACGCAAGCTGGCCCGCACTACCGGCGCCGTTTTTGTAGCCGTAGAGGCTCTGTATTCCATGGATGGCGACATGGCCCCGCTGGCGGAGTTGGCCGCTTTGTGTCAGGAAAAAGGCCTGCACTTGGTGGTAGATGAGGCGCATACCAATGGCATTTATGGCACCCAGGGCGAGGGGTTGGTTACGGCGTTGGGCCTAGAAGAACAGGTGTTTGCCCGCATTCTCACCTTCGGGAAAGCCCTCGGCAGCCAGGGTGCCGCCGTAGCTGGCTCCACCTTACTACGCGACTATCTCCTGAATTTCAGTAGGCCATTCATCTATACTACAGCCCTACCGCCGCTCACAGTGGCAGGCCTCAAGGCAGCGTATGCGGTGCTCCCTACCCTCACTGCTGAGCGCAACCGCCTGTTCGAGTTGTCGGACTACCTGAAAGCTACCCTGAACGCCGTGCCGGGCTTACGAGTACCGTTGGAAAGCCACGTAATTCACCCCGTTTTCTTCACCACCAGCCCCGGCCCGGCCCAGGTGAGGGCCGTAGCGGCGGCGGCGCAGGTGGCCGGCTTCGATGTGCGGCCCATTGTATCGCCTACGGTACCGGTAGGCACCGAGCGTTTGCGGCTGATTGTGCATAGCTACAATACCGAGGCAGAAATTGATGAGCTGGCAGATGTGCTGAAACAAGCCCTGCCGCCCTTGGCATAAGGCTCATCAAGTATTTACCCTAGATATACGTTATCTATTACTGTACCCCTAGCCCTTCAATTATGCGAATCCCAACCATCCACGGCATTATCGACAGAAGGATTCTAATCAACTTTACGGCTGATCCAAAAGATGTTGCAACCATTCTACCTGCACCTTTTCGGCCGAAGGTGTACAAAGGCAAAGCCATCGTTGGTATTTGCCTGATCCGCCTGAAAAACATCAAACCGAAGGGTCTTCCTAATTGGCTGGGTGTTTCCTCTGAAAATGGTGCTCATCGGATTGCAGTAGAATGGGATGAGGCTGGAAAAACTCAAGAGGGCGTTTTCATCCCCCGGCGCGACACGTCCTTACGACTAAACGCGCTGGTGGGTGGACGTTTATTTCCTGGCAAACATCACGTAGCAACTTTCAACGTGCGTGAGACGGGCCCGAATTATCACGTTGGTTTCGTTAGCTCAGATCAAACGCACATTTCGATTGATGCGGCCGAAGTTGAGCACTTCAATTCCGAGTCTATTTTTCAAACGCTTGAAAATGCTTCCGACTTCTTCTAAAAGGGTGCCCTTGGCTACTCTCCAAACGGAAACAGCTTCGATGGTTTGCAGCTCCAGACCTATGATTGGCAGGTTAAGCCATTGGCAGTAAGCAAAGTAAAATCGAGTTTTTTTGCTGATGACGCCATTTTCCCAAAGGGGTCCGTCAAATTCGATAATGCCTTGTTAATGACACGAGTTGAGCACGAATGGCACAGTGTAGCCATGAAATAAAGACAATAACGGCATGAAAACATGCTGCTTTTAAGCTGACTGCCAACTCCACCTTCCGTTTCATTTATACTTCACTTGGCAGCAGCCATTTCTCCCGAAAATCTCACTACCCTTCTCTCCTTGGAACGACTTTTCATAACCGGTATTGGCACTGATGTAGGCAAAACTCTTGTCTCAGCCATCCTGACGGAAGCCTTGCAGGCCGATTACTGGAAGCCCGTGCAAGCAGGCCTCACCCCTACTACCGACGCGGCTACGGTGCGCAGCCTGGTTCAGAACACTTGGAGCCACTTCTGGCCAGAGCGCTACCGTCTGCAGCTACCCGCCTCGCCTCACGCCGCAGCCGCTGCAGAAGGAGTAACCCTGCACCCAGAAGATTTTCAAGTGCCCGAAACCGACAACCATTTGCTGGTAGAAGGTGCCGGCGGCCTGTTGGTGCCGCTAGCCCCCGGTTTTCTGATAGCCGACCTGATTCAGCAGTTGGGACTGGAGGTGGTGGTAGTGTCGCGTAATTACTTAGGCAGCATCAACCACACGCTGCTCACTCTAGAAGCCCTGAAAGCGCGGAACATACCAGTGCGGGGCCTCATCTTTAATGGCGAGCCGACACCCGCTACGGAAGCGTTTATTGCCACGCACACCGGAGTACCCATTATGCCCAGGGTGTTACCCGAACCAGAAGTTTCGGCCGCTGTGGTGAGCCGCTATGCAGCAGAATTCCGGGAGTGGTTTGGGCTGTAACGGAAGCTAGCGAAGTCAGGCTTTGTAGCCCTGGAGAGCACCATATCTGGCCTGCTGGCAATTGGCAGCTACCTTTGCGGCCCTCGTTTGTTTACCACCCATGCCTACCCTAGCTGAACGGGACCACGCTGTACTGTGGCACCCCTACACCCAAATGCAGACTGCCCCGCTGCCCGTGCCCATTGTGCGCGGCGAAGGTAGCTGGCTGATTGCCGAAGACGGCACCCGTTACCTCGATGGTATTTCCTCGTGGTGGGTGAACCTGCACGGCCACAGCCATCCGCATATTGCAGCCCGCGTGAGCGAGCAGCTGCGCACCCTGGAGCACGTGCTGTTTGCCGGCTTCACGCACCCAAGCGCCGTAGAACTGGCTGAGCAACTGCTGGCGCTGTTGCCTACTAACCAGGCCCGCGTATTCTACTCCGACAATGGCTCGACAGCCGTGGAAGTAGCCCTGAAAATGGTGCTGCAGTACTTTCACAACCTCGGCCAGCCCAAGCGTCGCACCTTCCTCTGCTTCCGCGACTCCTACCACGGCGACACGTTTGGGGCCATGGCCGTGAGCAGCCGCGGTGCCTTCACCCAGCCCTTCTGGCCCCTGCTGTTTGAGGTAGAGTTTGTGGACGTGCCAGTGCCCGGCCGCGAAGCCGACGTGTTGGCGCAACTTGATACCCTAGTATCCCGGCCCGATGTAGCTGGCTTCATCTTTGAGCCCTTGGTGCTGGGTACGGCCGGCATGGTGATGTACTCGCCGGAGGTACTCACGGAAATGGTGCGCCGCTGCCACCAGCACGGTGTGCTCTGTATTGCCGATGAGGTAATGACCGGCTTTGGGCGCACTGGCCCCTTGTTTGCCAGCAGCTTACTTGAAGAGCAGCCTGATATTATGTGCTTTTCCAAGGGCCTAACCGGCGGTACGCTGGCTATGGGCCTGACGACCTGCGCAGCGCCCATTTACGAGGCGTTCCTCAGCGACGACAAGATGCGGGCTTTGTTTCATGGCCACTCCTACACCGCAAACCCCGTGGCTTGCGCCGCCGCGCTGGCTAGCCTAGAGCTTACCCGCGCCGAGGAATGCACCGAGCAGCGCCAGCGTATAGAAGCCGCCCACGCGGCTTTCCGTGAGGAAATAGAAGGCCTACCGGGCATACGGCAGGTGCGCCACCGCGGTACTATTCTGGCCGTGGAGTATGACCCTGGCGAGGGCACCAGCTACTTCAGCCGCCTCCGCGACGCCTTTTATCAGTTGGCCATTGATAACCAGGTAGTGCTACGCCCGCTGGGCAATGTGGTGTACCTGCTGCCGCCCTACTGCACTACCGATGCCGAGCTGGAGCTGCTCTACAATGTGCTTCGCAAGATGCGCGAGCTCGTCCTCAACTTCCAGCCCGCGCCTACCCTGCCAGAATACCTGCATGACTAACGCAACGCATGGCGAGGAACTGATTATCATTCGGGGGCGCGGCCGGGTTTCGTCGCTAGGTCTGCTGCCGGCCCCAACCGACGTAGCTACCTCTCCTTTCACTACCCACGCAAGCGGCCTGCCCGTAGCGGCCCTGCCTGCTACCGCTGATGCGGATGTAGCGGACCTGCGCCGCGCCCATCCTGCCTACCGCCAACTCGACCGCACTGTGCTATTGGGCCTCTTGGCAGCTCGGCAGGCCACCGCGGCGGCCGGCTGGCAAACGGCAACCTCGCCACTTACTGTTAGCCTCGGGAGCAGCCGTGGCGCCACGGGCCGCTTAGAGCAATTTCACACGGAATTTCTCAAGGAAGGAGCTGTTTCGAACGCGGCCTCCCCGCTTACTACTCTCGGCAACGTGGCCAGTTGGGTTGCCTTTGATGCCGGCGCTAGGGATGGCGCTGCTTTAAGCCACTCCAGCACGTGCAGCAGCGCGTTTCAGGCTTTGGGCAACGCTACGGCTTGGCTGCGGGCGGGTATGGCCACACGGTTTCTGGCGGGCGGCACCGAGGCTCCCCTCACGGGTTTCACGCTGGCTCAAATGCAGGCCATCGGCATCTACTCGCCTTTCGCCGCCGCCGACTGGCCCTGCCGACCAGGTGCTGGCAAGCCCTCTACGTTTGTGCTCGGCGAGGGCGCAGCGGTATTTGCCTTGGAGAAGGCTAATCGCCAGCAGCTTACTATTGAAAACTCCCCTTGCCCCGTTTTCGTGCTAGAGGGCGTGGGGTTTGGCTTTGAGGCCATAGGTAGTAAAACCGGGCTTTCGCCTGATGGGCAGCACTTTCAGCAAGCCATCCGGCAGGCACTACAACAGGCCCAGTGCGCGCCCGAAGCCGTGGATGCTGTGGTGCTGCACAGCCCCGGCACGCCCGCCGGCGACGCGGCTGAACGAGCGGCGTTGCGAGCTATATTTGGTGAGGCGCTACCGCCACTGCTGTCTAATAAGTGGATGGTGGGGCATACGCTAGGTGCCTCGGCCGCCCTAAGCCTCGATTTTGCCTTGCACGTGCTCGAAACCCAGCAGTGGCCCGCCCAACCTTTTGCTACGGATCTGGCGCAGTCACCAGCCGCTCCTGTCCGCCGGATTCTGGTGAATGCGGCCGGCTTTGGTGGCAACGCTGCCAGTGCCGTGGTAGCCATGCTGTAAGTAGCGGAGCGGGGGCTGCCAGCAGTGCCAAATTTTACGTGTTGTGGCTGAGCTGCAAAGTTCGCGCTACACTCCTACCTTGTGCCGCAACGCCAGGGCTCCGTTCTGCGTCTCTTGCCCACTCCATACCAGACTTTCTCCATCAACCATGCGCCGTTCTACCCTGCTGCTGCTTTCCCTGGGCCTCACCACCCAGGCGTTTGCCCAAACCAAGCCCACCACCACGCCCGATCCGCTTATCACCACTATGGTGGAGGAAATATCGGAGAAAAACCTTCGCGAGGATATCGATAAGCTCGTGAGCTTTGGCACGCGCCACACGCTTTCGGATACCAAAAGCAAAAAACGTGGCATTGGCGCGGCCCGCAATTGGGTAGAAGCGGAGTTCAAGAAATACAGCAAAGCCAGCGGCGGCCGCCTGAAAGTAGAGCAGGATACCTTCACGATTAAGCCCGACGGCCGCCGCATCGACCGGCCCGTGCTGATGGCCAACGTGATGGCCACGCTGCCCGGCACCGACCCCACCGACAAGCGCATCTTCATCGTGAGCGGCCACATCGACTCGCGCGTGACCGACGTGATGAACGCCACCGCCGATGCGCCCGGCGCCAACGACGACGGCTCCGGCACAGTGGCCGTGATGGAGCTAGCCCGCGTGATGTCGAAGCAGAAGTTTCCGGCTACCATCATTTTCGTGGCGGTGCAGGGCGAGGAACAGGGGTTGTACGGCTCTACGCACCTAGCAAAGCGCGCCAAAAAAGAAGGCTGGAACCTAGTGGCGATGCTCAACAACGACATCATGGGCAACTCCACGGGCCACGACCCGGAAATCAAGGACGATAAGCGCCTGCGCGTTTTCAGCGAAGGCGTGCCCGCCACCGAAACCGCCGATGAAGCCAAAGTACGCCGCACGCTTTCTTCGGAAAACGACTCGCCTTCCCGGCAGCTGGCCCGCTACACCCGTGAGGCCACCAAGCAGTACGTGGCTGGCCATGAGGTAGTGCTGGAATATCGGCCCGACCGGTTCCTGCGCGGCGGCGACCACACGCCGTTCAACCAGCAGGGCTTCACGGCGGTGCGCTTCTCGGAAATGAACGAAGACTTCCGCCACCAACACCAGGACTTGCGCACTGAAAGCGGCACGGAATACGGCGACCACGCCAAGTTCATGGACTTCGCGTATCTGCGCAAAAACACTGGCGTCAATCTGGCTACCCTAGCCAGCCTGGCCCTAGCCCCCGCCGCGCCCGAAAACGTGGGCGTACTCACGGCCCAGCTCACTAACCGCACGGAGCTGAAATGGGAAGCCCCCAAAGCCGGCGAAAAACCCGCAGGCTACTACGTGCTGATGCGCGAAACCAGCGCCCCGGAGTGGCAGCAGAAGTTCTTTGTAACTGATACCAAAGCCGACCTACCGCACAGCAAAGACAACTACATTTTTGGGGTAGTATCCGTAGATGCGGAGGGCCACGAAAGCCTGCCGGTGCTGCCCAAGCCCGTGCGCTAGGCTTCCTCTCTTCCGCAGGCCTGAGCCTGAGAAACCAGCCCAAGTACGTTGCACATCTGCAACCGGCGCTGGTTTCTCAGGCTCTTGTCGTTTAGCCTCTAACAGGTACTAGGTCTTGCGCATGGGCCAACCTTGCTGATGCTGGTAATGTCTTCTGCAGTAGCGCGCAAGCAACCAGCAAATAGCTTACCTTTTACACAAATTCACGTTACGTATCTGGCTTCCTCGCATCCTTTGTTATCCTAATGAAAAACGTTGCGCTTCTGCTTGCCCTGACCCTGTTTTGCGGTGCTCCGGCGGCCCTGGCTCAGTCGACCTACAAACCGCCTATTGGCTATTCCTTGCAGGATCCCGACGACTATGCCGAATATGAGCCGCAGGTAGTGGCCACCGTGAATTGGCTGGAGGCTACCCCCATTGGGAAGGAAGCCGCCAAGCGCCAGGAGGCTACCCGTTTTTTGTTTCAGTGGATCAGCGGTACGCCCACCGTATCGGTGCAGCTGCAGAAGTTTGTGGCCGACCTCACGGGCCAGAATCCGGAGCTAATGATGCTGTTTATGGGCGGTTGGGCCCGCTACCAGATTCAGCACCCTGAAGTGAAAGATGCTGTGGTGCTGAACACTGAGGGCATCAAAACCTTGCTGAAAGGCTACCAAATCGGCAACATGAAGCGTACAAAACCCCTAGATGAAGTAGCCAAGCTAGGCACTGGCGCCGCCCTAACCGAGTGGGTAAAAAAGCAGCTTGCCAACTAGGTTTAGCGCAAAGGCACATCTAGCAAATAGAAATTTTCTCATACGGTCTGCTGGATTTTTTAGCAGAATCTCCGTACTTGCAGCCGCAAACGCGCCCTGGCTGCTGTAGCTCGTTGCGTTTTCTTTTTGTACATGGCACAAGCATCCGCTGTATTTCTTGCTACTACATTCCGGGCTTCGGCTGGGGTAGTAGCGGTGTGTACAGGCCGGAAGCAGGGTAAACAGGTGGCTTCGCCGATGGCGGCTGGCCTGATGATGGTCAAGAAATCGAAGAAACGTAACCCGACCTGACCGTCGCACCTGTTCGTTGTAGCCACCTACCACTGAACCTTCAAGCGCCGGTCCTACCTAGGGCCGGCGCTTTTTTTTATTCTGCCCGCAACCAATCGGGCATTTCTGCGCCACTTATCTCCCGTTTTTCACCGTTTATGAAAGTTCTAAAGTTTGGCGGTACGTCCGTTGGGTCGCCGCAGCGGATGCGCGAAGTTGCCGAGTTGATTCATGCCCCGCACCTGGAGCGCCGCATTGTGGTGCTGTCGGCCATGAGCGGCACCACCAACGCGCTGGTCGAAATTGCCAGCCTGCTTTATGCCGCCGATACCACCACGGCCACGGCCCGCCTAGAAGCCTTGCGCCAGCGCTACCACGAGGTGGCCCGCGAACTGCTCCCGGAGGCAGCCATAGCCGAAGCCGCCATTCAAACGCTTAACCAGAACTTCGATACCATTCTGGGTTTGACGGCCGCACCACTTTCCGCTGATGGTGAGCGGGTAATTCTGGCCCAGGGCGAATTGCTGAGCACGCTGCTAGTCCACCGCTACGTAACGCAGGTGCTGGGCCGCCCGGCGGTGCTTCTGCCTGCCCTCGACTTTATGCGCTTGGATGTGGACGAAGAACCCGATGCAGCCTACATTCAGGAGCACTTGGCTAGCACACTAGCACCATACGCCACCGAGCAACTTTTTATCACGCAGGGCTACATTTGCCGGAGCGCCCAAGGTCACATTGACAACCTCAAACGCGGTGGCTCCGATTATTCCGCTTCCCTTATTGGAGCAGCAGTAAAAGCCGAGGAAATCCAAATCTGGACTGACATCGACGGCCTGCACAACAACGACCCGCGCATCGTGCAAGGCACCTACCCCATCCGGGAAATGTCGTTTGATGAGGCGGCGGAGCTAGCCTATTTCGGGGCGAAGATTCTGCACCCCAGCTCGGTGCTGCCGGCCCGCCAGCACGGTATTCCGGTGCGCCTGCTCAATACCATGCAACCCGATGCGCCCGGCACGCTTATTTCAGCCAAAACCGGCGCCGAAGCCATCAAGGCCGTAGCGGCAAAAGATGGCATCACGGCCATCAACGTGAAGTCGAGCCGGATGCTGCTGGCCCACGGTTTCCTGCGCAGCCTGTTCGAGATTTTCGAGCGCTACCGCACCTCCATCGACATGATTACTACCTCGGAAGTAGCCGTGTCCTTGACCATTGACGATGCCGGCCGCCTGCCCCAAATTCTGGAGGAACTGCGCCGTTTCTGCACCGTGGAAGTGGATGAAAACCAAACCATCATTTGCCTCGTCGGTAACCTGGAGCAGGATGCACATGGCGCTGCCAACCAAGCCTTTGCCGCGCTGAAAGACATTCCGGTGCGCATGATCAGCTACGGCGGCTCGCCGAATAACATCAGCATTCTGGTGCACACCAACGACAAAGTACGCGCCCTCCAAGCACTAAACGCCGGTCTGTTTCAGCGGTAATTTTTTCTCTTTCCGATGCCCTTTCAACTTCCTGCGGAGCTAGTCTCCCAGCCGACGCCCTTTTACTACTACGACCTAGCCCTGCTGGACCGAACGCTGGCGGCTCTGACAGCGGCGGCCCGCCCCGGCAACTTTCAGGTGCATTATGCCCTCAAGGCTAACTCCAACCTTCCCATTCTACAGCGCATCCAACAGGCTGGCCTGGGGGCCGACTGCGTAAGCGGCGGCGAGGTGCAGCGCGCCTTGGAGGCGGGCTTCTCCCCTGACCACGTGGTGTTTGCCGGGGTCGGAAAATCTGACACCGAAATCAACCGCGCGCTGGCCGCCGACATCTTCTGCTTTAATGCCGAATCGGTGCCGGAGCTGCAGGTACTCAATGAGCTGGCCGGGGCGCAGGGTCGCACCGCTAGGGTAGCATTGCGCATCAACCCCAACGTAGATGCTTACACCCACGCCTATATTACCACCGGACTGGAAGCCAATAAGTTCGGTATCAGCCTGCCAGATTTGGCGGGGGTAGTAGACGGGCTGGAGAGTTTGCCCAACGTGGAATTGATTGGCCTGCATGCCCACATTGGCTCCCAGATTACGGAGTTATCGGCATTTGCCAATTTGAGCCGCAAGCTCAATGAGCTGCAAACCTGGCTCGAAGACCGCGGCCACAACCTGCCTCACCTGAATGTGGGCGGCGGCCTCGGCATCGATTATCAGCAGCCCGACCAGAACCCCATTCCGGATTTCGGAGCGTACTTCGGCATGTTTGAGCAGCACCTGCTGCGCCGTCCACACCAGCAGGTGCATGTGGAGCTGGGCCGGGCCGTGGTAGCGCAGTGCGGCACACTTATGAGCCGCGTGCTGTACGTGAAAGAAAGCCAGCAGACCCGCTTTGCTATTCTTGATGCGGGCATGACAGAGCTGATTCGGCCGGCCTTGTACGGCAGCTTCCACCTCATTCAGAACCTGAGCAGCCAGCGCCCGGAGCTTGCCTACGATATTGTGGGCCCCATCTGCGAGTCGTCGGATACGTTTGGCAAAGCAGTATGGCTTCCGGAAACCCAGCGCGGCGACTTGGTGGCTATCCGTTCGGCCGGCGCGTACGGCGAGGTGATGTCCTCGGCCTACAACTTGCGTGAGAAGGCGGAGGCAGTGTACCGGTAAGCAACCACTACCGCTCCCACTCTGCTGACACTAATGATGACTTCATCGGCTATAGGTTGCTGTTGGCCGGGCACAAGCTTCATTTGGTCAAAACTTTCAGCATGCCGGTATGGGCTTATCCTATCTTTGATTCAATAACAAACGGCACACGAAGAGTTTATTGGAAAGGAGGCTCTCCGCGTGTAGTGTTGTGGTTGGGAAGGGAGTAGGGTGGACATTATGAATTGCCAACCACAGCCCGTAGATAAAAAGCCGCTGCTTTTAGCAGCGGCTTTTTCTATTTCTGCAAGTGTAGTTATCTGCTACATGGTGGTAGCACACTACCCATCTACTTACCCGGGCTAGGATATTACCACCACACCGTCCACTTTCCTAGGGTTTGGTGCTGGCTAAAGTGGCGCAGCATCCAGAGGCGCTCGGGTTTCAGCTCGCCTTTCACCAGCAGCACGGGGTGCTGATTTAGCAAGGCATTGAGCGCCGGCTCCTGCTCAGGTTGCTGCAGATACAGCAGGTAGCGGTGCCAGCTGGTACCGGGCTCAAACTGGGTTTCGCGGTTGAGATTGTGGTTGCCATCGTTCAGAAAGACTGGTAGCTGCCCTAATTCGAAAGCCAAGGACGGCAGCAACTGGTCATAGACGACTACCTGACGAGTGGCAAGTTTTTTCTCGCGGATGAACTCGGCTAGGGGTCGGCTTCCATTAAAGGCCAGCTCGTTCTGCTGCATAATAGGCTTGGCCGAAAGCAACAGAAACACCGTGAACAGCGTGGTAGCCACCAACAACCGCGGGGCAATCCGGACTTGGTTCCAGAGCGTGAGCACCAGCACCAGCGTAATAACACCCGCCGCCGGCCAGATAGCTGTGAATGGTTTCACCTCAAACCCTAGGTCTACGACTGTGGTCAGGATGGGCAACAGGCACAGGGCACCTAGCAGAAATCCATAAAAGGCCACAATGCCCACGTACCAGCGGTGCAGGGCGGCCTCGGTGCAGCGGCCCAGGTAATACACCGTGAGCAACACTACCCCCGGGAAAATAGGCAACACATACAGCAGCAGCTTCGACTTCGAAAGGGAGAAGAACAGCAGCGGCACCAGCACCCAAAAGATCAGAACGTTGCGCCACTCTCGCGACACCGAGTTCCAGGGCGTACGCACGGCACGCATTACCAAGGCTACGGCCCAGGGTAGGCTAGTAGCTGGCGCCAGCACGATATAAAACCACCACGGCTTGGCGCGGTTGAACGTAGCCGCGTTAGCAAAGCGCTCCACGGTATGCTCATACAGGAAGTAACGCACGAAGGCCGGATTCTCGGCAATCAGGTACAGATACCAGCTCAACCCTACCAGCAGAAACAGCCCAAATCCTAGGCCATGATGCACGGTAAACGGTCGCTTGGGCTGGCCCTGCTTAAAGTAATGACTGATTACTACCATCAAAGGCAGCACAAACCCCACCGGACCTTTGGTCAGGAAAGCCAGTCCTAGTCCTACCCAGAACAAATACAGCCAGCGCACCCCGCCGCCATGGTAATAGCGCAAAATGCCGTAGGCCGCCGCCAGCTCCAGCGTGGCCAGGTACACATCGGTAGTCACGTTGAGGGCCGAAATCAGGACGACGGGCAAAGTGCCGTAGATGACAGCGGCGGCCAAGGCGCGGGCACGGTCTTGCTTGAACAGCAATAACCCCAGGCCATACATCAGAACAACTTGCAGCAGCAGCGCCAGCACCGGCAGTATACGCACGCCAAGCGTGTTTTCACCAAATAGCCCTAGGCCCGCTGCCGTGAGCCAATACGTGAGTGGTGGCTTATGAAAGTGCTGAATACCTAGCAGCCGTGGGTGCAGCCAGTCCTGGCCCGTCAGCATTTCGCGGCCTATTTCGGAGTATCGCGCCTCGCTGCTTTCCAAAGGTCCCCAGCTGCCGAGCTGCCACAAAAACGCCGCACCAAGCACCAGAAGAAAAAGCCAGAGCCAGCGGCGAGACGTCATGGGGAAGGGCATAGCTAAATTCGCAGGGTTGAATGAGGCTGCAAAGGTAGAACGAACCAGCAGCCGACCCGCAGTACCCGTGCAGATTTGCGTGGGCGGTTTTGACTTTCACCTACTCTAGTAACCTTCTGCTAGCTGCTCTGCCTAGAAGCTAAATCAGAAGCGCTTTCATCCGACACATTCTCGTTGGTACTTTGCGAACGGTTAGCTATTATTTGCCTGCAACCAGTAACCACCTGGGAGGTGACCATGATAAGGCAGTAAATCCACATAGTTCATTCGAACTAAGCGAATGCTTTGATCAAGTGAGTGCAACTCCAGCAAAACTGTTTGATATAATGCTGCAATACTCGATTGGAAGCAACAAGCATGTTCCTTTGCTTAAATAAATTATTCGTTTGTTTTACAAATAAATCATAGCATTCAATAATAATTACATGAATTCTTCATTAATAAAAAAATCCCTAGCCATATACATAATTACAGGGGCAATACTAGGCATATATACAAGTGTAAATTTTATGCTATCTGCTAATGATTATCCTAACCTCATCTGGGCAGGTTATTTTTTTGGAATAGTTTATATACTTATAGGATTATCAGGATACATGCTTTTCAAGCTAAATAAATACTTATGGCACACTGTTTTATTCCAATCAATTCAGGTTATAGGTTTCTGTATATTAGGAATTAAATATATATTTTGTGCTGGCTCATTATTTGCAATAGGATACAATTTTCCTTTTAACAATATATATAGCGCAATTAAACCAATAGGCATAGAATTTACAGTTGGCAAAAATATTGAAAATTCATTTATTTATATCAACATCATCCCAATCATTATTATCATATTAATTATCAAGTTGTATAATAACAAAACATAAAACTTATATCTAAATTTGAATAACATATATGTTACTAAAATTTCAAAAATCTCACTACAGCATTTTTGTGAACGATATATCCTTCTACCCATGAACGACCCCGACATCCGTGTGCTGCTGTATCCGCTCCTGGAGGGCGGCGTGTACGTAGATGAGCTGCCTACTGGCACCACGCGCGCCGATGTCGTGCACATTACGGAGCAGTTTATGCACGGCTACGAGCTGAAAGGCGACGGCGACACGTTGCAGCGCGTGGCTAAGCAGCTGCCCTGCTACAGCAAAGCCTACGATTTCGTCACGTTTGTCGTCACGGAAAAGCATCTGCCCAAGCTCCTGCCGCAGCTACCTGAGTGGGTGGGCGTGCTGGTGGCTTCAGCTGAGGGCCTACAAACGCATCGGCCGGCTTTGTATAACGCCACTGTGGAGCGGCCCGCCGTAGCCGCCCTGCTGCGGCTAGAGGAAATCAAGCAGTTTCTGCTGGCTCAGGGCCTAGTGGGTGTGAGTACGCTACGCCGCCGCGACGTGCTAAACTTTCTGCGCACCACCCAACTCGTCACGCTCTCGGCGCTGGCCCACCACGTACGACGCCAGCTGATGGGCCGTATGGAAGAGCGCCTGGCGTTTCGGGCCGAGCGGAAGGCTGAGCGGGAACGGGTAGCGGCCCGGCGGCGCAAGCGCCCAAAGCGCAAGTAACGGGAGTTCGACGGGGCTCTGGCAACAACACATTGCCTAGAATCACAACCTGTTGAGCTGCTAAGTGGTTAGACAAGTAAACGTCTGCTGCTGCCATGAACATTCTGCTTACCGGCGCCAATGGCTACATTGGTCAGCGGCTGCTCCCGCTTCTCGTGGATGCCGGCCACCACATCATCTGCCTCGTGCGCGATGCCCGGCGCTTTGAACTGCCGGAGCGGTTGCGCGCCAACGTGACCGTAGCGCAAGCCGATTTACTTAAGCCCGATACGCTGGCTTCTCTGCCCACCGATATCGACGCGGCCTACTACCTGGTGCACTCCATGAGCGGGCACGACAAAGATTTTTTCCGGCTGGAGCAAGAGTCGGCGCAGAACTTTACTAGCTACCTCAATAGCACCAACTGCCAGCAGGTCATCTACTTATCAGGCATCGCCAACGACCGGGCCCTGAGTGTGCACCTTCGTTCCCGCAAGGCCGTGGAGAAAGTGTTAAAGAAGGCTCAGAAAGCGGCGCTTACGGTACTGCGGGCCAGCATTATCATCGGCTCGGGTTCGGCATCGTTTGAGATAATTCGGGACCTAGTAGATAAGCTACCCGTGATGGTGACGCCGCGCTGGCTAAACTCCCGCTGCCAGCCCATTGGTATCCGCGACGTGATGCACTACCTGCTGGCCGTGCTCGAAAACCCCAAGTGCCTGGGCCAGTCGTTTGATATTGGCGGGCCCGATGTGCTCACGTATCGCCAAATGCTGCTGGGCCTGGCCGAAGCGCGCGGGCTAAAGCGTTATATTATTACGGTGCCGGTGCTCACGCCGCGGCTCTCCTCGTGGTGGCTGTATCTAGTAACCAGCACTACTTTCTCCCTAGCCCAAAGCCTAGTCGAAAGCCTACGTAACGACACCGTAGCCGACTCCAAACGCAGCATCCGAGAAGTTGTGCCGCATGAATGCATGAACTACCGAGCCGCCGTAGAGCTGGCCTTCCAGCGCATTGAGCAGAATGAAGTGGTCAGCAGCTGGAGCGATGCGCTGAGCAGCGGCGTGATGCCGCGCAACTACATGGACCACATCCAGATTCCGCAGCACGGCCTGCTGCAGGACCGCCAAACGCTGCGCTTCACCCGCCCGGCGCAGGAAGTGCTGCGCAATGTATGGAGCATTGGTGGGCAGCGGGGCTGGTATAAGGTAGATTGGCTGTGGCGCATTCGGGGGCTGATGGACAAGCTGGTGGGTGGCGTGGGCCTGCGTCGCGGCCGCCGCTCTCCTACCCGCTTGCGCGCCGGCGACCCGCTCGACTTTTGGCGGGTGCTGGTAGCCGACCGCACCAACCGTCGCCTGCTGCTCTACGCCGAAATGAAGCTCCCCGGGGAGGCCTGGCTGCAGTTTCGCATTCTGGATAATGATGATGGCTCTCATACCTTGGAGCAGCTAGCCGCATTTCGGCCACACGGCCTAGCCGGGCGCTTGTACTGGTATTCGTTGGTACCGTTTCACTTCATCATCTTTAAGGGCATGATTGAAAATATTGTGAACTACGGTGCATCTGTACCCGTGCCGCTTCCTGCAGCCACTTCAGTAGCAACCAGCTCCTAGGGAGCTCAGCCCCAGAAGACAAAAGCCCCATTCCCGTACGCAGGAATGGGGCTTTCTCGTAAAAATCACTAGGCTCCGTGAAGCGAGCAACCGGTCGGCAAAGCTGATTTAAGGTTACTTTGCTGGACGTATCAGGCGCCTACGTTTTGCCTAAATTTTTTCAGGTAGTAAGGTGGCATCCTCGAAGTTGCCCAGAATGGCTTTTTCGCCTTCCGTTACAGCTTCCACCAGCAGCGCGCCACCTACAAAGGCACCCTTCCAAGATTCGCCTAGGCCACCGAACACTTCCTCCCGGTCGCCGCGCGAGCGAAGCTTGTTGATGCCCATTTTGAAGGCTCGTACTTCCTTAGCCGTGCGCTGGGCCCACTTTTCATCGTCGGACGCCAGGGCGCCTACCAGGGCACCATTCGAGATATTCATCTCGCCAACCAGTTCCTCCACGCGGTCAACCAGCACAATGGAGTCAATCGGGCCGAAGGGCTCTTTGAAGTACAGCTCACTTTGGCGCGGCAGATTTACGAGGGCCCGCGGGGCGCGGTAGGCACTCATATCCTGGCCGGGCAGGAATAGGTTCTCATCGAGCTTGCCTTCGTAGATGGGGGTAGCACCAGTTTTTAGCGCATCCGCGTATAGTCGGTCGAGGTCTTCGGCCTGGCGTGCGTTAATTACCGGGCCGAAAGCCAGGTCTGGCAGCTTGTCGTCAGCGTTATCTACCAGCGTGGGGTTGCCTACTTTTAGGTCCTTGATGGTGTTCCAGTAGGTTTCCACAAACTGCGGAAACAAGCGGCGCTCCACCACAAAGCGCACATAGGCGGTACAGCGCTGCTTGCCATAGTCATAGCCTTTCTTGAGTTGGTCGGAAAGCCCGGCCCAGTCGGAGAAGTTCCAGATGCCGTAGGTGTTCACGCCTTCCATTTCCAGCATATAGCGCTTATGCACGGAGCTCAGGGCATCGGCGATGTTGCGGCCGTTGTAGCGCCCGCCCACAAAGCTGAGGCAATCTACGGCCTCGTTTTTCACCAGCACGTCGCTGAGCTCACCACCCGAACCGCTCACCAATGTAACCGGCAGGCCGCAGCGGCGGGCAATAGCGAAGGTCAGGCTAAGGGAAATAAAGCCGCCATCGGTAGGGGTTTTGGCGATAACCGAGTTGCCGCACAGCACCTGCACCAACACTGCGTGCAGCAGCACCGACATGGGATAGTTCCAGGAGGCAATGTTACTCACCAGGCCCAGGGGTTTGCGCTGGCCCAGCATCCCTTCAATATTGTCTACGTACCACTGCACGCCCTCAATGGCACGGTCGATGTCGGTGAAGCCGAGTTTATAGGTTTTGCCAATCTCCCAGATTAGGAGCTTGCCAATGAGGTCGACCTGCGGGCGCAGTTGGTCCAGGCAGTCTTGTACGCGGCGCTTGCGCTCATCGAGGTCAACAGCGGCCCAAGCAGCGGCCTCCTGCTTGGCGGCGGCCACGGCCCGCAGCGCAGTAGCATGATCCAGCATGGGCAATGAGCCGATTTCGGAGCCATCAACGGGCGAAACAAAGGGACGGGGCTTGCCAGGTTCCTGCCACCGGCCTTCCAGCAGGTTCAGGTAGCCGTTGCCATCGGGGGTGAAGATTTCGGGAGTTACGGTTTTGGTTTGTTGCAGCAGGTATCCAAACTCAACCTGCGGAGAAATCAGTTTTGCCATGAGGGAGAAAGTGTAGGGTTGCGACATGCAGCAAGGCTGGCGTCGCGCAAAGGATACGCCAGCCCAAGGCCGGCAAGGTACACGGTTCCGGCTGCATCTGGGCAGCCGCGCTATATAAGTAGGCAAGGCATTGTTTTGTTCAACGCTTTCCTTTTGCAATACTATTCAGAAACTAGCCAACCTCTATCCTACTAAGCTGTTTGCGCTTCGTTTTGCAACTGAAATCCGGAGCCAACAAGCTAAGGTGGTGCACAACCTGCTCGTAGTGGCAGCTAGCCGAGGCGCCGCACCAGCCACAGGATGGCGCTGATAAGCAGACTTACTAACAGCATCGAGACGAGAGGCGCATAGAAACGAAAGCCAGGCCGCTCAATTCGGATATCGCCGGGCAGGCGGCCAAACCAGCTGAGCAAGCTACCGCCCCCGAGCCACAAAAAAGCCCCCAACGCCACGATAACGAAGCCAAGTACTACGATGGTTTTACCGAGTTGAGGAGTCATGACAGGCTAGTAAGGTGCAGTATTGTTTACGCATGCTGGCTGGCTATGATGCAGGCGCAGCAGCACATGCGGGGCCTGAATACGAAGCCGACTCCTCTAAAATCAGTTTATATATATAGTAAGCCTCTTATTACCAAGCCACTATACCTCTCGCATCAGGGAGCAAGAAGTCTGATGCGAGGCGTAACTGGCTTGGTGGTTTGCAGTCGGATTCCGACCTAGTAGCCGATTCCTTACTCGTGCTCATGTCCTTTTGACTTCTATGCCTGTAGTACTACCTCCTTCTTCTTCCCAAACCGATTACTATCTATTCTTTTATGTGGTGGGCTTCGGGGTTGCGGGAGCCTTGCTGTTGCGTGCGGGCCATATGCGCCGCTATCCGTGGCGGCAATGGCTGCCGTTGCTGGCGGCCACCTTGCTCAGCCTGATTCTGGGCACACGCCTGGTTGCCGGCACTGCCTCTGATTGGTACCACCTGCTGACCCACGCAGCCTGGGCCGGCCCTGATACGCGCTCCATTTTAGGCGGTATACTAGGTGCTAGTCTGGCCTTAACCGTTCTGCGGCGGTTTCTGGGCTTTGGCCGCGAGGTGTACGATGCCTTTGCATTGCCCTTGCTGGTGGGGCTAGCGGTGCAGGGGGTAGGGTGCCTGCTGACTGGCTGCTGCTTCGGGACTCCTACTTCCGGGCCGCTTGGCATCTGCTACGCTCCGGGCACGCTCCCGTTTCTAGCCCACGCGGCCCAGGGCCTGGTGCCGGCTACGGCCGCCCACTCCGCCCCGGTGCACCCGGCGCAGCTGTACCAGATTGGCCTCTGCCTGCTGATTAGCGCGTTTCTGTGCCTGCAAGCCTGCCGCCGACAAGCGCCGGGTCAACAGTTTCTGCAGGCTATTCTGTTGTATGCAGCGGGCCGGTTGGGCCTGGAGTTTCTGCGCGATACTGCCGGCGACGTGCTGGGCAGCTCCTACTGGCACGGGCTGAAACAGGTGCAGTGGATGTTGCTGCTGGCTGTAGCAGGCGTACTTGGCTTAATGTACTACCGGGCGCGCCTAGGCCGTGCACCAAGCCAAACCCGCCTTGCCGCCTTCAGCCACTGGCGGGCACGGCTATTGCTCGGGGCGCTGCTAGCTACTACGGCGGTGCTGAGCCCGAATTGGCTAACGTTACCGGAGCAATTTATCATCAAAGCAATATTACTTGCCAGCCTGGGCCTGGAAGCGGTGTTGTGGGTACGCGGGCAGTTTGAGCGCCCCCGGCACCTAGCAGGTGGGCCCGTCTTGCTCGGCAGCCTCATCATGCTGCTCACCAGCCAGGCACCCACCCCTACTGATGACAGACGCTACACCACTGTAAGCGCCGGCGGCCTGGTGGGAGCTTCGGAACAGTACTTTGATTACCCGTATGGCTGCTCCGGCACCAAACTACCAACTGCCACCTATCAACAGCGCTTCAAACTAGGCTCTGTGGGCATTGCCCGATCCGTGCCTTTGCGAGAAAATAGCGTGTTTACGTTTGGCCTGAATCTGGGCCTAGGCAGCACTACTTTCCGGTCATCCACAGATTCTGCCACTGTGCAGAGCCCTTACAATGGTTATTCGTCTACTAAGCCACTCTTTAGTGCCAACCCCTATTTTCAGATTGAAAACAGGAAGTATTTACGCTATGGCATTGGAGCCCATATCGGCGATGTAGCGTATGATTTTGCATACGAGCCCGGTAAGGTGAGTAATTTTCGTCTACAGTCGCTCGTTGAGTTGGGCTTACTGCGCAGCATATACTTGCACGCCAGTATTAACTACGGCTTGCAAGGTATGGGCAATGGCTTGACCAAGGTGGGCCTAGGTACCGGTGCTGGCCAAGAGCGTTTCCGCCTTGTTGGCGGGATTGTCGTAGCGAATAGCCAAGCCAATGCAGGATTTCTAGATCAAAACGAGAGCAAACCCATTCCTTTCCTTCAGGCCCAGATACCCGTGAGCGACTCTTGGACTGTAGAGCCTGTTATAGTGACCGATTTTGATAAGGTTCGTTCATTTTGGCTACGTACTAGTTTGCGTATTCCAAGCCGAGGGTCGGATTCTCACAAGTAAGTACGCCCGCACCCCTTACCCCTGCCCGAACACCGGCTCGATGCGGCCTTCGGCTCCTATTTGCAACACGGCTTCGTAGCGGTTACCGGTTTTAGAGGAGATGAAGCCCCGGATGACGCCGGTCTTGCCTTTGCGCAGGAGCTGGTTCATTTGCGCATCGGTCAGGGTTTTGCCGCCCCACTCAAAGGGCACCCGAAACTGACAATCTTCGCGGAACCGGGAGCAACCCCAGGCGCTTTTGCCTTTCAGCATCTGGCCCAGGCGGCACACCGGGCACGGAATCTGGCCGGGGTCGAGGGCCGTGGTGGGTTTGCTTTCGGCGGCCCGCACCAGCTCCAGCGTGTGCTTAGGCGTGAGCCGAATAGCCGCTCCAAACTTATTGCCGGCATCGTCCAGGAAGCCTTGCATTACCTGCGTGCGGCCTTTTTTGAGCAGGTCGCCTACTTGCTTGTCGGTGAGCTTTTTGCCCTCAAACTCGGTGGGCAGGCGTAGCTGGCAACCCTCGCGCCAGCGCGAGCAGCCTAGGGCCGCTTTGCCCCGCAATACGTGGCCGCTGCCGCAGGCTGGGCACGGACCAAGGGCACCAGGCACGGCGGGGGTAGCGGCGGACTTCGGAACTGGGCGCGGCGCCGCAGGTTTACCAGGCGCATTGGTTTCAGCGGAGGCTACCGTCACGGCGCGGCCCGAGCCATCTTGCTTTACCTCGTGCACCATTTCTCGCACCAGTTGCTTGAGCTCACCCAGAAACTGCTCTTGGTCTAGCTGGCCGCTTTCAATCTGGCGCAGCTTCTTTTCCCATTGGCCCGTCAGCTCCGCTGATTTCAACGTGGGGTTGCGGATGAGACCAATCAGCTCTACGCCAGTGGGCGTGGGCACGATCTTCTTTTTGTCGCGGCGGATGTAGCCGCGCTTGAACAGTGTTTCGATGATGGCGGCGCGGGTAGAAGGCCGGCCGATGCCGTTTTCCTTCATGGCCTGGCGCAGTTCGTCGTCATCTACGTTGCGGCCCGCCGTTTCCATCCCGCGCAGCAGCATGGCCTCGGTGTACTCGCGCGGTGGTTGGGTCATTTTCGAGTCGAGGCGCGGCTTGTGCGGGCCGCCTTCGCCTTTCTCGAAGCTAGGCAGCACCGTATTTACCACGTCGTCGTCGCCTTCGCCGGCGGCTTTGGGGGCCGAGGGCGCCTGCTGCTTTTCCGGGTCGCCGTACACTACGCGCCAGCCGGGGTTCAGAATCTGCCGGCCCCGCACCCGGAACGTGCGCTCAGCGGCTTCCGCCGTAACTGTGGTGTTCGATACTTCGCAGTCGGGGTAAAACGCAGCCAGAAAACGGCGCACGATAATATCATACACGCTCTGCTCGGTGCCGCCCAACCCGCCCGCACTAGCCCCCGTCGGGATGATGGCGTGGTGGTCGGTTACTTTGTTGTTGTTGAAGACTTTACCCGATTTCTTGATTTTGCCGGCCAGCAGCGGGGCGGTTAGGCCCGCATAGGCACCTAGTCCGCGCAGGATGCCGGCTATTTTCGGATACTGGTCGTCGGGCAAAAAGGTGGTGTCTACGCGCGGATAGCTCACCACTTTCTTTTCGTAGAGCGCCTGCACCGTTTTGAGGGTATCCTCGGCCGAGAGGCCTAGCTGGTTGTTGCACTGCACCTGCAACGACGTCAAATCGAAAAGGGAAGGCGGCGTCTCCAGGGCCTTCTTAATTTCGACGTTGGTTACGGTTAGGGGCACGTCCTTCACGGCCGCCATGGCCGCATCCGCTTCCTCCTGCGTCACGAAATAACCACGAGCTTTCAGACGAGCTTTCTCATCGGGCTCGTCGTCTTCGGCTTTGCCTTTTTTGGGCGGAGCCACGTGGCTGAACATAGTGCCGCGGTACTCGGTACGCAACACCCAATACGGCTCGGGCTTGAAATTCTGGATTTCGTGGTAGCGGTCAACGAGCAAGGCCAACGTAGGCGTTTGTACCCTTCCGATGCTGAGCACTTGGCGCTGGCCGGGCGCATACTTCAGGGTGAACAAGCGGGTAGCGTTCAGGCCCAGCAACCAGTCGCCAACGGCGCGGCTTTTGCCGGCTTGGTAGAGCTTCTCAAACTCAGCACCATCGCGCAGGTTGGCAAAGCCCTGGCGGATGGCTTCTTCGGTGAGAGAGGAAATCCAGAGGCGCTTAATGGGCTTGCGGTACTTGGCTTCTAGCAGCACCCAACGCTGAATCACCTCTCCCTCCTGCCCGGCGTCGCCGCAGTTAATAACCTCCTCTGCCGAGGCCAGCAGGTTTTTGATAACGTTGAATTGTCGCACTATCCCATCATCGCGGCGCATGAGCTTGATGCCGAAGTTCTCGGGCAGCATGGGCAGGTCGTGGATGCTCCAGCGCTTCCACTCGGGGCGGTAGTCTTCGGGCTCCCGGAGCTGGCAGAAGTGGCCAAATGTCCAGGTCACCTGATAGCCGTTGCCCTCGAAGTAGCCATCCATTTTGCGGGTAGCGCCCAATACCTGGGCAATTTCGCGGGCCACGCTGGGCTTTTCGGCAATACAAACCTTCAAAATCGCAGATTCTCGCTGAGTACACGTATTTCGCTGCGTAACGGCAGCGAGGAATCAACAAAGATAACCGGATAAAAAGTCGATTTTACCTCGTAAAGACTAGTTCGATTTTCCGCGCTCCATATCGACTTAAAATCAGGGGGCAAGGCGCGGTTTTGCCTAGCAATTGCCCTAGTACCTCAAACAAAGCAGTGGCCCTGGGCACCATAACTAGGTTGCATAGAGAGCCAAACCGGCATATCTGCTGGGGCCAAGCATCCGTAAATAGGCTCATTTCTCAAGTCCATGGAAACCGTTTCTACTACTCTTGCTGATGCTTTGCCTTCGCCGGCGGCCAGTCTGAAGGCGTGGGCACGATTGGGTTTTGCCTCCCTCGGGTTTGTGTACCTTACGTTAGGCGGCTTGGCCACCATGGCCGCCCTTGGGGTGCGCGGCAGCAACACACCCAACCAACAAGAAGCGTTTCAGGCCATCCAGCACATGCCGCTGGGCCAGTTGCTGCTATGGCTGGTAGCGGCGGGCTTGCTCGGGTATGTAGTGTGGCGGTTGGCCCAGGCCTTCCTCGATACGGAAAGAAAAGGCAATACCGCTACCGGGCTGGCCATCCGCGGATTTTATGTATTCAGCGGACTTCTGCACGCGGCCCTGGCCTACTATGCTGCACAATTAGCCTGGCACGGTCGCCGATTACCAGCCGACACCACCAGCAAATCGTGGCTGCAGCAGCTAATTCATCAGCCGTATGGGCAGGCAGTGTTTGGGCTGATTGGGTTGGTTATTCTGGCGGCTGGCCTGATCCAGATATACCGTGCCTGGTCGGGCAAGTTTGATACCGACGTTAAACACTACCCCTTCACGGCGGGCCAACGCCGGCTGGTGTACCACATGGGCCAGGTAGGATATAGTGCTCGAGGCGTGGTGCTGTTGCTTATGGGGTACTTCTGCTTTCTGGCGGCCCGCCACGCCAACATCAACGAAATCAGAGACACAGAGGGCTGTTTTACGGTGCTGCAAACCATGGGCCCTGCAGTGTTGGGCGCGGTAGCAGTTGGCTTGGTGGTTTACGGCCTTTATATGTTTGTGCAGGCCCGCTTTCCTATTCTGCGCGGCGTTTAGCTGTCGAACAGGCTATTACTCGCTGCTGCCAGCAGCAGGCTTCTTCTGCACCCGCACGGTTGCCACGCACCGGAAGCCTAGCCAGTTCTGGGGCCCCTGGTAGGGTTGCCGTGCGTCAAGCTGAATGTCCTTTGCTGATGTTTTAAATGAGCCGCCTTTCGCTATTCCTTTGGTAGCTGTCATTTCGGCCACATTGCCGATGACATTGTGCATACCGAAGCCGTTTGGAGGGCCTGCCGTGGTGGGTTGAAGCGGAAATTTCTCTTTTGCTGGTGTGCAGGTAAACACTTGGCCGCTTCCGGCTAGGTAGTAGTTTTCGCGCAGGTTAAAGGGCAGCTCCACGGCTGCCTCCGTGGCCGGATGCGGCAGCTGCAGCGCATCGAGGCACGCAACAAGGTCGGGGGCGTCGGCCAGCTTCTGTAGCTTAGGCTTGCGCTCCGGCTTGGTCTGGATGATGTCGAAAGCACGCGGGCCGGGTGGCAGGTTGCCGGCCGCGGCTTGCTGCCACTCAGCTTCGGTAGGTAACCGATATTCTACCGTTACGTCAAAATCGCGGAGCTCCGGATGCTGCTTTCGGAACGTGGCCCCCTGGAAATAGCTGCGGTTTACCGCCGCGCTACGCCAGCGACAATAGGCTTGGGCCTGCTCATAGGTGATGCCCGTAGCAGGAAAATACCGATAGCCCGGCGCTCGGAAGTACGACTGCGGCGCCTCGGTAGCCTCGGGCAGCACCACGGGTTTCCAGCCGGTAGAGTCCGGAAGCTGGCTGCGGTAAACGCGAAGTGTGGAGTCTCGGCGCACAAAGTACAGGTACTCCAGCCAGTGCAGGTTGGCCACCTCCACCTCATCCATGAACAGGTTTTCCGCTACCCGAACGGTGCCGGGCGGCTCGGGCAGGCCAGGCGCTGCAGTACTCGTTTTTTGGTTACGCTGCGCCACAAGGGTAGCCGGCAGCAGCGCCAGTACTAGCCCCGCCAGCAGGGCAAAGCGTGGAAGAGACAAGGTATGCATAAGCAGCGGTGGCGCTTTTTAAGCGAGAAGCAACGTGATTTCCGACGTAAGATAACCTGCGGCATCTGGCCGGGCAGCTTTAGCGGTTTGCGTGGTTTTCAGACCTAGTACCTTCAGCTAAACACGGCCCAGCTACGTACCTGTTGGCATAACCGTATTTATCAGGAGCTTATGTGGTGGATGTTTTCGTTGCTGGCCGCGCTTTCGGCCGCTGTAGTAGTTACGCTCTCCAAGGTGGGTGTCAAGAATATTGAGTCGAGCGTGGCGTTTGCTATTCAGTCGGTGCTGATTGTGGGCGTGGCGTGGGGCGTGGTGGCCTACCAAGGGCATTTGGGCCAGGTGGCGGAAATCGACCGACGCACCTGGATTTTTCTGATTTCAGCCGGAATTATCACCTGCCTTTCGTCGCTCTTTTCATTTCAGGCGCTGAAGCTGGGGCTGGCTTCCCGGGCCTCTTCGTTCGACAAAATTTCGCTGGTTTTTTCTATCATACTGGCCGCGTTTTTTCTGAAAGAAAAGGTCACGTGGCAGGTTGTGCTAGGAGCCACCATGATGGTAGGCGGCGCCGTCCTGATTGCTTTTACCCGCAGCACCGACTAGGCCTACTTCCGGGCCAAATAAGGGGTAGCCGCAAAAAAAACCACCGCACCCAAAGGATGCGGCGGTTCCACACATCGAAAGCGCACTCCCCTCAGACTACGCCCGATGATATCAACACTGAGTTAGTTCGAATTCACCAACGACTTCTTCTCAGTTTTGCTTGTAGGTTTTTCACCGGCGGCTTTGCCGTCGGTCAGGTCGGGGAGGTTTTCGGTCAGGCCGTCCTTGGTTTGCTTTTCTACAACCTCGGCGGCATACTCTTTGGCCTCCGTACCATAGATGTGTACCAACTCGGCAATGGTATCGTCATCAACCTGTAAGTCAGTGAGCAGGCCTTCCTTGATGTCGTAGACTAGGCCGTGCAGGCGCGGCGGTTTGCTGCCTTTGCGGGCATTCTGGATAATGCTGGTTTTGGCCAGGTTACGCACCTGCTCAATTACATTCAGCTCCACCAGGCGGCGCAGGCGGGTTTCCTCATCCTTGATGCGCAGGAACTCCATTTCGTGCACCCGAATTACGTCGCGGATGTTGGTGAGCCAGTTGTCAATGAGGCCATATTGCTTGTTGCTGGCAGCTGCCGCCACACCGCCGCAACCGTAATGGCCTACCACCATTATATCTTCAACGCCCAGCACCTCCACGGCATACTGGAGCACAGAAAGCAGGTTTAAATCGGTGTGCACCACCATGTTGGCAATGTTACGATGCACGAACATCTCGCCGGGACCGGTGCCGGTAATGGCCGAGGCGGGCACGCGCGAGTCGGAGCAGCCAATGAAAAGATACTTGGGCTTTTGTCCGTCGGCCAACCGATTAAAGAAGTCCGGGTCGGCGTCGCGCTGGGTTTTCACCCAGTTGCGGTTATTCTCCAGAATGGACTCTATACCTTTCATAGGGGGATTTAAAAAAGTGAGAAAACAAGACTTCATCCGGCGGCTGGCCCTAGTGACCCAGGACCTGTACCTGCGGAATATCCCGCAGCTCTAGCCGAATGCCCCGGTCGGGGGCCGATACCCGGAAGTTTTCAATGGCTTCCAGCACATCGTAGTCGATAAACGACGACTCAGAGCCATCAATCAGCACCTCGGAATTGGGAGGTAGCTCGTCCAGCATCTTAACAATGCTAGCCTTGTTCAGAAACGAAACCTGCTCGGCCAGCAGCAGCCGAATGGGTCCGCCAACTTGGCTGTCGGGGCGGCTCACGTAGTACGCCGACTCGTAATTGGCCTTCAGAATATAGAAGATGCCAATGGCCATCCCAATGGTTACGCCCTTCAGCAGATCCGTGAACAGAATGGCCAGAATCGTGACGATGAAAGGAAGGAACTGCTGCCAGCCCAGTTTCCATTGGGTGCGGTAGAGAGCGGGCTTGGTAAGCTTGAACCCTACTACCAGCAGCACCGCCGCCAACGCCGAAAGTGGAATCTGGTTGAGCACGGGCTCCAGAAACAACAGGCTTACCAGCAGCAGCAGGCCGTGCGAGAAGGCCGACATGTGCGTTTGGCCACCAGCGTTGATGTTGGCCGAGCTCCGCACGATTACGGCCGTCATGGGCAGGCCCCCAAGCAAGCCGCTGATCATGTTGCCTGCCCCCTGAGCCAGCAACTCGCGGTTGGTGGGCGTAATGCGCTTATGCGGATCAAGCTTATCCACTGCCTCCACGCTCAGCAAGGTTTCTAGCGAGGCAATAAGGGCAATGGTAACCCCTACCACGTAGGTAGCAGGGCGGGAGAAAGCAGCCCAGCTAGGAGCCGTAAACAAATTGGTAAAATCAGAGAAAGAGTTGATGTTGGGCAGACTTACCAAATGTTCCTGCCGAATACGCAGGCCCGGCGTTATCACGTCGAATATGTTATTGAGGGCGATGGAAAGAACTACCACTAGCAGTGCTCCTGGCACCAACCGCAGCACCCCGGCGCGCTTGCTCAGGTAGTTGTCCCAGAACAGGAGCACCAGCAGCGAGGTAACGCCAATCAGGAACGAGCCCGGGCTAATTCCATTCATGGCCGACTTAATGGCCGAAAAGGTATTCTGACCATCTAACTGCAGAAAAGACAGGTCTTCAAAGTAGTCGGCATCAGCCCCCAGGAAGTGCGGGATTTGCTTCAGTATCAAAATCAGACCAATGGCCGCGAGCATGCCCCGGATGACGGAAGTAGGGAAATACAACCCAATAATGCCGGCTTTTGCAAAGCCCAACACCAACTGCAATGCCCCCGCAATTACGGTAGCGGCCAACACGGCTTCAAAAGAACCCAGCGTTTGGATGGCTCCTACCATAATGGCTGTGAGGCCAGCTGCCGGGCCGCTTACGCTTAGCTGCGAGCCGCTAAGCCACGACACGAGCACTCCGCCCACAATACCGCTGATTACTCCGGACAGCAACGGCGCACCTGAGGCCAGGGAAATGCCCAGGCACAGTGGCAGCGCCACCAGGAATACAACCAGACCAGCAGGCAGGTCTTTCCCTAGGTTTTTCCAAGGGGAGGGCGCCGCGTCCACGGGACGCTGGACGCGCGTAGCTTCAGCAGCTAGAGCAGTTTTTGACATAAATGAGGGGAGGTTGGCAGGTCAGATTCAGTTGATGGAGCGCACGCACTTCATCGACTTTGTGCAAGTCTACACCCCTCTTGTTAAGACCTAATTAAAAGCGAGTTAAAACGATATTAAAAATCATATCTTATTGATTTACAGGTATTTATAAATTAATTAAACTGAACCGTATAAGCCTAGCTCGTTTACACAACGGCAGCCGGTAAATCGAGGGTTACGGCGGTGCCGGCCCCTAGTTGGCTTTCCACGCATATCTGGCCCTCATGCAGCTCCATAATCTTAGAAGTAAGTGGCAACCCAATGCCATGGCCGGGCACGTTGCGCACGGTATCGGCCCGAAAAAATGGCACAAACACCTGCTGCCGGTCTGACTCCGTCATGCCCACGCCTTGGTCGCGCACTACCAGCCGTACGCGGGTGCGCGTGGCCGTGAGGCTGGCCACAATGGGCTCCGTGCTACCCACCGAAAACTTACAGGCATTTTCCAGAATATTGAGAAACGCAGACAGGAGTAGCGCCTCGTTGCCCAACACCCCAAACGGCACGCGCCGCCGACTGTCAGCGGGCTCGCTAAACTCCAGATCAATGCGGCAGGTTGGGTGGCGGCGGTGCACTTCCTCGTGGGCCTGCAGGAGTAGCTCATCTACCCGAACCAAGGTGCGTGGCACCTGCGAGGGGTCGTCGGAGGCGCGGGCAATCTGGAGCAGGCCGTTGGTGAGGTCTTTCAGCAGCCGGGCCGCATCGAGGGTGCTTTGCAGAATGCGCCGGTACTCCTGGGTGCTTCGCTCTTGCTGCAGCAAGGCTACCTCCAGCTGCCCAATAATGGCGGCCAGCGGCGTGCGCAGCTCGTGGGAAGCATCGCGCACGAAGGTGCGCTGGCCCGCAAAAGCCGTTTCCAGGCGGTTGAGCAGGCTGTTGAAGCGCTGGGCCAGCAAGGAAACTTCATCCTGCCCATCGGCCTGCGAAAGGCGGCGGTGCAAATCAGAAGCCGTAATGCTGTCTACTTCCTGAATGATGCGCTGCATGGGTTTCAGGGCCTGACCGGCAAAGAAAAAGCCCCCAATCCCGACGATAACGAAGGAAGCCAGCAGTCCGGAAGACAGAATGGTGAGCAGGTCGCTCATTTTCTGGCGCGAATCAGCATCAACGGACGACGCAATTACTACAAAGTCGCCGCGGTGAATGTCGCGGTACAGCAGGCCCACCGTTTGGCGGTAATCGTTTTCCAGTACCACCTGGCGGCCACTCTTCCGGACGCCCTGCAGCAACTCCGTTGGGGCCTGTTTCTTTCCTTCGCGCCCTTCTTCAAACACCACCACATCCTGGCTGTTAAACACCCGCACTTCCTCCTCGGGCAGCGTCCGGTAGAACTGGCGCAGGTACTGGCGGTACGAGGTGCGGCTGGCTTCATCGCCGCGGTTGGTACCATCCAGATACACGTGGGCAACAATGCGGGCCCGCGCAAACAGGCTTTCTGTAAAGAAGTCGCGGCGCGAGTGGTAGGTGAAGAAGTAAATCACCACCGAAAACAAAATCAGCGTGACAGCCAGAATAACGGCGAACTGCAGCGTCAGGCGGGTACGAATGGTCATGCGGGCGGCGTCAGACGAAAGAAGCAATACATAGTAAAATGGGTGGGTTTCAGCCGAAACCCGACCTAGTGTTTTCACGCCGGGGCACTCGAGGCCGAGACGAAATTACTAGGTCGGGTTTCGGCTGAAACCGCCTTACTCCTCTTTCATGACGTAGCCCATACCCACCAGCGTATGAATCAGCTTGGGCGTGAAATCCTTGTCGAGCTTTTTGCGCAGGAAGTTGATGTACACATCAATAACATTAGAGCCCGTATCGAAGGACGTTTCCCAGACGTGCTCCAGAATATCTACGCGCGACACTACCCGGTTTTGGTTGCGCAGCAGGTACTCGAGCAGGGCGAACTCGCGGGCTGTGAGCTGCACCAGTTGGCCCGCACGTTGTACCACCTTCCGAACCGGGTCCAGGGTCAGGTCGGCCAGCTTCAGCACCGAGTTGGCTGTGGGGCTTTCGTGCCGGCGGCGGGCTAGCGCCCGAATGCGGGCCAACAGCTCCTTAAAGGCAAAGGGCTTCACCAGATAATCATCGGCGCCGGCATCAAGCCCCCGAATTTTGTCGTCGGTTTCGCCGAGGGCCGTGAGCATCAGGATGGGCACGCTGGTATCCTGGGCGCGCACCTGGCGGCATACTTCCAGCCCGCTCAGGCCCGGCAGCAGCGTATCCAGAATCAGCAAGTCATAGCCGCCGGCTTGGGCCAGGCGCAGGCCTAGCAGGCCATCAGCGGCCAGATCAACGGTATAGTGCTGCTCCGTTAGCCCCTGATGCAGGAAAGCGGCCACTTTCGGTTCGTCTTCAACCAGCAGAATTTTCATGGAATGACTTTAAGCGGATTTACACTGCCAAGGTAGGGGCTTGGCGGCGGACTCTGTAAGCACAACCGTGCAAAGCAATGGAGGGTTGCAAAAAGCTATTCCTGTTATCAATACAAATAATTATGGAAATAATTTAAATAGTTCTTGACATTGCAGTTTCAATCCAATACGTTTATGGAAATCTTCAATATTACTACCAATGTAGCCACATCACATTTCACTGCTCTTTTTCAGTAGTTGCCTTCTCCCAGCCACTTCTCTCCTTTCCGCTATATGCTGTCTGCTCTCTGCCGCCGTCTCGGCCGTACCTTTTTGTTGTTACCACTTGTTTTAACCCTTGTTACTGGCTGCGTATCGCAGAAAAACCTACCCTACCTCCAAGGCCGAAGCTACAATACGCGCACGCCTGTAGTCGTGGATAATGCGCGCAATGCGTACCGCATACAGCCCGGTGACGTGCTCAGCATTCGGGTGCAAAGCATTCAGCCGCAGCTTAATGACATTTTCAACACCATGGAAGGCCGCTCTATCTTTAATGGCGACCCAGGCAACCTGTTCCTGACTGGCTACTCTGTTGATGAGGCGGGCACCATCAACCTGCCCACTACCGGCCGGCTCAAGCTCCAGGGCCTAACCGTGGAAGAAGCCCAGGCTTCGGTGCAGCAGGCAGTAGGCCGGCTAGTGCGCGACGCTAACGTTTTAGTTAAACTTCTTTCCTTTAAAGTAACAATTTTAGGAGAGGTGCGTAATCCGGGACGTTACTTCGTGTATAATGCCCAGTGCACCATACTGGAAGGCCTAGGCCTGGCCGGCGACCTGACGGAATTTGGTAACCGCCAGAACGTGAAGCTTATCCGCCAAACGTCCAAGGGTTCTGAAACCATCCTGGTGAATCTCACAGACCCGGCCCTGCTATCCTCGCCCTATTTCTACCTCCTGCCCAACGATGCCCTGTATGTGGAGCCAATGAAGGCCCGCACTGACCGGGGTAATGCGAATAATCTAGGCCTAGTGTTCTCTGGCATCTCGGCCCTGGCTCTCATCTTAAGTTATCTGAAGGCTTTCTAGTCTTCCGGCTTCGCCTGCCTTACTGCGCCTCTTCCTTACATCCTCTCTAAACACGTATCGGAATGGAATCACGTCCGCACACACCCACCGATGAAATTGACCTACACGAGCTGTTTTTTCGGTTGCGCAACCGGTGGCCGCTGTTTCTGGTATCGTTGCTTATTGCCGGCATAGGTGCATTCCTGTATCTGCGGGTGAAGCAGCCCGTGTACGCGTTCCGGTCTACCATGCTCCTCGGCGACCAGGGCACGGGTTCCAAGCAAGCGCAGGAGCTGCTCAAAATTCTGGAAGTAAAGGAGCAAGGCACCAAGATGGAAGACGAAGTTGCCTTGCTGACCTCGGACGACATGGTGCAGCGAGCCCTGGCGCGTCTGCCCTTCACTGTATCCTATTACTCGGCCCCCGATACGTGGCTGAACACATTTAAAGAACTGCAGGTCCGGGAAATGCCCCTGGGCTCGACGCCCTTCCGCCTTACCCCTGTTGCCTCGGCTCCGCAACTGACCGGTGTGCAAATTTATGTACAGCCGCTGCCCAACGGGCGCTATCAGGTGCAGGCCGATGCCGAAAAGGGCTCGCTCTATAGCCTAGCCGATGGCACGTTTATTCGGGAAGTGCTGAATCCGCACATCAACGAAACGGTGCAGGCCGGCGACACACTGCGCACGCCCCTGCTCACGGCCGTTATTCACCCTGAACCCAACTTTCCGGCCGAGCCCGGCCAAGGCAAGTTTTATGTAACGCTGCAGGACCCCGCCAGCCTGCGCGGTGAGTACCAGCAGCACCTGCAGGTGCGCCCCATCGACCAGGAGTCGCGGGTGGTGGAGCTAACGTCAAAAGGGCCGGTTCCTGAAAAGGAAATCCAGTTCCTAGATACCCTCATGCGGGTTTACGTGGAGGCTGACCTGCGCGAAAAGAACATAACGGGCCAGAAAACGGTAGCTTTTCTGGACAAGGAAATCGGGCACCTCTCTGATTCCCTGCGCAAGTCAACGGCAGCCCTGAGCTCGTTCCGCGCCTCACGGGGGGTAGTAGATGTGGAAGCTCAGTCGGCGCGCGGCATTCAGCAGCAAGGCGAGCTCCAGATGCTGCGGGCCAAAGTGGCAACCAACCGCAAGTACTACCAGAACATGCTGAACTACGTCAAGGCCAACCGGGGCGCTTCGCAGGTAGTGTCGCCGAGCAGCGTGGGCATTGAAGACCCGGTAGTGAATAACCTGATTATTCAACTGGCCGACCTGAACAGCCAGCGGGCCGTGTTGGGCCTGAACGCCAGCACCGATAACCCCATGGTAACTCTGCTCGATGAGCGCATTAAGGCCGCCAAGGAATCGTTGATGCAGACGCTGACCAACATGAGCCGGGCCGCTGATATTGCCCTGCGCGACTTGGATTCGCAACTGAGCCAGGTACGCGGCAACATGAGCCAGATGCCGGAAAACGAGCGTCAGTTGGCTACGCTGAAAAGCAAAACCGATTTCAACGACAAGAACTACCAGTTTCTGATTGAGAAGCGGGCCGAAGCCGCCATTGCGCTGGCTACCAACGCCACCGACAAGAAAGTAGTTGACGTAGCCTCTATGGTAGGCGACTCGGCCACGGCTCCGAAGCCCGGCGTAGTGGCCCTCATTGCCCTGATTGCGGGGTTGGCTATTCCGGTGGGGGTCTCGGTGTTCCTGGACAAAGCGAACCGCCGCATCCAGAGCAAGGAAGATCTTTCGCGCATCACCACTATTCCTATGCTGGGTGTGGTGGCCCACGGCACGAAGCTGGACAAAGAGAACATGCTCCGCGACCCCAAAGGTCCTATTGCCGAGTCGTTCCGCTCTATACGGGTGAACCTGCAGTACCTGTCGGCGGGCCTCGATAAGAAAGTGATTGGGGTAACTTCCTCTATTCCGGGGGAAGGCAAGAGCTTCTGCGCCGTGAATTTGGCAGCGGAAATGGCCCAGAGTGGCCGCAAAGTGCTCCTGATTGAGTGCGACCTGCGCCGCCCTACTATGGCCTCGTATTTCCAGCTGGAAGCGGCCTGCGCTGAGCATGGCCTGAGCAGCTACCTCATGGATTTGAGCTCGGTGGAAGAATGCATTCACCAGACTGGGGTACGCAACCTGGACGCTATGTGCTGCGGCCCGATTCCGCCCAACCCCACGGAGCTGCTGGAAAGCAAGCGCATGGACGAGCTCATTAGCAGCTTGCGCGACCAATATGACTATATCATCGTCGATACGCCGCCTACCGGCTATGTAGCCGAATTCTTTATGCTGGTTCGCCACCTCGATGCCAACATTTATGTAGTGCGCCAGAACTATACCGATAAAGGCCTGATCAGTCACATTAATGAGCTGCACCGCGACCAAAAGGTGAAGCAGCTCTACATGATTATCAACGACGTGCACTTCACTAAAACCTACGAATACCGCTACAAGGAAAAAGCCTATACCTACGGTTACTAGCGCCGCCCAGGCGCTACCCTTCCCTACTTAGTAAAGTCCCCGGTTGGCTGCCGGAACCGCTGGCAGCCAACCCGAAGGTTCCCGTCCCTGCTCTCTCGCCTGCTCTCACTCCTTTCTTTCCGGACGCCTTATGGCATCTTCTCCTTCGAATTTGACCACCGCCGCTGTCAATGGCGTTAAATGGACCACTACTGCTACTATAACTACCTCTCTACTACAGATCGGCTACACGGCCACCATGGCGCGGCTGCTGAGTCCGGCGGCATTTGGCCTGGTAGCCTTGGCAGGTGTTATCCTTCGGTTTGGGGGCTACTTCGCCCAGATGGGCATGGAGCAGGCCATCATTCAGAAGCCTGAAATCACCCGCGCCGATATTCGGGCGGCCTTTACCTCTTCCGTGGCCCTAGGCATTCTGTTTGCCGGTATCTTGGCGTTGGGTGCCCCGCTGGCCGCCAGCATTGTGCGGCAGCCGGAGGTAGTGCCCGTGGTCCGCACCTTGGCCATTGGGCTGCTGCTCACAGGGTTTAATGCTACGGCGTTGAGCCTGCTGCGCCGCCGGATGCAGTTTCGGGCTCTGGCCATTATGGAGATAGTGTCGTTTGTGGTCAGTTACGGCGTGTTTGGCATCGGGCTGGCGTTTCAGGGGTTTGGAGTATGGAGCCTGGTAGCGGCAACCCTAGGCCATGGCGTGTTGCTTACCATTCTGAGCTACGGCGCTGTCCGGCATGATGTCCGTTTACTGTTTGATTGGGAAACCTATCGGCCGCTGGTGGCCTATGGCAGCCGGATGTCGGCCATCAGCTTTCTGGAGTTTGTAACCGGCTCCCTGGATACGCTCCTGATTGGCCGGTTGCTCGGGGCAGCAGCCCTAGGGATTTACAGCCGCGGCTGGATGCTGATTGGCTTGCCCGTGTACATGCTTACTACCAGTGTTTCGCGGGTAGTGTTCCCGTCTTTCAGCCAGGTTCAGTCTGACTTGCCGCGCCTGAAATCCGTGTATCTGAGCAGCATTACCCTCATTGCGGCCTTAGTAATTCCTATTTGTGCCGGGGCAGCAGTAGCAGCGCCCGAGATTGTGCAGGTAATGCTAGGCCCCAGTTGGGTGGCAGCCGTTCCCATCCTGCAGATTGTATGCGCTGCGTTTAGCCTGAGCATGGTTACGATGTTTGCCGGCGTGGTGTGCGATGCCACGGCTACGCTCACGCCCAAGCTCTGGCTTAACCTAGGCTACACCGTGCTGCTAACCGGCCTCTTTTTTGGGTTAAGCCGCTACGGCCTGCTAGGCGTGGCCTGGGCCGTGGTTATCGGGGAGGTTATCCGGACGGTGCTGTACCTGCTGCTGATGCGCCAGGTACTGGCCGTAACTGTGGCCGATGTACTGGGCTCTTATGTGCCGGGGATTTTGGCCGGAACCGTGGTGGCCGCTGGTATTGCCGGCCTGCGCTTCTTGGTGCCCACTGAGGCCGTGCCTTCGTTTGTGCTGTTGATGGCGGAAATAACGGCCGGCGCGGTGCTGGTACTGGCCCTGGCCATTGGAGCACCGCCGGCTCGCCTGCGCAGCGTATTGCGCCGCCTGCTGGGGCGCTTGCACGAAGGCAGCTTTGCCACTGGGCGCCTGCATGAGCTACTGAGCATGTTCTCGGCGCGCCTAGCCCGCCTAGATGGCGAAATACCTGCCGGTGCGGCAGCGGTTGCTGAGGTAAACCGAGCTAGTAAGCTGCAGCCACGGGCGTCGTTGCTGCCTGATCCTGAAACTGAACTGGTATAGCTATGCGTGTTCTCTACGACCATCAGGCGTTTACGCTGCAGGATTTCGGAGGCGTATCGCGCTACCACCACGAGCTGCTTTCCCACGCCAACTGGCAAACGGAGCTGGCCGTGGCGCTCAGCAACAATCTGTACCTGCGCGACCGGCAGCATTCCAGCCACAGCACCTTTCTGCCCAACATTCCGCTGCCGGGCCGGTGGCGCGTTATGCGGTATTTCAACCGCCGGGCTTCCGTACAGGCGCTGCAACGGGGCAAGTTTGATGTGTTTCATCCGACCCTCACAGATAGCGACTATTTCCTGGACCTGCTCGAAGACAAGCCCCTGGTTATTACCATTCATGATATGATTCAGGCGCTGTTTCCGCAGTACTACCCCACCCGCGACCAGTCCATTCTGGAGCGGATTGCCAAGCGCGCCAACCACATTATCACTATATCGGAGCACACCCGTGCCGATGTGCTGCGCCTGCTACCGGTAGCACCCGAGAAGGTGTCGGTCATTTATCATGGCTATGCTGATCGGGAATACAGCACTGCCGGGCCGGAACTGGCCGTACCGGAGCGCTACATTCTGTTTACCGGCAGCCGGGCGCTGTACAAAAACTTTAGCTTCCTGGTAGAGGCCATGGCCCTGCTCTCACCCGGCCTTACCCAGAATTTGCACCTAGTGTGCGCCGGTGGCGGCGCCTTCACCCCCCCTGAAAAGGAACTACTTCAGAAACATGGCCTGAGTACCCGCGCCCATCAGTTTGGCCCCGTGTCTGATGCGCAGCTAAACAAGTTGTACCGCGATGCACAGGTATTTGTATTTCCCTCTGAGTACGAAGGCTTCGGACTTCCTATTCTGGAAGCCTACGGCCAGCAGTGCCCGGTGGTGCTGAGCCATGCCTCGTGCTTCCCAGAAATTGCCCACGAAGCGGCTTTGTATTTCGAACTAAACCAGCCCGCCGAACTGGCGCAGCAGCTGGAGCGCGTCCTTTCTGACGCCGCTCTTCGCCAAGATTTGGTGCGCTTAGGCCAGTTGCGCCTGCTTGATTTCACGTGGCAGCATACTGCCCGGCGTACCCGGGAGGTGTATGAAGCCGTCTGCCAGCCGGTACCAGCCCATGAGGTATCGGCGGCCGTGGCACCCTCTGTTTCTGCCCTTGAGCTATGAAAATCAACTTCCGCTTCCTGCATATTATCCCCATCCTGCTGATGCTGGTAACGGACCCGGCCTTCACCGAATTTGTGGTAGAAGACCCTGATTCGCCGCTCATCATCCAGTTTGTTCTGGGGGTTACGGCGTTTTCCATGCTACTTACCGCACTCTTCTATCGGCGCCTGAGCAAAGTAATGCGCCGCTGGCTTTTGGTGGTGGTGGCAGCCATTGGCGCGTTGGTTTTGGAGTCGTACAACGAGTGGGGCACGTACCTGGTGTATCCACACGTGTTCAACAAACTGCTGGTGCTGCTGCTCATTTTTGCCGCCTATGCGTATTACCGCCGCTACCCTTTGCCGGTCAGCTCCCTGATGGTGCTGTTGCTACTAGGCCTGCTGATCAACATAGCCGTCTATCATCCGGATGCCCTCAGCCTATCGGCATTTCTGGACAATGAGCGCGGGTTTAACGTAACCTCGGCGTATCTGCTGTTACTGCCAGCGCTATATTATTTCAACCAGTACCTGAATAAAGGCGGGTTGCTGCGGCTGGCGCTGTTTTTCACCATCCTGGCGTTTATTGTGTTTCTGCAGCACCGCACTGTGTGGCTTACCGCCGCCTTTGCCCTGGCTGTAAACATACTGCTGCTGGTGCTGGGCAGGGTAGAAGGCGTTCGGCTCAGTACGCATCGTATTCTGCCCATTTTCCTGATGCCCCTGATTGTAGGGTTACTAGGGGGTGCCGCCGTGGTAATCGATAACCCGCAGGTGCTGCGCAAACTGGAGAAAAGCGTCAGCGACATTGAAAACGCCGATAAGCAGGGCACCGGCAGCTGGCGCCTGAAACAGTTCCAGTCATACCAGTCGTACGTGGAGGAGTACCCGGTGCTGGGCATGCGCCTCGAGGGATTTGAGCTGCCCGTACAGTTTTACGGTGATGATAATGCCCCCATCTGGCCCGACCGCACCGGCCACCACTTCCATAGCTTTTACCTCGACCGCCTCTTTTACTTTGGGATAGTAGGCCTGTTGCTGGTGCTGGCGGTGCCCATTGTGCAGCTCTGGAAACGAATCCGTCAACCCACGCTCATGAGCCCGGTTACCGTGGCCTTCATTTGCTTTACCATTAGCTCCCTGCTCTATGGCGTTTCTTACGACTGGCCAACCTACCTCTACGGCCTGGTGGGCCTGACGCTGGCCGTGGCTTATCCGCTGGTAGTGCCAAGCGCTGCTCCTGCCCTGCACTGGAACACTACCCCTCCTGACGCTCCTAACCCTCTATCCTATCCTACGGCACCGGGTTTACCGGGCCGGGTAGGGCAACCCGCACCTGAAGCCCCCAACGCCGCGTATGCTACAGTCTCCTGAATCCTCTGTCAGCCAGGCACCGCTACAAACGGCCGTGCTCATGCTCATCTTCAACCGCCCCGATACCACCCGGCAGGTATTTGAGGCCGTACGCAAGGCCCGGCCGGCGCGGCTCTACATTGCCGCCGACGGCCCGCGCACAACCCACCCAGATGACCCGGCCCAGTGCGCGGCGGCCCGATCTATTGTAGCTGGCATTGACTGGCCCTGCGAGGTGTTCACGCTGTTCCGGACCACCAACCTAAACTGCGGCGTGGGGCCAGCCACAGCCCTCGACTGGTTTTTCAGCCACGAGGAAGAGGGTATTATTCTGGAAGATGACTGCGTACCGGCCGCATCGTTTTTTCCTTTCTGCCAGGAGCTGCTAGCCCGCTATCGGCACGATACCCGCGTGATGCACATTGGAGGCAATAACTTCGGCCGCGAGGCCCAGCAGCCGCTCAGCGCCGACTCGCTCTCCTACTATTTCTCGCACCAGATTAACTCTTGGGGCTGGGCTACCTGGCGCCGGGCCTGGCAGCTGTTCGATTTCAACCTGAGCGGGTATCAGCAGTTGCTGGAGGAAGGCAAGCTCCACAAGGTGTTTAGCTCCTGGGCTGAAACCAAGTACCGCCTCAGCAAATTCGAGAGCATCCTGAGCCTACCCCAGCCCTGTGATGTGTGGGACTACCAGTGGCACTACACCATTGTGGCCCACTCGGGCCTGGCCGTGGTACCGGCGGTGCATCTGGTTGAAAACATTGGGTTTGGCAACCACGGCACCCACACCATGGATGCCCAGGACAGCTACTTTGGCATTCCTACCACCGAAATAAAGTTTCCGCTCCGTCATCCGGAATTTGTGCTGGCTGACCAGCGCCGGGACACCCGGCGCTTTCAGGAATTCCTGCTCGGGCGCATTACCACTAAGGTACGCCGCCTCGTTACCGGCTTCCGCCCGGCCTCGTCGGGGCCGGTGCCGGCACCAGCTCCTGCTGCTCCCGTGCCCAACACTCAACTCGCATGAACATCCTGATATCGGCGTACGCATGCAACCCGGTGAATGGCGGCGAAGCCGGCGGCGGCTTTCACTGGACCTGGCAAACTGCTCTGCACGGCCACCACGTGTGGTGCCTCACTACCCCCGAGGGCAAGACGGATGTAGAAAATTTCGTGGCCAAGCACGGCCATGAGCTTTCGGCGGCGCAGCTGCAGTTTATATATGTAGCGGTGCCGGCGTGGGTGCAGTTCCTGTACAGGTGGCAGTTTGGGGTGTACCTGCACTACCTGGTGTGGCAATACCTAGCTTGGCGCCAGGCCCGCACCCTCAGCCAGCAAGTATCGTTTGATTACGTTCACCATGCCACCTACGGGAGCCTGCAAATGGGCTCTTGGATGTGGCGCCTGGGCAAACCGCTCATCTTTGGCCCAGTAGGCGGCGCCCAAAAGGCGCCCGTAGCATTTCGCTCCTTTATTCCGGACTGGTTTAAGACGGAAACCATGCGCAACGCCATCAGTTGGCTGCTGATGACCTTTGACCCTAACGTGCGCCAAACGCTACGCCATGCTACCCTTGTGCTGGCCGGCAACTCTGAAACGGCGGCTTTGGCCAAAAAGCTTGGCGCCCAGCGAATCGAGATGTTCGTTGACTCTGGCCTGCCGGAATCGTTTTTTCCGGCTGCTTTTCCGCAGCGGGAGCCGGGGCCTGTGCTGCGTTTGCTATGGCTCGGTCGGCTTTTTCCGCGCAAAGGGCTCGTACTAGCTCTGGAGGCGCTTTCTCGGGTTGATACTCGCATCCCGTTTCACCTTACTATTATTGGCGACGGTCCGTTAGGGCCCCAGGTAAATGGCTGGATTGAGCGCTACGGCCTGGTTGACAACGTGACGTGGCGTGGCACGGTACCCTGGACGGAAGTAAAGGAGGCTTTCCTGGCTCATGATGCCTTCCTGTTCGGTAGCCTGCGCGACTCCTTTGCCTCCCAGTTCCTCGAAGCCATGGCTACCGGCCTGCCCATCATCACTCTCGACCACCAGGGCGCGCATGATTTCATTCCGGCTGCCGCCGGCATTAAAGTACCCGTTACTACCCCCGACGCAGCTGCCAACGCCATGGCCCGGGCCGTCGAGTATCTCTACAACCACCCCGAAGAGCGCCTAAGTATGGGCCGGGCCGGCTACGAGTTTGCCCGCACCCAAACCTGGTCGGCCCGCAGTGAGCGGCTGCTGCAACGTGTTTCCTCCCTGCTTCACTCCGCCGTTACTAGGCCCGAGCGCCTCCACAACCTGCACGCTCATAGGCGGGCCGCCAAACCTTCGTCTACAGTAGCGTAGGCGAGCGGTTTCGGCTGTTTTGCCACCTAGGGCGCTTCCTCGAATTCTGCCAAGTAAGAAAACCATCATGCTCTACATCGTTATTCCCGTCTTCAATCGAAAAGAGTTTACCCGCGCCTGTCTGGAGTCGTTGCGGCAGCAAACCGCCATCGACTTTAAGATAGTAGTAGTAGACGATGGCTCGACGGATGGCACCGGCCAGATGCTGCGCGACGAATTTCCGGAGGTGCTGATTGAAGAAGGTGACGGCAATCTGTTCTGGACGGCCGGAGTAAACCTGGGCATCCGGCGCGCCATGGCGGAAGGCGCTACCCGCGTCATGACGCTTAACAACGACGTGATTACCGCCCCCGATTTTGTGGCCCAGATGCTAGCCTCGGCAGAACGCCACCCTACTGCGGTGCTGGGCGCGCTGGAGCTGGATGTGAACACAGGCAAACCCGTATACGGCGGCGAAACCCTGGACTGGCGCACCAATACCCGCCGCGACCTGCTGGAAACACTACCCCCCGACCAGCGCCAAGGCCTGCACCCGGTTACCTACCTGCCGGGCCGCGGCTTGCTTATTCCGCGCGTGGTGCTGGATACCATTGGTTTGTTTGATGAAAAACGCCTACCCCACTACCTCGCCGATTTCGACTACACCAGCGTAGCTCGCCGGCATGGTTTCCCGGTATACTGCAACTACGATGCGCGCCTGAGCACCTACCCCGAGGAAAGTGGGCAGGAAATCACCCGCCGGCAGCGTAGCCTGCGTGGCTATTACCTGCACCTGTTCGGGATACGGGGCGGCGGTAACCTGCGCAATTTCACCCACTTCAGCCTCAAAAACTGTCCGCGCCCGTACCTGCCGTATTTTTTGCTGAATGGCTATGCCCGCCGGCTAGTAGGGTATTTCCTGCACTAGGCTCTCTGGCCGCCGCAACCGCCGCCCATACTTCTCTATTTCGTATCCGCTATGCCTATTTCTATCCTGCAGCTTATCGGTATCCTGGGTCTGCTTCTCACTAGTACCATGTGTACTACCCTACTAGGGAGCCAGGATGCCGTGCTGGTAATTAAGAAAGGAGGCACGTATTCCGGCGTCTACGAAAGCAATGACCCTCACAAGGCCTGCATCCGGATTGCGACCACGGAGCCCGTTGTGCTCGATGGCTGCGAGCTGCGTGGCCCTGGCCGCCTGATAGATGCTAGGGCCGGCTCTGCTTCCCTGACGGTACGAAACTGCCGGGGGTTTGGCACCCAACCCAACCTAGACAACCGTGCCCGAGGCCGATTCCTGGAAATGAATGATGGCATAAGCCTGCTGGCCGAAAACAACTACCTAGAACACACAGCCGGAATACTGGTGTACCGCTGGAGCGGCAACGGCACCCCTGACCAAACCATAACTGTGCGCTACAACGAGGCCAAGAATATTGATGGGCGCTACCGCAATGGCGGTGGCACCCACGTCAGCTTTTTGCAGCTCAATGAGGTGCACGGCATCGAGCATATTGATATTGGCTGGAATAAGGTAGTGAATGAGCCAAACAACAGCCTGGTAGAAGACAATATCAACATCCATAACTCATCGGGCACGCCTCGCAGCGCCCTCCGCGTGCACCACAACTACATTCAGGGTGCCTACCCGATGCCCGCCACCGCGGAGAAGTTCACTGGCTCCGGTATTACTGCCGACGGCGACGCCTCTTCTCCGCATACTACCACGGCGTATATGGAGGCCTTTCAGAACTACGTGGTAAGCACCTGCAACGCGGCCATGAATATTGCAGCAGGCCACCACAACGTATTTCACCACAACCGCATGATAACCAGCGGCCTGCTAGCTGATGGCACTCGCCTACGGGCCACATATGCTGGCACCTCCATCTTCAACGGCTACAAAAAACCCACTACTGTCTTCTTCGGAAATCGGATTTCTGATAACACCATTGGGTTTGTGAGCTGGGGCCGCCAGGAGCCCGGCCCTGACCGCCACGACCTGAGCAATGGCAATTGTGCTGATTGCAGTAACACAACGCACTTGCCGGGCCCCATTACGCTGCAGCAGGAGCAACAGGAGCTGGCTGCCTGGCAGGCCCGGGTAAAGGAGCATGGCGTTTTTGTAGGGCCCGTGGCGCAATCAATTCCGCTTCGTTCTACTGCGTATTAACGGCTTTTTTTAGAAGTAACCGCCTGACTAGCAAGCGACGATAATTTTAAAATGCCCGAATTTTATACAAACGGCTTGTCAGCTACTGACAAGCCGTTTTTTTGTGGCCAGTGATATTAAATTATGATAATAGTACAATTACGTAATTTGCAAGCATTCGTTGCATCTTCAATCATTTTTATACATTTGTAATGAACAACGGGTATCAATCTAGCACTTTTCAAAGTTTAGCATTGAGCAGGTTATTCTAAAATCCCCTTGATAGTCTTGTTTGACGACTTTCAGATTGGATCGAAGAAAGAACCGAACGTTCAGCGGACCGGCAAGGTCTCTGGTGGCTTAGAATGGAATGTGAAGATGGATAAACTGGTTAGCCACACGTTTTTAATGCTTAATGCCTACTATAAGGCAGGTAGTACCAAAAGCTTCGAGGTGTTGTTTGAGCTGCGCCAGGCGCCACGTGCACCGCTCAAACAGTAACGGTACTACTGCCGGCAATAAAAACCAAACGCTTACCAGCCAATAGCACTAATTTCATTCAAGCTCCAGGAGCGAATTGACTTACGGGATGTTCACAATTGACTTCCCGAAACAGTTTTTTCTTTTTAATGGCTCACAGAATGCAAAAAGCCCTCGGACCAAATTTTTTCCTGATGACTCCACGCAACCGCTCTGGCGCCCGCTTTCTGCCGCTTCCGGCAGTAGTGATGTTCCTGCTCAACCTAATTCCATCTTTCAGCCAGGCTCAGGGGCAATTCCCCACCGACATTACGTATTCCGCCCCTATTACTATTACCCAGGGCGGTACGTACACTGGCAACTTCCGCAGCAACGATTCGAACACGCCTTGTATTCGCATCCAAACCACACAGCCCGTTATCATTAAGAACTGCGTTCTGGTAGGCGCTGGCGACCTGATTGACGCAAAAAATGGTGGTAGCAACCTTGTTATCACCGGCAACAAAGGCTACGGCATTCAGCAAAGCGTAGACAACCGCCGCCACGGCCGCTTCCTGGAGGTTAACTCCGGACGCTCGGTACGGGTTGAAAACAACTACTTTGAGCACACCTCGGGCATTGCTGCCTACCAGTGGAGCGGCGATGGCTCGGCTACTGGCACCCTGACCGTGCGCTACAACCAGGTAAAGAACATCGACGGCCGCTTCCGCAATGGCGGTGGCGAGTACGTACAGTTCTGCGGTCTGAACCAAGTACGCAACGTGGGCAACATTGACATTAGCTGGAACCAGGTAATCAATGAGCCAAACAAGAGCTTGGTAGAAGACAACATCAACTTCTATAACTCAAGCGGCACCCAGCAGAGCCCGGCCCGCGTTCATAACAACTTTGTAAAGGGCGCCTACCCCTACCCTGCCAACGGAACCAAGTTCACGGGTACGGGTATCACCACCGACGGTGACGGCTCTTCGGCCTCTACCACGGTAGCGTTCCTGAATGCCTTCGAGAACCAGTTCGTTTCGACCTGCAACGCGGCTATGAACATTGCAGCCGGCCACGACATCAAGTTCTATAACAACCGCATGGTAACCAGCGGCCTGCTGCCCGATGGCACTCGCCTGAACGCAACCTACGCGGCTACTTCCATCTTCAATGCCTACCAGCAACCCTCTAGCGTATACTATGGCAACTCGGTAAGCAACAACACCATCGGTTTTGTGAAGTGGGGCTACAACATCCCCTTCCCTGACCGCCACGACCTGAGCACTGGTAACTGCAGCAACTGCACCGGCACCAACCACTTGCCAAACCCCATTACCCTGGCAACGGAGGACAACGAATTTGTGCTGTGGCAGCAGAAGCTGAAGCAGAGCGGCATCACTATTGGTGCTAGCGGCACCAACACAACTACTACCCCTACCACGACGACCAACCAGGCCCCCACGGTAAGCTTAGTAGCAGCTAAATCCTCGGTAACGGTGAACACCGCTCTGGCCCTGACGGCCACGGCAGCCGATGCTAACGGCTCAATAGCGAAAGTGGAGTTTTTCAACGGCTCGACCAAGCTGGGCGAACAGTTCGCGGCACCTTACGAGCTAAGCTGGACGCCTACAGCCACTGGCTCAGTATCGCTCACGGCCCGTGCCACCGATAACGCAGGTGCTACGACTACCTCGGCAGCAGTAGCCGTAACGGTGACCTCGGTTACTTCAACCACGCCTACTACTACTAGCCCGACTTCGTTCCCTGGTCCGGCTAACGCCACCTTCTTCCGGGGCATCAACATCAACGGCACAGCCCTAACGCTAGATGGCAAGGCTTGGGAAGCTTCGGCTGGCGCCGCCAACCTGCAGGTGACGGGCACGAACTTCAGCAACACCGCTGTTGCCCTGAACCCCACTACGGACGCTACCCGCGCTAGCATGCTCAACAGTGCAGTAGGCGGCAGCACGGTTGGTGCTACACTATCCAACGTAGCTAACGGCACTTACAGCGTTTACACCTACATCTGGGAAGATAACGCGCCCGAGACGACCAACATCTTGGTAGAAGGCCAGACCGTCCGCTCGGGCTACAACACGGGCCAAGCGGGCCACTGGGAGCGTCTGGGTCCATTCCAGGTAAACGTGACGGATGGCAACATCGTCATCTCTACCTCTGGCGGCCACCCTAACCTCTCGGGTGTGGAAGTCTGGAAACACACCACCACTACTACTACCAACCAGGCCCCGACGGTAAGCCTGGCTGCAGCTAGCTCCTCGGTAACGGTGAAGACGGCCCTAGCCCTGACGGCGACGGCGGCTGACGCTAACGGCTCGGTAACGAAAGTGGAGTTCTTCAATGGCTCAACTAAGCTAGGCGAAGACCTAACGGCACCTTACCAGCTAAGCTGGACGCCTACGGCCACTGGCTCGGTATCGCTCACGGCCCGTGCCACGGATAACGCAGGTGCCACGACTACTTCGGCAGCAGTAGCCGTAACGGTAAACCCGGCAGCTACTACCTCAACTTCGTTCCCTGGTCCGGCTAATGCTACCTTCTTCCGGGGCATCAACATCAACGGCACGGCCTTGACACTGGATGGCAACGCTTGGGAAGCTTCGGCTGGCGCCCCAAACCTACAGGTAACTGGCATGGCCTTCAGCAACGCCGCTGTTGCCCTGAACCCCACTACGGACGCTACCCGCGCTAGCATGCTCAGCCGTGCAGTGGGTGGTACTACAGTAGGTGCGACGCTTTCGAACGTAGCTAACGGCACCTACAGCGTCTATACCTACATCTGGGAAGACAACGCGCCCGAGACGACCAACATCTTAGTAGAAGGCCAGACTGTGCGCTCGGGCTACAACACGGGCCAAGCGGGCCACTGGGAGCGTCTGGGTCCGTTCCAGGTAAACGTGACGGATGGCAACATCGTCATCTCTACCTCCGGCGGCCACCCCAACCTCTCGGGTGTGGAAGTATGGAAGCACAATACCATAACGACTGCCAGCAACTAAGCAGTGGCTAGCAGCCTGACTACCGCTAACGACTCAACCACGCTCGGCTAATCACCACCCTTGATCCGAAGCGCTACTAAACAGATCTAGGTCTGGTTCAGTCGCAAAATAACTTCTGCTTAACGGGCTCACTAGCCTTCCTTTACCTTAAAAGCCCAGCTCATTCTATGAGCTGGGCTTTTTTCGTTTTAAGCCGCCCTAGTACGCAACGCATTAGCAGAAGTTCGGTTTTCATGATTAAATAAAAAGAATAATTATTTTCACAAATAGTGTTGTATTCATGGAATAAAATACAATAATTTGTCGCTAAAGTTCTACATAAACCTTCGGCACCTTCTGTGTTGTAACACTCTTACTTCTTCCTCATGAAGCGCGCACTCATTACAGGCATCACGGGCCAGGATGGCTCCTATTTGGCAGAATTATTACTTAGCAAAGGCTACGAAGTTCACGGAATAAAGCGCCGCTCGTCGATGTTCAACACCGAGCGTATTGACCACCTCTACCAAGATCCGCACGAGCGCAACGTGCGCTTCAAACTCCACTTCGGCGACCTAACCGACTCTACTAACCTCATCCGGATTGTGCAGGAGGTGCAGCCCGATGAGATATACAACCTTGGGGCTATGTCCCACGTGAAGGTGTCCTTTGATACGCCGGAGTACACCGCCGACGTAGATGGCATTGGCACGTTGCGGCTGCTGGAGGCAGTGCGCATTCTGGGCCTGACGCATAAGACACGCATTTATCAGGCCAGCACCTCCGAGTTGTACGGCCTGGTACAGGAAGTACCCCAGCGCGAAACCACGCCGTTTTATCCTCGCTCGCCTTATGCCGTGGCCAAGCTCTACGGTTTCTGGATAACGGTAAACTACCGCGAAGCCTACGGCATGTATGCCTGCAACGGCATCCTGTTTAACCACGAAAGCCCGCAACGGGGCGAAACCTTCGTGACACGCAAAATCACCCGGGCGGCCGCGCGCATTGCCCTGGGGTTGCAAGACAAACTCTACCTAGGAAACCTGGACGCCAAGCGCGACTGGGGCCATGCCAAGGACTACGTGGAAGCCATGTGGCGCATGTTGCAGCAAGACACGCCCCGCGACTACGTAGTAGCTACCGGCGTAACCACCACGGTTAGGGAATTTGTGCGCCTGGCGTTTGCGGAGCTGGGCATTGAGGTAGGCTTTAGCGGTGATGGCGCCGCCGAAACCGCCTTTGTAGTATCCTGCCACAACCCCGATTATCAGTTGGCCATTGGCCAGGAGGTAGTAGCCGTTGACCCCGCTTACTTCCGCCCCACGGAGGTAGAGCTGCTCATCGGGGACCCAACGCGGGCCAAGACCGAACTGGGCTGGGAACCCCGCTACGACCTGCCGGCCTTGGTGCAGGACATGGTGCAGGCCGATTTGCGCCTGTTCCGCCGCGACGCCGTGCTTCTGGAAGCCGGCCACCAGATTATGTATCACGACGAATAAACTAGCACTATCTAGCAATTGGCCCTGAACGGATTAACCTCTCTCCTTTCGCCTGCAACACCAAAATTCCCGTTTCTCCACTTGCTCTCTGACCAAGCCCTCTCATGGAACTGAATGCTAAAATATATGTGGCCGGCCATCGGGGGATGGTAGGCTCCGCCCTCATGCGCCGCCTGCAACAGGCGGGGTACCAGAATATCGTTACGCGTACCTCCCAGGAACTCGACCTGCGCGACCAGGCCGCTGTTGAAGACTTCTTCTCCTTTGAACGCCCTGATTATGTGCTGCTGGCGGCGGCCAAAGTAGGCGGTATTGTGGCCAACAACACCTACCGCGCCGACTTCCTCTACGATAACCTAATGATTCAGAGCAATGTACTGCGGGAAAGCCAGCGCTTTGCCGTCCGGAAGCTGCTGTTTTTGGGGTCGTCGTGCATCTACCCCCGCCTGGCGCCTCAACCCATCAAGGAGGAATACCTGCTGACGGGCCCGCTGGAAGCCACGAACGAGCCCTACGCCATTGCCAAAATTGCCGGCCTGAAGCTGTGCGAAGCCTACCGGGCGCAGTATGGCTGCAACTTCATCACCGCCATGCCCACCAACCTGTATGGCCCCGGCGACAACTATGATGTAACCAACTCGCATGTGCTGCCGGCCCTGCTGCGCAAGTTTTCAGAAGGAGTAGCCCTGGGCCTACCGCGGGTGTCGGTGTGGGGTACGGGCACTCCACGCCGGGAGTTTCTGCACGTAGATGACCTAGCCGACGCTTGCCTGCACCTGATGCTGCACTACAACGAAGCCGAGCCGGTGAACATTGGCACGGGCCGCGACATCAGTATTCAGGAGCTGGCCGACCTGGTTTCAGAGCTAACCGGCTATGCCGGCGAGATATTATTTGATTTTTCTAAGCCCGACGGTACGCCTCGGAAACTGCTTGATGTAAGCAAGCTCCAGAAGCTGGGCTGGCACCATTCCATTGGCTTACGGCAGGGCATTACGGCAGTGCTGCAGTCCGCGGACTGGCAGCGGGCCACTCCTCAGCCACAATTAGTGTAACTTATTGATAGTATATGCCCATGACAGCATAACTCCCTAGCATTTGTTCACCCTTCCCCTCCTCTCATCCATGTCCGTCGAAACACTCCGCCCACAACATGGTGAGAAGCGAATGGCCGAGCGTCCTGAGCTTCCCAATCTGGTACTTAGCATTTGTGTTCCTACCTATCACCGGCCTGAGCTGCTAGGCCGCGCGCTATCCTCAATCGGGGCGCTGCCAGCTGATGTAGAGATTATCGTATCCGACAACTCAACTGATAACGACCTGTGCGAGCAGAAAACCAAGCAGGTACTGGATAAGCAGCCCGCCAGCCAATGGCGCTACTTCCGGAACGAGCCCGGCGGCAACATTGGCACCAACTGGACGCATTGTCTGGAGCGGGCCCGGGGGCATTATATCCTGATGCTGCATGATGATGACTACTTACTGCCTAACGGGCTGGAAACCATTGTGCGGGCCTTGCGCCAAACGCGTGAGTTGTATCATGCTGTGCTGTTTAATGTGCAGGTGGTAGATGGTGAAGAGCAGCTGATTAAAGAGCAAGCCTCTAAGCGGGAAGAATATCTGGCGCCCAAGCAGGCCGTTGAGCAGGTGCTTTCCAATTCTTCCTTGGTCAGAATGCCCGCCATTGCCGTGAGCCGGGAAGCTTACTTGTCCGTTGGTGGCATTGATGTAGAGCAGAAGGATACTGATGATACGGACATCTGGATGCGGGTATTTGCGCGCTACGGCCTGTACCGGGTACCCGAGTTTACGGCTGCCTACACGGTGCACGCTGGAGCCCTGACCATGGGCATGTTCAACGAAACGAACATTAACCTGGTGCTGCGCATTTTCCGGAAAGCGGAATGCCACCAGCTTCTCACCGACTCGGAAATGCGGATGGCGCAGGCTCGCTTTTTCCACCAGTTTATCCTGGCGGGCGCGTACCGGGCTTTGCGCCGCCGCGACATCAAGGATGCCCACCGCATTCTTCAGCTGTTCCACTTGCCGGTTCTGCAGAAGCTGCCCATTCCTGCCCGCTGGCTTTCCGTACGCCTGGCCCTGAGCGGCCTGGTACGCCTGACGCTTCCTTTCTCCTCGCCTTTGCTACCAAAGCTTCGGTCATCGTTTTAAATCGGGCTGCGTCAGACAGCTACTAAAGCAGGAAGGCCACCAAAAAACATGGTGGCCTTCCTGCTTTAGTAGCTGTTGGGGGCTAGTGTTAGTTAAACCGACGATACACGGACAGCACCGGCCGGCTGTGCAGGTATTTCTCCACGCCTTCATCCAGGGCCTTGCGGTACACTCCCAGTACTTCGTGCAACCGCTCCAGTACGCTGTCAATCACTTCTTCGGTGTGCGAGTAATTCACGATAAGGGAAGGCATAAGCAGCCCGCGCCGCATGGTTTCCTGCAGAAATAGGGTGCGTAAGGCCGCCGAGTGCTGCCCCTGCGCATCGCGGGTGGTATAGATCAGACAGCAGGGCTGGCCTAGTGCCTGCACCTGCTGGCTCAGGCCATGCTCCCGGGCCGACTGTTGTAACCCAGCTGCCAGCCGCCGCCCCACGGCGTACAGCTGGTCTACTACCGGCTCCTGGCGATATACCTGCATGACGGCCCTAGCCGCCGCCAAGGCGTGGGTTTCGGCCCCGTAGGTAGTGGAAAGCAGAAATACCCGCTCGTGCGAGTGCTCCAGGCCGCCGCGCTCCATTAGCTCCCGGCGGCCGGCCAGCGCTGCTATGCTGAAGCCGTTGCCCAGCGCTTTCCCGAACGTGCTCAGGTCGGGCTGCACGCCGTAGAGGCCCTGGGCGCCTTGGTTATGCCAGCGGAATCCGGTAATAATTTCGTCGAAGATAAGGACAACTCCTTCTCGGCGGCACAGGGCCTGCACGCCTTCCAGAAACCCTGGTTCAGGAGCTACTTCTTTCTCTACTTCCAGCAGCACGCAGGCTACCTGCCCCGGGTGCAGGGCCAAAAGCTGCTCGAGGCTAGCCAGGTTGTTGTAGCGAAACCCCACCGTTAAGTTCCGGATGGCATCCGGAATACCAGCATGCAAGGGCGTGGAGCCGATAAACCAGTCGTCGACTGAGAAAAAGGGATGATCCTGACAGATGGCCACCAGGGGCCGGCCGGTGTAGGCGCGGGCTAGCTTCACGGCCGCGCTGGTTGCGTCGGAGCCGTTTTTGGTGAACTTCACCATATCGCCGGCCCTAGTAAACTCCAGGAACTCCTCGGCGGTTTCCAGCTCCAGCACGGCCGGGCGGCCGAAATTGCACCCCAGTGCCATCTGGCGAGCCGCAGCCGAAATTACCGGCTCGTAGGCGTGCCCCAGAGTTACGGAGCGCAACCCGGCGCCAAACTCAATAAACTCATTGCCATCGGCATCCCAGATGCGGCACCCGGCGCCCCGCACGATGTACGGTGCCATATGCTCCGGAAACTGGTCGTCGCCTTTGGCATAGGTATGCGCCCCGCCCGGAATGGCCGCGTGAAACCGCGCCCGCAAGCTATCAGAAGCATGAAAATCAGGGCTTTGCGGTGAATCCAGCGCAGCAGCAGATTCTAAGGTAGTATAAGTGGTAGGTTCCATCAGGTGGTGGCCCTAGGCCAGGTAGCAGGTTAAAGGGGTTGCAGCAGCCCGGCAGCTTCCAGGGCAGTGGCAGCTTTATGCAGCAGCGGCAGCGGTAGCCCGGCTTGCTCCGCCGTATCCAGCAGGCTATGCTGGCCATCGGCCAGGTTCAGCACCCACAGCAGCGCCATCTGCCAGTCAGCGCCTTCCTGCCCGCCCCCGATGCCTTTGTAGAGCCCTCGGCGCCCCAGTTGAGGTTCGCCATAGGGGCTCAGGTTGCGGTAGATGCGGTTGCTTTCCAGCGCTTCGCAGATGGTTACCAGCAGGTGCAGGCTTTCGGCTAGCTGCTCGGGGCGCACAAACGCCAGGTTATCGGCGGAGGTATGGTACTCCGGAAACTCCCCGAAGGGCGTACGGGAAAGGCAGCCCACCGGCAGGTTAAACCCCGGGGAGCAGTACTGCCGCTCATCGTAGCCGTAGGGCAGCCAGGGGCGCACCTCATGAGGGGTTGCGGAGCTGCGCAGGGCTAGGGCCACGGTGCGGTCGATGGCGGCGGTGCCGCGGCGGCTTTGCTTGTAGGTGAAGTTGCCGGGGCCACCGAGCAACGCCAGCACCAGGCCGTGCCGGATGGCCGCCAGGTTTTCAGCATGCTGGCTCAGCCACACAATGGCCCCAATGGTGCCGGGCGCAAATACAAAGCGGTACGTAAAGCGCTGGGGCCGTTGGGCCAGCTCCCGCGCCAAAAACACGGCCGTCACTAGTCCCGACAGGTTATCATTGGCGAGGGACGGGTGACAGCAGTGGCACGAAAACAGCACTTCCTCGGAAGTGGTGCCGGGCACCACCAACTCGGCATAGGTTAAGGCGCCGGCCTCGTCCAAGGTGCTGTCAATGCACACTTCGTAGTACTCGTCCTGCAACTGGTCGCGGACGTGCTGGCTAAGGCAAAAGCCCCAGTTTGGCTGATAGTAGCTGGTTCGATACGGAATAAGGCTGGGCTGCTCCGGCAAGGAAAATAGATGCTCCTCCAGCTCTGCGCGCGAAAACCAGCCCGCAACTGGGGTGCTGTACTGCATCACGTGCAGGTTGTGCTGCCGGAAATCAATTACCCGCTCGCCGGCCGCATTTTTCACCCAAGCATCCCGGATGTTCCACTCCGCCGGCACTTTCCAGTCGAGGGCGGGAGTGCCGCTGGGCACTTCGTGAATCTGCAAATCAGGCAGGTACTCCTGTAGCACTGCCAGCGTCTGCCGGACCCCATTGCCGGTAATGCTGCGGCAGATAGGAAAAAGTCGTTCCAGCAGGGCGTACATAGCCGTTGCAGGAGCTGAGGTTAGCTCCTCCACAGTAGCAGAGGCAGGCGGCACAACAGAAGCCATGGAAAGGGTAACGAAATTGGTAGACTTGATAAACTAACACTAGCCCTTGCCAGCGTCCAAACCCGGTAGTACCGGTTCAGGCGGCGGCAAGGGCTAGGCGCTAGCAGTACACCTTCACTTCCGGAATCGGAACGACAAAGCGGCCGCCCCATTCCCGGATGTCCTGCATCTGCTCCATGATTTCTTCCCTCAGGTTCCAGGGCAAAATCAACAGGTAGTCGGGCTGAGTTTGGCGGATCCGGTCGGGGTGGCAAATGGGAATGCGCGTGCCCGGCAGGAAATTGCCTTGTTTATGGGGGCTGATATCCACCGTGTACTCCAAAAAGTCGGTCCGGATACCACAGTAGTTGAGCAAGGTGTTGCCTTTGCCGGGCGCTCCGTAGCCCACTATAGACTTTCCTTCGCGCTTGGCTTCAATCAGAAATTCGAGAAGCTTGCGCTTCGTTTCCTTCACCTTTTCCTCGAAGCCGCTGTAATACGAAAGCTCCGTAACCCCAATAGCTAGCTCTCGCTCCCGCAGCTCGGTTACGTGACTAGTTACCGGATGCGACGCGTCGTGGGTGTGGCAGGCATAAATGCGCAGCGAGCCGCCATGCGTCGACAGTTCTTCTACATCGAAGAGGGTAAGGCCATGATGCGCAAAAATGCGCTCCACGGTATAGAACGACAGGTAGCTAAAGTGCTCGTGGTAGATGGTATCGAACTCATTGCCTTCCATCAGGCGCAACAGGTGCGGAAATTCCATAGTGATGGCGCCGCCCTGCTTGAGCAGGATCTTCATTCCCGCCACAAAGTCATTAATATCCGGAACGTGAGCCAGCACGTTGTTGCCCAGTAGCAAATCGGCTTTGCCTATCTGCTCGGCTACGTGGGTAGCGGTTTCGCTGCCAAAAAATCTGACCAACGTATTGATACCTTTGGCCTGGGCGTAGCTGGCAATGTTGCCGGCCGGCTCAATCCCGAGTACCGGAATGTCTTTCTCCAGAAAATACTGCAGCAGGTAGCCATCATTGGAGGCAATTTCCACTACCAGGCTTTCCTTGTTTAACTCGAAGCGCTCCGTAGCCATTTCGGTATAGCGCTTGGCATGGCGTAGCCAGGAAGCCGAATAGGAGGAGAAATACGCGTACTCGTTCTGGAAAATTTCTGCCGAGGTTACAAACGTATCCAGCTGCACCAGAAAGCACTCCCGGCAAACACGTGCGTGCAACGGATAGAAAGGCTCCGCCAGGTTGAACTCATGGGGGCGTACATGGTGCTGGCACAAGGGTGAAGTACCCAAATTAACCAGCGTAACATCGAGCGGAGTACCACAAAACCGGCACGGGCTAGCTGGCGGCACCAGGGGCTCAGGCGGTTGCTCCAGCAAGGTAAACGGCACATGAGGAGCCGGAACAGCCGGATGATGGTTAGCAGGGAGATGTGAGTTCATGACGGAGTAAGGATTAGCGATACATAGAAAAACAGTAAAACCGGGTTACACAACGGGCTGGGATCTGGCCACTTGCTCTACTGGGCTGGCCGGGTGATGGAAATAGGCTTCCTGTTCGCGGCGCAACCTATCAATCAGGCGGCCTTCCGGAAGTAGTACATCATCGTAGGTAAGCACTTGGTCCTGGGCAATATTGTGGCGCAGGATGCACCCCTCGGCTACCCCAATGGGCAGTAAGTTTTCGCGGCGGGTAACAGCGGCATTTTCGGCCAGGCCGTAGGTGTGATAGTGCCCGATGCCATCCAGCACCTGCCCGGCCTGCAGCGGTATTTTAGCGGCCGCGACCACCTCCACGCACATGGAGCCGGCAGGAGCCAGAGCAGCATCCTGAAACAGCACGGCGCGGGCTACTGTGGTGGGCGTTTCGAAGTGGCACAGGTGATAGGGCGTATAAAAGCAGTACAGTGGCCCGTCGCCTAGCTTGTACAGCTTCAGGTAATGCTGCTGAATTGGATCATCAATGGTACCTAGCACAAATACGCCGGGGCCTGGTTCCGCTCCTACCACATAATCTACAATGCCAGGCCCGCCATTGAGCAGCAGCTCATGCGGATACCAGTCTGCGGCTTTGGTTATGGATGTACCCGGCGCTACGGTTGGCCGGAGCATACCACGGCGGGCCACCTGCATGCCCAGCGCATTGGCAATTACGGCCTGCTCAAAGCTGATTTTACTACCATCGGCAAAGCTGGTAACCATGCTCGGGTTCTGGCCCCACTGCTTGGCAAAACCCTCCTGCGTAGTAGGGTTGCGGTACGGGTCGTGGAGGCTTTTGATGTTGCCGCAAAGCACCGGCGTGATGCCCAGGCCTTTCACGAAGCGCGCCAAGTTCAGGGTTACGCCCGGCTGGTCGCCGTCCGATACAGTGTATATTACCCCGGCCTGATCAGCATATACCTTCAGAATAGGGCCTACCGTGCCATCGAGCTCGGCGCCTAGCACCACCACGTGCTTACCGTGTTGAATGGCCTCCAGTACCACGTACGCGCCGTATTCCACGGCACCCGTTACCTCAATAATGGCTTCAATACCGGCGGCCCGGCTGAGCAGCAATGGGTTATCGGTAATGGCGGGGCGGCCCTGCGCAATGCAGGCTTCCAGCTCAACCTCTGAGTTTACTTCCACCACATCCATCGCGCCGGCCTCGGTATAAGCTGCGCGCGCCTTTCCTAACGTGCGGTTGGCAATCGCCACTAGCTCCATGCCCGGCACATACCGGCAAATTTGCCGCGCTATACCACGGGCCATAAAGCCGGCACCTACCATCGCCACCCGAATGGGGCGGCCTTCGCGCTGACGCTTTTGAAGCGCCGTATCTATGATGAGCATACTTCTAGAGCATAACGAGGGGAGGGAGTTGGGAAAGGGCTGACTAGGTATCAAACTGCACTTACCTGAGGTGGGCCGACCTGCTGCCCTAGCAACTTCAGGTGGGCACCGGCAGGCTATGGCGTTGACTCCACTACGGCCGGAATTTTCAAATCGAAATCTGGCAGGTTCTGGTCTTTTTCTGAAATAATGGTGGGCGCCAGGGGCCAGCGAATGCCAATGGCCGGATCGTTCCAGCGGATGCCCCGCTCGTACCCAGGGGCGTATTTGGCCGACACCTGGTAGCTGACATCGGAATTATCCTGCAGGGTAATGAAGCCGTGCGCAAAGCGCCCGGGCACAAATAGCATCCGAAACGAGTCAGCAGTCAGCTCAACGCCCAGCCACTGCCCATACGTTGGCGATTCTTCCCGCAAATCCACAATTACATCATAAATAGCGCCGCGGGTGCAGCGCACCAGCTTGGTTTCCTCATAAGGGGGCAATTGCAGGTGCATGCCGCGCAGTGTACCCCGGCGCGGATTCGCGGACACATTGGCCTGCACCGGCGGCATCAGGATACCGTGTGCGGCAAACTCATCTTCGCACCAGGAGCGCGCAAAAAACCCCCGATCATCCGCCATCCGGTCTACATCAATAATGAAAGCGCCCGGCAGCTCGGTTTCAGTGAAAATCATAGGTAGTGCTGGTTGATGTAAGAGGTCGGGATGAAAGGCAGGATAGTAGCTGGGGCGGTTGGTAGGCTCTGGCGAGACGAAATCAGATTAGGGCGGGAACCGGCTGCAGAATAGGGTGCGAAGTGGCGGCTGTCGCCCAGGCTAGGCTATCCGTCAGCTCGCTTGAGGCGCGGAAGCCCGTGAGAACTTTGAGGCGCATGAGCTCAGAAGAGCGGAAAGCGGAGTCGCGGAAGTTCATGCGCAGCAGCCCGTCGCGCAGCTCGGCAATGGCATCGGTGAGGGTGCGACGGGGCTGGTGCGCGGGCGCTAGCTCCCGGTATAGGCTAAAGTCAACCCGATACGAACGTTTATCAGGCGGCGCGGCGGCATTGAGGCTTACCTGGGTTCCGGGCAACGCTTCAGCCACTGCATAGGCCAGCTCCTTCACTTGGTAATTCCACTGATCAGAACCGGTGTTGATAGCCAGGAAATTGCCGCCAACCTCGGGCGTGCGCCCAATGGCCCACTCAATAGCACGTGCCATATCCTCTACATGAATGAGCGGCCGCCAGGGCGTACCATCACTGAGAATACTGATTTCGCCGGCCGCTACGGCGCCAGCCACAAAGTCGTTCACCACTAAGTCAAGCCGTAGCCGGTCGCTCCAGCCGCAGGCCGTGGCAAAGCGCAGGCAGGTAACCGTGAAGGCATCGTCAGCTAAAAGGCGCAGGTCCTGCTCGCTAAATACTTTGGAGCGGGCGTAGGCCGTTAGCGGGTTCAGGTCCGAGGCCTCGGTTTTGGCCCCTTCACCCCCAGCTCCATACATGCTGCAAGAAGAAGCAAACACGAAGCTACGTACGCCCGCTGCCTTGGCCTGCCGCGCCAGCTCAATAGTGGCCCGGTAGTTTACATCCAGCGTAACCTCCTCGTAAGTCTGCCCCATGGGATCGTTGCTGATGGCGGCCAGGCTCACGACGGCATCTACCTCCTCCAAAAGCCCGTGCGGCAAGAAGCGGACATCACCGAAAATTTGCCGATTCAAGCGCGACTCCGGCAGACGCTGGGCCCCAGTTAGGCAGTGGGCGAAATACCCCATATCATAGCCAATAAGCTCGGCCTGTGGAAATTGCTGCCGCAGGTGGCGCACAACGCCTGGCCCCACATAACCCATGTTTCCGGTGATAAGAATGCGGTGCATAAAGGGAGGTTAGTTTTGAAGAAAGCAGTACTCAGGCGGGCGAAAAGCGGGCATAAGGGTTCAGCTACGGGCCAGCTTCTGGCCCGTAGCCAGGCTAGCGCAAGCACTTTTTACCTGCGTAGGATAGAAAATTAATCGGCCGGCATGATGGTTGGAGCCGCCACCAGTTGATCAAGGGGTGCCTTTACCGGCGTATTCAGAATGTCAGCCAGTACGGGGTCCGCGACTTTTGCTTTGGCCGTATCATCCCACACTTTCCAGCTGGCTTTGCCTTGCTGCCACATCTCTTCCAAGATGTTTTTATCGCGCAGAGTATCCATCGGCTGCCAGAATCCGGCGTGACGGTAAGCCGCTAGGTTACCGGCGGCGGCCAAGCGCTCAAGCGGCGCTTTTTCCCACACGGTGTCGTCGCCGTCAATGTAATCGAACACGGCTGGCTCCAGCACAAAGAATCCGCCATTAATCCAGGGCGTTTCGCCGCCTTCGGGCTTTTCAGTGAAGCTAGAAACCATGCTGCTCCCATTCTGGAGGTTAAATACCCCAAAACGACCCGGCTGGCGCACTGCCGTAAGTGTGGCCAACGCGCCCTGCTCGCGGTGGTAGCGGATAGACTCTTTGATATTCACGTCCCCTACCCCATCCCCGTAGGTTAGGCAGAAGGTTTCATTATCGAGGTACTCGCGGACGCGGCGTAAGCGGCCACCGGTCATGGTTTCCTGCCCGGTATCCACCAGCGTCACAGTCCAGGGCTCGGCGTGGTTACGGTGAATCTGCATCTCGTTGCGGTCCATGCGGAACGTCACGTCGGAGTTATGCAGAAAATAGTCAGAGAAATACTGCTTAATCATGTGGCCCTTATAGCCGCAGCAAATCACAAAGTCATAAATACCGTGGTGAGCATAAATTTTCATGATATGCCACAAAATTGGCTTGCCGCCAACCTCCACCATAGGCTTGGGACGTACACCGCTCTCTTCGCTAATACGGGTGCCATAGCCGCCCGCGAAAATCACTGCTTTCATAGGGTTACAGATAAATAGGGAGGTAGTGAAAGAGGAGCCAACGAGAAGTACTCAGTGTACTATTTCTAGATTTATCTACTGATCTACAGTTGCTGAAATATACTGTAAATTATAACCTTGTCAATAAATTTTTTAACTTTTATTTAATAAGGTTAAAAAATTAGTCATAATTATCCTTACAAAGCTATTTTGAGCTTCCTAATCAGCCTCCCAGAATAGTCCTAGCGTTGAGTTGGGCTGTTGCTTCCGTTTCAGACGGTAGCGCGGGTTGCAGGGCGGCCGGCTAGCAGCGCCAGTGCCCGCCGGGAGAGCATGTACACAAACCGGGTATTGGTTACTAGGTAGCGGCGCCACAAGCGCCTTGGTTCCAGCCACAAGCGGTACGCCCACTCCAGCCACAAGCGGCGAGCCCACACCGGCAGGCGCTGCTCTAGGCCGGCATATACCGGAAAGGCCTGCCCCACGCCCAGCATGCAGGCCCTGACCTGACCTTGGTGCGTGGCCATCCAGCGTTCCTGCCGCGGACAGCCCAAGGCTACAAACAACAGGTCGGGGTCGGCGGCGTTGATGGCGGCTACCTCCGCCGCATCCTCTTCGGGGGTAAGGGGGCGGAATGGGGGCGAGTGAACGCCTGCAATGCGCAGCGTGGGCAACTCACGGCGGGCCCGGGCCACCATGGCGTTCAGCACCTCGTTGGTAGTACCATAAAAGTACACCGACTGACCGCTTTCGGCGGCGGCTTCTAACAGGGCAGGTAGCAGATCCATGCCGGCAACCCGGGGCTGGGCTTTGCCTTCCGCATTAAACCAGCCAACCGCCGCCGCTACGGGGCTGCCATCTGGCGCGACAATGGCGGCGTTGGCCAGAATCTGCTGGAAATCGGGGTCGCGCTGGGCTTCCACTACCATGTGCACATTGGCAAAGCACACGTACGCCGACACCCGCATGGCGCCCAGCTTCAGAATGGAGGTTACAAAATCAGTGGGCGTGCCAGTTGAAATCCAAGAATCTAGGACGGGTAGCTTTGGTAGCATAAACGGTGCTTCGGACGGTAAGAGAAGGAAAGTCAGAATTCGGGAAAGCTGGCACAGCGTTCTACGCCCCTCCTTGCAGCTTCCAAACACTTGGTACTCAGGTGAAGCCTAGTAGGCGTTCTTCTCCCCTTTCACCATGTTCCAGACGGTCTGGCCAATGATCTTCATATCCAGCCCAAACGACCAATTCTCTACATACTTCAGGTCGTACTCCACGCGCTTTTCCATGGTGCCGGCTTCGCGGGTTTCGCCGCGGTAGCCGTTTACCTGGGCGTAACCTGTAATTCCGGGCGTTACGGCGTGGCGCATCTGGTAGGTCCGGATGTGCTTGCTGTACTCTTCCAGCTGCGAAATCATGTTGGGGCGCGGCCCTACCACCGACATGTGGCCCATCAGCACGTTAAAGAACTGGGGCAGCTCATCGAGGTTGTATTTGCGCAGATACTGGCCCACGCGCGTAATCCGCGCATCGCCTTTGGTGGCTTGCAGCTCGGTGCGGCCGTGGTCAGAGCGCATGGTGCGCAGCTTGTAGCACGGAAATAGCTGATTCCGCTTACCAGGACGCATCTGCTTAAAGAACACTGGGCCCGGCGAATCTAGCTTGATCAGGATGGCTAGAACGGTGAGCACAATTGGGAAAACCCCCACAATAACCAGCAGCGAGAAGGCAATGTCGAACAGGCGTTTCAGCAGCAGGTTGGTGCGAATACCAAGCGGCTCGTGCCGAATGGTAAGGATGGGCATATGGTCGTAGAAATACACACTCACGTCTTTACGGACAGTTCCCCGGAAGTCGGGGACGATACGGAAGGAAAGGAAATGGTCGTCCGCAAAGCGTGACAGGTCTTCAATAAGCTGGCGGCGGTCGAGCGGCATGGCGAAGTAGATTTCATCGACTTGCGCGCGCAGGCAGTAGTTTTTCAGTTCTGAGAGTCGGCCCCGAACCAGGGAGTGCAAGCCTTCGGGCACTGAGGTGAGGTTATCAGTGAAGAAGCCCATGAATTGGTTGGCAATCGGGTCATGCGACTCCAGGAAACGGTAGAGTTCCTGTCCGCTGGCGCCGGCGCCCACAATCACGAAGCGGCTGCTGGGGCGGGCCACATGGCGGTGGTAGGCCCGGTAAAAGAACGTAATCAGGAAACGGCCGCTTACCACGCCTGCTACTGAGAGGCTATAGACGGAAAACAGGTAATCAGACGGTAGCCAGTACATTTTTAGCGCTACCACTCCGATAAGCACTACCCCGGCATGCAGCAGAAAAGTGCGCATCAGGTACATGAGCTTCTCGGGGTACGTGATCAGCTTATCTGTACGGAAGATGTTAGCAAAGCGCCCCGACAAAATCCACCAAAGCAACGCGAAAATGGCGTAAAAGAACGGGTAGTACCCACCAAAAAACCAGGTACCCTGCACCAGGAAACCCGCTACCCGGAAAGCTCCGAAGATAAGCATTACATCTACCAGCGGCAGAATAATGCTCGATGCATCAGCGTAGTGTCTATAACGTTCCATAGAGAGCAGTTGGTAACAAACGTAAAACGTGACAGCACAGGTGGTTTACAGGTAAGAGAAAGCTCAGGTGCACAAAGAAAGCAATTTTTATACTTTAAACAATAATTATTATGATTTTTTGATCCAAAAATTATAAAAGTAATACAATCAATCATACAACAATCGGGTATACAAACAGGCCATTGGCGTATATAACGCTACATATCAAGGGGTTGAACTTCCTTTTAGAGAAGCATTTACCAAAACAACCACACCTTGCCCTAATGCATATAGGCTGGTACTCATGATGGATGGAAATGTTACAAAAAAAGATAAAAAATATTACATTATATATCAGTTTCTCTATACAGCATCGGGTAACCCACGACCAATACAGCTAGTCCTGATCATAATTCGGACTTAAGCAGGTTGGTCTGCAGTAAGGGGCTAGCACACAGCTGTAAGGCAAGCACTAGCTAGGCGTTACTTGCTACAGGACGCAGAAAAACATCAGGGCTTTACTTTCGAGTGCAAGGGACTATATAGAACTGCTTAAATGTTTTGCGTAATTTTAGCCGACCGGCTGTTACAGGTGTGTGTCTGCCGGTAAGAGCAACCTGTTGCAACAGGGCCCTGGCTGATCGGCTAGGGCCTTTTTACTTTTTCCCTGCAAGGACTTGGTCTGTCAGTCTGGCTTCCGCCCCTTCCGGATGTGCGGATCTGACCATCCGGTGAGTTTGGCGTCAGTTTCGACCTAGTATCTTTGCGGGCATTATGACAAGCACTGAGCGTATTTCCCAGACCCTCTCCAGACATGGCCTCCGCCAGACGCCCATGCGGCGCGCGGTGCTGCAAGTGCTACTTGAGTCTGCTTTTGCGCTTTCCGGCCATGAAATAGAGCAGCAACTAGGCGGCGACACCGACCGGATTACCCTGTACCGCACGCTTAAAACCTTTGAAGAAAGCGGGCTGATTCACCGCGTTATCGATACCAGCGACACGGTGCGTTACGCTTCCTGCTCCGTGGAGTGCAATGTGCACGCCCACTTTGATAACCATGTGCACTTTAAGTGCACCAACTGCCAGCACATTTACTGCCTAAACCAGATTGCCATTCCCGCAGTATTACTTCCAGCGGGTTTTGAGGCCGCTACGCGCAACTACCTGCTGGCCGGCACTTGCCGGGAGTGCCAGGCTTAGCAAGCAGCCACCTCAGGAGGCTTCAGAGGCTGCTAACTCTGCGGGCAGGGCCCGCAACACCCGCTCTATTACCTGCCGAAGGGCCATAGAAGCAACCTTGACTTGGGCGGCTTCCTGCTCATCGGGGTGTTGGCGCGTGAGCTGCTCCAGCTGCACCAGCAATGGTGCCGCCGGCGCTATGCCCAGAGCCAGCAGGCTGGGCTTGATGTGGTGTACCAGGCGGGCCACTTCGGGCCAGTTCTCGCTGCGGGTTGCCGCGCGCAACAGCTCCAACGACGCGGGCATGTTCGTCAGAAAGGATCGGATGATGCTGTACACAAACGTGCTTTTGCCATGCGAAAGGTTGTGCAGGGAGGTCAGATCATATGGCGCCGGGGCCAGTACATTCAGCAGCTTGGCATACAGATCCTGCTCCTGGAAAGGCTTGGCTACGCAGTCGTTCATACCGCAGGCCAGGTAACGCTCCGTATCAGCCTGAAATGCGTTGGCCGTGAGGGCCAGAATGGGAACTGACGCGCGCCGCGGGTCAGGATGGTGGCGGATGGCCGTTGTTACGGCCATGCCGCTCATGCCGGGCATCTGGATGTCCATCAGCACGGCGTCGTAGGTTTGGCTCTCGAAGCAGGCTAGTCCGGCCGTACCATCGGGCGCCTCATCCAGCTCTATTCCCCACTCTTCCAGCAGCATGCGCGCCACTACGCGGTTTATCTCGTTGTCTTCTACCAGCAAAATACGGCGGCCGCGCAGGGCTCCGGTATCGTAGGCAGGTTCCTGCTCAAGCGGGGTTAGCTCCACGGTGCGGGGGAGCGTCAGCTGGAAGGCGAAGGTGCTCCCTTGCCCTAGGGTGCTGCTAACAGTAAGCTTGCCGCCCATTTGCTCTACCAGCGCCCGACTGATGGACAAGCCTAAACCGGTTCCGCCAAAGTGCCGGGCGGTATCTGCGTAAGCCTGCGTGAAGTTCTCGAAAATGCGCGTCACCTTGTCCGGAGCAATACCTACGCCCGTATCCGTCACGCGGAACTCCACGGTAAGCGTTGAGGCAGTTTCAGCTAGCAGGTAGCCCCCCACGGAAATGTGGCCATTGGCCGGCGTAAACTTCACGGCATTGCTCACCAAGTTCAGCAAAATCTGATTTAGACGGTGCGGGTCTCCTACTACCCACGGATATGGGCAGGAGTTCCGCAGCGGCGTGCCCACGAACTCAATGCCCTTTTCCTGGGCCTGCAGGGCTAGCGGCTGCAGGGCCTGGCTGATGGAGTCGCAAAGGTTAAAGGCTTCCCGGGCCAGTTCCAGCTTGCCCGAGGAAATCTTGGCCATGTCCAGCACATCGTTAATCACCCCTAACAGGTGCTGGCCTGAAGACCGAATGATGCCTAGTAATTCGCGCTGCCGCTCGCTCAGGTTGGTTTTGTTGAGCTGGTTGGCCATACCCAGCACTCCATTCAGCGGGGTCCGGATTTCGTGGCTCATATTGGCCAAGAAGTTTTCCCGGGCCCGGGCCGCTACTGTGGCGTTTTCAGTGGCCTGCTTCAGCTCCGTAATATCGGTGCTCACGCCCAACACGTGGGTTTCGCCGCCATCCCAGGCCAGAGGCTGCTTAATCGTCTGCAACCACCGGGGCTCTCCGTCCGGCAGCATCAGGGGTTCTTCCACGTAAACTTCCTTGCCGGTAGCCAGCACCTGCGCGTCAGTAGCATCGTAGGAGGCTAGCTGCGCGGCCTGAATGGCAGCCGTTTCGGGGGAAGGCGTTTCGTTGAGCAGGCGGTTACTTAGCTGAATAGTGGCCCGGTTACGGAAAACGTAATTCCCTTGTTCATCCCGCACATACACCAAGATGGGCAGCGCATCGAGCACCTGCTGCACAAATGCCTGCTGGGCCGCTTGCCGCTGCTGGGCAATAACCCGCTCCGTTATTTCTACCAAGTACAGATTCACATACTGCTCCTCCGGAAAAGGCACCACACATGCCGAAAAGTAGCGGCTGCCAACCTGCAACTCATACTTGCTTTCCTGGCCTGAAACCAGCCCATTCATGGCCCAGCCGAAGCACAAGTCTCGTCCAGCCTCCAGCTCTTCTTCCGACAGCTCACTGGCCAATAACTCCGCCGCGGGGTTAGCATACAGGCGTTTCCGAGCGGGGCCCAGCCGATAAATTGGATTCGGGTTCTGCTCTGGAATGCGGGCTAGCATCCGTTGCTCTGCCAAAGCCGTGCGCAAAGCCAATATTTCAGCGTGCGCAGCGGCCAGCGAGTCAGGCAAAGCGTCGGAAGAACGAAAAGTGGAATCCATAAGCCAAAGAAAAGCAGCTGCGGATGCGCATGTAAAGAAGGGAGTACACGCATCCTGACTATAAAGATCGTACTAGTTGAGCTTGCTACGCAACTTCCGAATCGGCTTTGACCCAGCAAGAAGGATAGTACCCCGCAACAGGACTACGGCAGTTATGGCAGTTGGGCTATTGGAAGGGGGTAGCGCAGCCGACAGGCACCCCAAAAATTATTCCGCAAACCGCTTGCTGCCTGCCAACGCTCCTAGCAGTAGCAGCGCCAGTTATATTCTCATCGTGAAGGCACCAAGAAGATGTCAATCTGCTACTCGGTTTCCCATTTTGGGTTTATTAGTTGCCGGATGAGTTTTGCGCAGCGCCCATGGCCGGGCAGTTTTACGCCAGTTACTAGGCTAGTAACCTTTCAAGAACCCGGCCCGATTTCCTGTTCAGCTACCCGCGCAGAGGCTCAGCTACTCAATCTGTTGCCAAGTTCATTCGCTGTCAGCCGCAATGCTTACTGTTCAGCTTCTGCCTCAGCGTCTGGAGGTTGGCGTAGTAGGCTGGGCTAGTCAGTGTAGGGCTTGGATGCTCCTGCCGGGCGGCTGAGCTCAGACCATTCCTGCAGAAAGCACGTACCTTTAGTTCAAATCTGTTTCTGCATGCAAGCACCCGTCACTTCTTTTGCCCCTACCCCTTCCACACTACCCAAGGCCCCCACGGGTGTTGAAGGCCTGGATGAAATTACGGAAGGTGGCTTCCCGAAAGGCCGCCCAACGCTGGTGTGCGGCAGCGCAGGTTGTGGCAAAACGCTGCTGGGCATTGAGTTTCTGGTGCGCGGCATTCAGGACTACAACGAGCCCGGCGTGCTAATGACCTTCGAGGAAACCGCCGATGAGCTGGCGGCCAACGTGACCTCCCTGGGCTTCGATTTGCCGGGCTTGCAGGCCCAGGGCAAACTCAGACTCGACCACGTGCACGTTGACCGGTCCGAGATTGAGGAAACCGGCGAATATGACCTCGACGGTCTGTTTATTCGCTTGGGCTACGCCATTGACTCCATCGGGGCCAAGCGCGTGGTGCTCGATACCATTGAGGCGTTGTTTTCTGGCTTTCCTAACCAGGGAGTACTGCGCTCCGAAATCCGGCGGCTGTTTCGCTGGCTGAAGGATAAAGGCGTTACAACGGTCATTACGGCGGAGCGTGGCGACGGTTCCCTCACGCGCCAAGGCCTGGAAGAGTACGTTTCCGACTGCGTAATTCTGCTTGATAACCGCGTTATCGACCAGATTACCACCCGGCGCCTGCGCATTGTGAAATACCGCGGCAGCACGCACGGTACCAACGAATACCCGTACATCATCACGGAAGATGGCTTTTCGGTAATACCGGTTACCTCCTTAAAGCTGTCGCATGAGGTTTCAGACAAGATTGTTTCTACGGGCATACTGGCCCTCGATGACATGTTTGGCCTACGAGGGTTATATGAGGGCAGCAGCATCCTGATAACGGGCACGGCCGGCACAGCTAAAACTACGCTGGCCTCTGGCTTTGCCAACCAAGTTTGTAAAGAAGGTGGCCGTTGCCTGTTTTTCGCCTTCGAGGAATCGCCGCAGCAGTTGGTGCGCAACATGCGTTCGGTGGGCATTGATCTGGCCCCTTGGATAGCGCAGGGCCAGCTGCACATTGAAGCTTCGCGGCCTACGCTCAACGGCCTGGAGCGCCACTTGGTCACGCTGCATAAGCTCATCGGCGAGTTCAAGCCGGATGCCGTCGTCATCGACCCCATCAGCAACCTGATTACGGTGGGCAACATTGCCGAAGTGCGCAGCATGCTCACGCGCCTGATTGACTTTCTGAAGCTTCACAACATCACGGCCGTATTCACCTCCCTAATCAGTGGGCGCAACCTACAGCAGGAAATGACGGAAGAAGGCGTGTCGTCGTTGGTGGATACCTGGATAACCGTCCGCGACCTGGAAGGTGTGGGCGAGCGAAACCGCGGCCTCAGCATCCTGAAGTCGCGCGGCATGAGCCACTCCAACCAAGTGCGCGAGTTCATCGTTACCGAAAACGGCATCCAATTACTTGATGTGGTAATCGGACCTAGTGGCATCGTGACCGGGGCAAGCCGCCACACCCAACAAATGATGCAAGAAGCACAGCTGCTGGCAGCCCAACAGGATGCTGAGCGCAAGGACCGGGAGCTGGAACGCAAACGCCGCGTACTGGAAGCCACCATTGCCAACCTGCGCACCAATTTTGAGTCGGTGGAAGAAGAGCTGCGGCAGATTAATGCAGAAGAGCCGCTCCGCCAGCAACAATTCACCAATACCCGCAACCAGATTGCTCGGAACAGCGAACTGGAGCAGCCCTCACCCACGGCCGACTAACCTTTTATGCAAGACGGTATGAGGACTGAAACCACTGCCCTGGACCCTTCCCAGGACCACGAAACCTGGGAGCTACGCTTGTATGTAGCTGGCCAAACGACTAAATCCGTTTCGGCGCTGGCCAACCTGAAAAAGTACTGTGAGCAGTACCTGAAGGGGCGCTACCAGCTAGAAGTAATTGATTTGCTGCTTCATCCGCAGCTAGCCGAAGGCGACCAGATTCTGGCCATCCCGACCCTAGTGCGGAAAGTGCCAGTCCCGATCCGCAAAATCATCGGCGACTTATCTAACCAGGAGCGTGTATTGGTAGGGCTGGATATACGTCCGTTGGAAAGCAAAGAGTTGCGCTAGGCATGATAGCGCACGAAATGCCTTCGCCACCGACAGCTGAGTTTGTACTGCACTTGTTTATCACGGGCGCAACCCCCAACTCCACCCGGGCGGTACGCAATATCAAGGAAATCTGTGAGCAGCACCTGCAGGGGCGCTACGAGCTGCACATTGTTGACATCTACCAGCAGCCCACCCTGGCCATGCAGGAGCAGATTATTGCGGCCCCCACGCTAATCAAGAAGTTCCCGCTGCCGGTACGCCGCCTCATTGGCGATTTATCGGAACGCAGCCGGGTGCTGCTAGCCCTAGGCCTTGCTTCCTCTGCCTCCTAATATAGCTTAGCGGCCATGCCTGACCACTCCGCTCAAACGCATGCAAACTTGGCTCTTGAAAATGAAGAGCTACGCTACCGCCTGCAGGAAGCGGAAGAACTAATTACCGCCATCCGGACTGGAGCCGTGGATGCGCTAGCCGTACAAGGCACCGATGGCCCCCAGATTTACACGCTACAGAGCGCTGACCAAGGCTACCGCACCCTCATTGAGCAGATGAATGAAGGCGCAATGCTGCTAAGCGAAGACGCAACCATTTTGTACTGCAATGCCTGCCTGGCCACTTGGATGGGCAAAGCCCTGGAAGAAGTTATCGGGGAGTCGTTTGCCCGCTTTATTCCGGTTGAGTCGCACACGTACTGGGACATGCTGGTAGCCAAGGGCTGGACGGGCAAGTGCAAAGGCGAGCTGGCCCTGCGCGTTGCCGATGGCTCCCAGCTGCCGCTGTCAGTTTCCATGAATGTGCTCACGTTTAACGAAACGCCCGTGCTGGCCGTCATTGCCACGAGCCTTTCGGCCCAGGAAGAAATCAAGGTTATTCGGGCGCAGGTAGCCGAGCAGAATGTGCTGCTGACGCGTAAAAACCAGGAGCTTCAGGAGCAAGAAGAGGCTAGGCAACTGGCAGAACGGGCCATTGCTGAAGCGAATCGTATGCTGGAAGGCATTCCACAAATTGCCTGGACCGCTGACCCGGCTGGCCATACGACGTATCTGAATCAGCGCTGGTTTGATTTTAGCGGCCAGCAACCCGATGCGCTATCTACTTTACAGTGGAACAAATACATGCATGCGGCCGATTTGCCGGCTGCTCAGGCCCGCTGGCAGGAGTCGTTGCGTACTGGCCAGCCCTTCGAAACTGAGTTTCGATTCTGGAACAAAACGGGCGCGTTCCGCTGGATGCTGGGCCGAGCCCTCCCCTCGCGCAGCTCTGAGGGCGAAATTATGCAGTGGATTGGCACCTGCACCGATATTCATGAGCACAAGCTGGCTCAGGAGCGTATCGACCACGCCCAGCGCCAGCTGCAGGAAAACAATGAACGGCTCACGCGCGTCAACATCGACCTAGACAACTTTATTTATTCAGCCTCGCACGACCTAAAGGCGCCCATCAACAACATTGAAGGCCTGCTGCATGCGCTTCTCTCAGAGCTGCCCGCTAGTACTTCGCAGCACGAGCAGGTACAGCCTATTCTGCATCATATGCAGGATTCCGTGGATCGGTTTAAGCGCACCATTGAACACCTAACGGAAGTCACTAAGCTCCAAAAAGAAAACGACCAGCCCATTGCGCAGCTGGATGTGGCCGCCATCGTGCACGAAATACTGCTGGATTTACAACCCCTGATTGTAACCTCAGAAGCCCAGATGGAGATAGAGCTACCGGCGTGCCCGGCTATCCCTTTTTCAGAGAAAAACCTGCGCAGCGTGGTGTATAACCTGCTCAGCAATGCTCTCAAGTACCGCTCACCCGACAGGTCGGCGCATGTGCGGCTGCAGTACCGCGTGGTGGATGGGTACACGGTGCTGGACGTGCACGACAATGGCCTAGGCCTGAATCTGACCAATACTACCAAGCTCTTCACCATGTTTCAACGCTTTCACGACCACGTGGAAGGCACGGGCATTGGCCTGTACATGGTGAAGAAGATTATGGAAAATGCCGGGGGGCGGATTGAGGTGATGAGTGAGCTAGGGCGCGGCTCTACTTTCTCGGCGTATTTCAGACAAGAGGCTAACAACGGCTCAGCTTAAGTACTGCCCTACTAGGTAGCTTTTTCAGGCAAACCTCTTGGTAGCTCCGTCGGGCGGCAACATCCTCCTACCTACCACTCGTACAGTAAAGTATGAGACTGGATGGTCGGCGGCAGCTAGGCAGAATAGAGTGTCTTCAGTTCCTGATTTCCCGCATATGGATGTTTTAAAGCGCAACAACGTCACAGTTTCCGGGTCAGGAGAAGAGGCCATCATGTTTGCCCACGGTTTCGGCTGCGACCAGCGCATGTGGAGGCTGGTAGCGCCAGCCTTTGAGGCTGAGTACCGGGTAGTGCTTTTTGATTTGGTAGGCGCGGGCAACTCTGATTTGGCCGCCTACGACCCCGACCGCTACAGCTCCCTTTCCGCTCATGCCGACGATATTCTGGAGGTAATTCAGGCGCTTGGCTTGGAGCAGGTAATATTCGTAGGGCATTCGGTTAGCGCCATGACGGGCGTGTTGGCTGCCATCCGGGAGCCGGCCCGGTTTGCCAAGCTCGTGCTGGTAGCGCCGTCTCCGCGCTTCATTAATGATATTGGCTATACTGGTGGTTTTGAGAAGACTGATATTGAGGAGCTACTCGAGGCCATGGACAGCAACTATCTGGGTTGGTCGGGCGCCATTACGCCTGTAATCATGGGCAACCCAGATAAGCCGGAGCTAACGGAGGAACTGCACCAAAGCTTCTGCCGCACTGAGCCCTCTATTGCCCGTCACTTTGCTCGCGTCACGTTTCTAGCCGATAACCGAACTGACCTGCCCCTGGTTTCTACGCCTTGCCTTATTCTGCAATGTGCTCATGATGCGCTAGCCCCCGTAGCAGTCGGAACCTATTTGCAGCAGCAGCTACCGCACAGCCAGCTCGTCATCCTCAATACCTCAGGCCACTGCCCGCACCTGAGTGCGCCGCAGGCTACCATTGCCGCTATTCAGCAGTTTCTGGCTTCCGCCCCGCTACCAGTATCATGAGTGTGCCGGACGATGAACTGCTGCCGGAGTTAGACCTGCGCCTCACGCAGGAAAACCTGGATGACCTTTACGAGCATGCGCCGTGCGGGTATTGCACTTGCCTGCCCGATGGCACCCTAGTAAAATTAAACCAGACCCTGCTCACGTGGCTGGGCTATGCGCGCCAAGAGTTAATAGCCCGGCACTGCCTGCAACAGCTCCTAACCGTTGGCGGACGCCTGCACTACGAAACGCACTGCTCTCCGCTGCTGCTGCTGCAGGATCAGGTTCGGGAACTGAGCTACCTGCTTCGCCGCAAGGATGGCACTACCCTTCCGGTTCTGATGAACGCCACCCTGATTCGCGACAGCAACTCGGAACCTCTGCTGATTCGCGTAACCCTGTTTGATATCACCGAGCGGCGCAAATACGAGCAGGAACTGCTGCGAGCCAAAACCCAGGCTGAGGATCAGCGCGAGGAGCTGGCTCGTGCCAACGCGCAACTAATTCTGCAGAACGAGAAATTAGTTCGGATCAACTCTGATCTGGACAATTTCGTGTACACCGCCTCGCACGACCTGAAACAGCCCATCCACAACATGACGGGCCTGTTTGCAGAACTCAAGCGCACCACCACTTTCCATGATCCGGACGCGCCCGGCATGGTATGCATGTTTGAGAAGGCCCTACAGGAAATCTTGAGCACCATTGAGAGCTTGACGGAGCTAGTACAGATTCAGCGGCAGCTGGAGCAGGTGCCAGCAGAACTTATTGATCTGCAGCCCTTCACAGAGGAAATCATCAGTAGCTTGCAGCCCCATTCACCCCAGCCGGAGCCTCACATTGAGCTGCTTTTTGCTGCGGCTCCTACCCTGCGCATTGCACGGGCCAGCCTGCACAGCATCCTATATAACTTATTGAGCAACGCCCTGAAGTATGCCGAGCCCCATCGGCCACTACACATAAAGCTAACCACCCATCAAGAGGGCAATACCTTTATCCTCCGCATCCAGGACAACGGTCGTGGCATCAATATGGAGCGATACAGGAGCGAGCTGTTTCAGCTGTTCCGACGGTTTCATCCGGAGGTACCCGGTTCCGGCATCGGGCTATACCTAGTAAACCGACTGGCACACCAGGCAGGCGGGCATATAGAGGTAGAAAGCGTAGTAGATCAAGGCACCACCTTCCAAATTTATCTTCCCCAATAGGAAACCTTCGTTCAAGCAACGACACGCACGTCAAACCGCAAAATGCGCTAGTTTTACCTTGTTAGCTAAGGCGGCAGCTCGTCCTATTATTCCGGCTTGGTCTCCTCCTGCTCGTCTTCCTTATCCAGCGCTATTATTTCGTTTACTATAACGTCTGGGTTAAACAAACCGGTCAATGCAGCTAAGTCCTCCAACGTGTGGTCTTCCTGTTCAAGCTTCATTTCTGGCTGCTTTGGGTGCTCGTTTTGGGGGTACTGGGTAGTGTCCATAGTTTTAACTTACTACTATTTCTAGATTAATCTTTTATATACATCAATTTAAGTGATCTCCAAAAGTCGGACAGTTTATGGCGGCAATATTAGTCAACGCCATGAAACGAAGACATAGCTGTATCCACTTTAAAACGATGCTGCGATGCACGTAGCCCAGTTCACTCCCTAATGGGGATAGATCTTGGCGGCGAACGGCAGCAAGGCTACCTGTGCTTTGTCGTAAATTTTCAACTGTTGAAAGATAAGTGGCGTCACTTGGCCCTAGTGTCTATTTGTAGCTGCTACTTATCCCGGATGACATGCGGAAGGACAATAGCCCGACCTATCTAACCGGTCAGTCCGTCAACGAATGATCAGATTCATCTGCTTCTGTTTCACAAACCAGTGGAGAAACTTGCTTAAAAACAACTACAAAATTCTGTTGATCTGTTAATCATTGAACTTTCTTCCCATAGCCAGAAGTATCTTACGCTTAGCTAGGTTTTCAACCTTTGTAAAAAAGGCACGCTTATTATAGCGCCACAGCAAGCGTAGATGCCTATCATATTGATGAATAATAGATACTACCTGGCCATCGACATTTAGTATCCTTTTTTTTGTGTCAAAAGATATATTATTAAATGGCTTAAAGGTAGTCAGCGTACTTACCTCTCCTTCATCATCATTAACAATTATTGAATTTTTAATTTTTGATTTATATAAAAGATAATTGTGTATCCCTTGTTCTAGCACGCCAGTTTGCGGAGGAATGCTAATAATTAACTGCACCATAACATCAACGTATTTTATAAAATATTGCGCTGTTCCATATACTACACCGCAGCAAGAGATAGGATTGTCGCCAATTTCATTTAGCACATCTTCACCAAAGCCTGCTTTTATCCATAGAGCATTATATTTTTGTGATTTTATAGTTTCTGATCTATCCTCCAAAAAGCAATACACACCATCCTGCCATGGCTTAGAAAAAATATCTTCTTGAAAATATACATCACGGGTGTCAGCATGTAATATCCTTTCATAAAGATGCCCATAAAGTGACATAAATACCTTATAAAATATAAATCTAAGACTATTAGGGGAAAATAACTGATCACTCTGCTCAGGCAGCGCCTTAATTAGATTCACCTCCTTAAAGTAAGGATATGTTTCTTCATAAGTGATACAAATAACACCATCTTGGCGAAGCTTCACCAAGCATTCATTATCTAATTTTGAAACAAACCATACTAAATCACCATCGTAGCCAGTTTCGCGTAAGCTTTCAACAAAAGGGAGAAGGTCACTATATTTATACTTGGAGGCAAGACCAATTACCAAGTTTTTACCTTTCAGATTTAAGTTCATTGTAATAGTGTTGAAGTTCTACAAAATTAGATAAATAATATTAAACAAGTCAATATTTTTTTATATTGTTATTGGAGCACCACCTAAATATTCAACAATATTTAAGTTTAAATAAAAACTATCAATTGTCTAATAACCAAAAAAAAGCTTGTAATCAACTACTTACCATACATACTCAAGTCAGTATACTTAAAATCACTCAACCTAACTAACAGGTTGCTACCCATATTCCCACGCAAAGCTAGATTTCTATCGAATCACCGTCCAAATTGCCAGAAAGCCTTCTTTGCTCAGTTTTGAGGAAAGATTATATGCACGCATGGTAGGTATATAATTAAAGTCAGAACCGATGCTAGACATTTGAATATATGAGATACGCGCGAACCAATGCGACAGAATCAGGTACTCTACTAAGATAGCTGGATGAATAAAGGAGACTTCGTTTACGTCAACTGAACCTTAGGTTGCTGTTACTGCCGTAGAATGTTACCACATTACAAAAAAATTTACTGTGTTTTTGAAGCTGTACCAGCTTACGAAACATAGAAATCTTAATAGTTGGTTTCTAATCTGATTCATTGCCTAAGTCCCCCTCGTTCACTGCACTCCACTTTAGCCACCACCCCATGCTTAGAGAGACTAGGTTAACCTCAAGGATAAGCTAAGCATTTAGCTTGGTTTGAATGTTGATGAGAAATTGCGATTTAAAAGAGAGGTACACAAAGCAACTCGATATAAATCATATTGAAAAAGTTTTTTTTAACAAAGTAAACTTAAAAAGTGCTAGTTCCTTGTAAGAGCCATGGCTTGTGCTTTTTAATGTGGCGATGGTCTAATGGAGGGTGAGTTCGTATAAGCCTAGATGATAACGACTCATCATGTCTGCAGCCGGTGCGCGAGCCTGCAGATTCGCAAAAACGGCAGTAGTGGTGGCCGGGCCAAGCACCAGTGCACGAGTTGCGGCCATCAAGGCTATTTTTAGCCGGCCTCACTGGCTCGGGTCGCACGCTACGCCCAAGTTAAAAAAGCTGCTGGTGGAACGCGTCTCGCAACGCGCGATTGTGCCCCTGACGAGCGTCTCGCGCATGACGGTGGCCAAACTGGCAAAAAGCACTGGCTCCGCCTCAGGCGCGCCCCAAGCCCAGCCGGCCCCAGTACTGGAACTAAATGAACTGTGAACGTTTATGGGTCGTAAACGGCGAAAAATTTGGCTGTGGCTGGCCATAGAGCGCTACACCCGCCGCATTATCGCGTGGGTACTAGGCACCCGCAGCACGGCCACGGCGCGTTGGCTCTGGCTGGCGGTGTCGGCTTAGTATCGCACCGGTACGTACGGATAAGTGGGAGGCCTACCGGCAGGTGCTGCCATCGGCCGCGCACCGGCCCAGTGCCAAAGGCCGACGGCCACATCAGTATAGTGGAAGCTGTTAACTTTTCCCTGCGCCAACGCTGTGCCGTGTTCGTGCGCAAATCCTGCTTGTTCAGTCGCTCGCTGGCTATGCATCGTGTTCGCTTGAAACTCTGCATCGAGGACCCTAACCACCGATTCACCTTCCACTAGAACACCACAGAGTAATTTAAAGCCACTTGTCAGCTTCACGATGTCCCGGGCTCGAATCGGTAGTTCATGCCAATTCATTAGCCTCCAAAGCCGCCGTGCTCTGCAGCGCTGTTGCTACCATCGCCAATCGGTGGCTAAACTTCCACAGGTACCTAGTAGAGTAGAAATTCTCGGCGGCTTTGGTAATAATACTCCTGCCCACCCATGGTAACCGCCTTTAATGTAATCTCGATAGGTACTCTAGTTGGAAAAGTATGTTTTCCCGGTCTTAAGTTCATCGGTAGATTCCCGTCGTAGGTGAAAGTTTACACCTTGTTTTATCAGCAAAAAGCAAAAAACCCCATCAGGATAATCCTAACGGGGTTAAACTTATATTAGTGGGCCCAACTGGAATCGAACCAGTGACCTGCTGATTATGAGTCAGCTGCTCTAACCGATTGAGCTATAGGCCCGATGCAAAATCAACGATTCGCTCGTTGGTTTCAGCTGCGCAAACTTCGACTTTTGTTGGCGAATTTGCAAAGGCAACGCGTGCAGATAGACAAAAAGGGGCGATTTACCGGTTTGGCATCTGCAGGCTTTGTGAGCTTGGAATACCCCCTACTCCTTTTCCTTATGTCAACGAAGCCAAACCTCCTTTTTGATTTTGGGGGCGTAATTATCAATATTGATTACAGCCTGACTTTGGCGGCAATGCGCCAGTATGGGAGCAGCATTGAGTTTACGCAGGCCGCCCAAGCGGAGCTATTCGACCTGATGGAAACCGGGCAACTTTCGCCTCAGCAGTTCCGGGAGGGGTTACGCACCCATTATCAATTAACTGCCACCGATGAGCAGCTGGATGCGGCCTGGAATGCGATGTTGCTAGATGTGCCGGCCGAAAGGTTGGCGCTGATTGCCGAGCTACGGGCGCAGGGACATCAGACTGCCTTGCTCTCCAATACCAACCAGATTCACATCGAGGAAATAAACTGCCGCTTAAAAACGCAGTACGGTTTGGAGCACGGCATTGCAGATTGCCTTGACCGAGTGTTCTACTCCCAGCAGGTAGGCTTGCGTAAGCCGGGCGAAGAAATTTTCCGGCATGCGCTGCAGCAGATGAACTGGAAGGCCGAGGAAACGTTGTTTATCGAAGACAGTCCTCAACACATTGCCACGGCTCAGCGGTTAGGACTACGCACCCTGTTCCTGACTCCGCCGCTCACGCTGCCTGACGCTTTGCCCGCTGCTATCCGTGCCTTCCCCCGAGAATACTCCGCCCCTACCCCTGCCTGATATTCAGGCGCCTTCTTCTACCTCGTATACTTCAGTTGAAGCGGCCCAAGATGCGGCCGCGGCATTTCAGCGCTATGAGCGCCGACCGTTGCCGCGCTTCTGGCAGTATGGGCTTCATTTGCTGCTATTTTTAGTTACGCTGCTCACTACCACGCTTGCTGGCTTGGTGCTTACGGCTGGAGCCATTACCGAGAAATATCCACCTTATGACCTGCTACTGCAGCCGTGGCCTCAGATGTTGGCGGCTCTGCAGCCTGGGCTATGGTTTTCGGTACCATTTCTGGGCATGCTGGTAGTGCATGAGTTTGGGCACTATTTTATGGCGCGCTACTATCAGATTCGGGCGACGCTGCCGTATTTCATTCCGTTCCCATTGGGAATTGGCACGTTTGGGGCAGTTATTCGAATCAAGGACCGAATTTTCTCCCGGCGGGAATTCTTTGATGTAGGGCTGGCGGGGCCGCTGGCTGGGTTTATAGTGGCGCTGGCTGTTATAGTGTATGGTTTGTTGAATTTGCCTCCTCTTGAGTATCTGTATGGCATTCATCCGCAATACCGCATGTATGGGGCTAACTACGCCAACTTTGTGTATCCGCCCGGCCAAGAAGTTAGTGCAGTGCTGGCCCAACCATTACTTTTTCAGGGCCTAGCCTCTTTGCTGGCTGACCCAGCTCGGATGCCGCACCCGATTGAACTGATGCATTACCCGGTGTTGGTTGCGGGCGTGCTGGCTCTGTTTTTCACAGCGCTGAATCTGCTTCCAATTGGGCAGCTGGATGGCGGGCATATTGTGTATGGATTACTAGGCCCACGCCGGGCGGCAAGGGTGTCGGCGGTGCTATTCATTGGCTTTATCTTCTATGCAGGCTTAGGACTTTTTTCCCTGCGCTCTGACCAGGACACCTGGCTTTACGGAGCCGCGCCCTACGCCCTGTATTTGTGGTTGGTACTGCGGCGCGTGGTGCCTACTGCGCGGCGGGCCATTCTGCTCGGTATTAGTATCTGGCTGGGGCAACTGGCTTTGGCGTCGGCGGCGCCCGGGCTGGAAGGCAACCCAAGTTGGTTGGCTTTTGGGCTGATGTTGGCCCGACTCACCGGCATATTTCACCCTCCGGCACCCGATGAGCGGCCGCTTTCCCGTAGCCGGAAAGTGCTGGGCTGGCTAATGCTGGTTATTTTTGTGCTGTGCTTTACGCCTACTCCCTTTATTTTTCGCTAAAGCTATCTGCCAAAGGGCCTACTCGCCCGGATTGGCTCTGCTAATGACCTTTTCTACTTTTACTCAGTCTCATCTGTTTCGTGGCACTACGGTGCTGCTACTGCGCCAGCATGGGCTTTATGTCAGCCAGAGCAACCGAAACGGTGCGCCGTGGCTTGAAACCGAAATTCCGTACGAAGAACTATTGCCCGTGGAGCTGGAATATGCCAGCCCGTCTTCGCTGAACATTGAGCCCCTCCTGATAGCGGGGTGGTTAATTGCACAGACGGCTTTCTACCTGACAAATCAGAAAGCAGCGCCTTTACTAGTCGGCGGTTTAGGGTTTCTGCTAGGTCTATGGACAATACTCCTAATACGCCGTCGCCTTGCCCACACCATCACGCTGGGTACCAACCGCATTCGGGTTACGCTGCGCGACCAGCCTAGTAAACGCCCGGCGCTGGAGGCTTTTGCCCACGAGCTGCGCCTGCGGGCACACGGGTATTTGCGCGATGAATACGCCCAGATTAATCCGCTAGGCCCCATTGAGCTGCAACTGCATCGGCTCAACTGGCTGCATCACCTTAATGTACTGTCGGCGGCCGAGCTTAAAACCCTAAGCACCCGCCTCACGGGCCGCCTCTCACTTGATCCGCTCAAGCTCATGGGCCAGGACTTGGAGACGCCGTACGTGAACTAAATAGTATTTTTGCTTTCCTTACTGTGGACTCATCCCTGTCTATGCTACCAGAGTTAAAGCAGCCCTATTCCCTCATTGGCTATTCGCATCTTACCCTTCAAGAAACAGGCTTACGGATTGAGGAAAAGCGGTTTTTCAAACGGTCCGATATCCTGATTTCCTACGAAGAATTGCTACCCGTTGGAATTGGCCGGTATCATACTTTCCCTTTCCGATTGACGCTTGCTGCCCTATTTATTGGGTTTGGCTGCTTAAAAGCAACTTATACTATCGTTGCGCAACCAACCCAGCGTGAGTCTGCCATGTGGCTGCTACTTATTTTAACCGAACTCCTGCTGGGCGTAAGCAGCTATGCTTTACAACTCTGGCGACATGATTTTCTTATCACTACAGCCAGTGGTAATATAGCCGTGTTTGACAGCACTAGAAATCAGGAAGCGATAGTCTCGTTTGTCAGCTCGATCCGTGCTCATACTACGCAGTATCTAATAAAGCAGTATGCCAAAATAGATCCGTTGCTGCCAGTCGAGCCACAGTTAGCCCGTCTGGAATGGCTCCGTAGTATGGGAGCACTTAATGACAATGAATTTCATAAGCTAAAAACGCGCCTCATCGGTCGGTTTTATGGTTCTGACAATATGTTAGGCACTGAATACGGCCTTGCTCCATCAGCCAACTAGCTCAGAAATAGAACAACAAAAAACCACCGACTGAAAAGTTGGTGGTTTTTTGTTGTTCTATTCAGTGCTGCTCTACCGGCCGCCTAGGGCAGTTACACCAGGCAACTCCTTGCCTTCCATGTACTCGAGCAGGGCGCCACCGCCAGTGCTTATGTAGGATACCTGCTCTGAGAAGCCGAGCTGATTCACGGCCGCCGCGGAGTCGCCGCCACCGATGAGGCTGAAGGCGCCAGCTTTGGTGGCATCGGCAATGGCTTGGGCAACGGTTTCGGTGCCTTTAGCAAAGCTGCTCATCTCAAACACGCCCATCGGGCCATTCCACAGAATGGTTTTCGACTGGCGCACGATGTCAGTGAAGGCTTTGATAGATTCCGGACCTAGGTCGAGGCCGAGCCAGCCTTCCGGAATCTGGTCGTTCGGGGCTACTTTGGTTTCCGCGTCGTTAGCGAATTTGTCGGCAATGATGCTGTCGGTGGGCAACACCAGGTTTACGCCTTTGGCTTTGGCCTTTTCGATGAGCTCCAGAGCCAGGTCCATTTTGTCCGCCTCCAGCAAAGAGTTACCGATCTGGCCGCCTTGTGCCTTGGCAAATGTGTAGGCCATGCCGCCGCCGATGAGCAGGTTATCTACCTTATCAAGCAGCTTCTCGATGATGAGAATTTTGTCAGAGATTTTGGCGCCGCCCATGATGGCGGTGAAGGGGCGCTCGGCTTCTTCCAGTACTTTTTTGGCGTTGTCTAGCTCGCCTTGCAGCAGGTAGCCGCCTACCCGGTCTTCGGGCGCAAAGCTCTCAGCAATTACAGCCGTAGAAGCGTGCTTACGGTGCGCGGCCCCGAAAGCATCATTTACATATACGTCGCCGAGTTTGGCCAGCTTGGTCGCAAACTCAGGGTTGCCTTTCTCTTCTTCGGCGTAGAAACGCACATTTTCCACTAGCAGAATCTGACCGGCTTGCAGCGCCTGCGCCTTTTCTTCGGCCTTCAGAGCATCATCAGCAAACTGCACCTCCTGGCCGTACTCCTGGCTTAGGCGTGCCACAATGTGCTTCAAGGAGTACTTGTCTTCTGGTCCGCCTTTGGGCCGACCCAGGTGCGAGAGCAGCACCACGGAGCCGCCATCAGCCAGGATTTTCTTGATAGTAGGGGTAGCAGCCCGAATGCGCGTGTCGTCGGTGATGGCGAAGCTCTTATCGAGGGGCACGTTGAAATCTACGCGCACCACGGCACGCTTGCCGGCAAAGTTGTACTGATCGAGAGTTTTCATGCAATGGAAATGGGTTTGGCTGGGGCGAAGGTAAGATTTTGAGCTAAGCAGCTGGTAGAAAACCCGGCATTGGGCAAAATCTAGCGCTTTCGTGCAGAAACTGCCCTAGCAACCTGGGCGCTTTTGGGTTGGGACTAGGTTGCCGAAATGCGGAAACCAGCTGTTTTGCTCCCTATGACACGTTATTGGGAGGCACTTTGTTGGGGTGCGCAAGCTAGTAGCCCGTATGGGTTATTTCCGCACCTCCCGAAATACTACCTTTGCCCCTACGTATGAAAATAGGCATCTTCTTCGGCGGCCCGTCGCGTGAGCGGGAAATCAGCTTTGCGGGCGGCCGCACCGTGTACGATAATTTGGATAAGTCCTTGTTTGAGGCTGTGCCCGTGTTTGTGGACAGCCGCGGCAACTTCATCCGGCTGGAGTGGGAATACATCTACAAAGGCACCATCCGCGACTTTTACCCGCCCGTGTCGGCGCTGCCGCGCACGGAGCTACCGGTGCAGATGTACTTTGAGAGCTTGGGCGAGTTGAGCTTGGTCGAGCAGGACCGCATCATCTCGGAGGTAGGCCAGTGCGTGCAGCCCCAGGAGCTGAGCAGCCTCATGGACTTCGCGTTCCTGGCCCTGCACGGCCCCGGCGGCGAAGACGGCGCCATTCAGGGTTTGCTGGAGTGGTACGGCATTCCGTACTCGGGCTCCGGCATTTTACCTTCGGCCTTCGGCATTGATAAAATTGCCCAAAAGAAGCTGCTTAAAGCCCTGGGCCGCCCTACCCCCGACTTCCGCCTTATCACGGCGGAGGAATGGGATGTGGCCGATACCCAAGCTACCCTCGACTACCTCGTGCGGGAGCTTGGTTTGCCGTTGGTGTTTAAGGCTCCGCGCCAGGGCAGCAGCATTGGCGTGAGCATTCTGCGCGAGGCTGATGTGGCGAAATTTGCCACGGCCGTAGAGCGCAGCTTGTTCCGCAAAACCGTAACCCAGCAAGAGTGGCAGGCGCTATCGGAGCAAAAGAAGATTGTGTGGCTGCAGCAGCTAGTGGATATCCGCGAGGGCATCGGCCTGCCGGTTGTGCTCAATGAGGAGCCCGAGCTGATTTACCAGCCGGAGCAGTTGCTACGCGTGCTGAATGAGCGCCTCCAAACGGCTAGCTCGGTGCGCCTGACCAGTGTAGAAGGCGAGACGCAGGTGTTGGTGGAGAGCTTCGTGCATGGCCGCGAGTTTTCGTGCATTGTGGTAGAAGACCCCAATGGCAAAGCGCTAGCCCTGCCGCCCACGGAAATCGTGAAGGGCGAGGAGATGTTCGATTACCGCTCAAAGTACCTGCCCGGCCTGTCGCGCAAAATCACGCCTATTGACCTGCCCGAAGCCGAAATTCAACGCATCCGCGAGGCCTGCGAGGAAATGTTCCGCACCTTCGGGTTCCAGGTATATGCCCGCCTTGATGGCTTTATTGGCTCTGATAGCAAGCTGTTTCTGAACGACCCGAACACAACGTCGGGTATGTTACCGGCGTCGTTCTTCTTCCACCAGGCGGCTGAAATTGGGCTGAACCCTTCGCAGTTCCTGACTTACCTGATCCGGACTTCGCTAGCTGCTCGGCGGCGGGCAGGGCTGCGTCCGGTGAAGTTGGCGGGGTTGCTGACTCAGTTGGATGCGGCCGTAGCCGCTAGGGCCAGTGAGGAGCGCAACCGCACCAAAGTAGCCGTGATTATGGGCGGTTACTCCTCGGAGCGCCATATTTCGGTGGAAAGCGGCCGCAACATCTACGAGAAGCTGAGCTCCTCCATCAAGTACGAGCCCGTGCCCGTGTTCCTGACCGGCAACAGCCAGGAATTCCGCCTGTATGTGCTACCCATTAACGTGATGCTTAAGGACAACGCCGACGACATCCGGGAGAAGGTAGAACACATGGAAGCGGGCCACAGCCTACACCCCATTCTGGAGCACATTCGTCGTGAGGCCCAGGCTATTACCAGCACCTACGCTGGTCAGCTTACGGCCCAACCCCGGCGTGTGTCGTTTGAGGAGTTGGCCGGGATGGTAGATGAGGTATTTATTGCCCTGCACGGCCGGCCCGGCGAGGATGGTGCTTTGCAGCGCGAGCTAGAAAAATTCGGCCTGCCCTACAACGGCTCGGGCGTAGAAAGCTCCTCTATCACCATCAACAAGTTCGAAACCAACCGTCGCCTGCGCGAAGCCGGCTTGCGCGTGGCTGAGCACCGCATGGCCAACCGCCTGGAGTGGGACGCCGACGCGGAAAGCTTCTACCGCAGCCTGGAAACGCAGTTCCCCTACCCCTTCATTGCCAAACCCGCTGATGACGGCTGCTCTTCAGCCGTAAAGAAAATCAAAAACCGCGAGGAGCTGGAGGCCTTCACGCGCCTGATTTTCCGCGGTCAGGAAGACCTGATGCCCGCCGAGGCCACTACCCTCAGCCTGGGCTTCAAGGAGGAGTTCCCGCAGAAAGAAGCTTTCCTGGTAGAAACGCTCATTGACCGCGACGGCGCTGCACACTTCCTGGAAGTAACCGGCGGCCTGCTCACGCACTGGGATGAAAATGGCGAGCTGAAAATTGAGGTGTTTGAGGCTTCCGAGGCCCTAGCAACCGGCGAGGTACTGAGCCTAGAGGAGAAATTCCTGGCCGGTGAAGGCCAAAACATCACGCCCGCCCGCTATGCCGCCGACCTGACGGAACGCCAGCGCGTGTCGGAGGAAGTGAAGAGTGAGCTGCGGCGCGTGGCGGAAATCCTGAACATTCAGGGCTATGCTCGCATTGATGCCTTTGTGCGGGTACGGCAGAACGGAGCCGTAGAAGTCATTATCATTGAGGTGAACTCCCTGCCCGGCATGACGCCCGCTACCTGCATCTTCCATCAAACCGCCCTAGCCGGCTACACCCCCTACGACTTCATCGACCGGATTTTGGAGTTTGGGAAGCAGCGGACGGAGAAGGCAGTGGTATAAGCAGCAAAGAACCTTGTCTCCCGCTTCCAATGAAGTGAGGAACTAGCCTACTAATCCCTAGTTTTGTCGGCCGCTTCGGTGGCGCTTCACTAGCTTTTAACTCCTAGCTACTCCCGATGTCTTTTTTTAAATCCGATACTCCGGCCGACCTGCTCAAACACGTGCTGGTGATTTTGCTGGCGACGGGTATCCTGGTGTTCGGGTTCTTCTATGTGTACCTGCCCATCACCACTAACCACGGCGAAACCATTGTGGTACCTAAGGTAACGGGCATGAACCAGACTGATCTGGAAGATTACCTCGATGAGCGCAACCTAGCGCACTTCGTGGATGACAGCACGTACCGTCCCGATATTCGGCCCGGCACGGTGTTGAACCAGGAGCCAAAAGCCGGAGAGAAAGTAAAAGAAGGTCGCAAAATCTATATCACGGTGGCCATGAAGAACCCGCCGGTGATTAAGATGCCCAAGCTGACCGACGGCTCGCTGAAAAACGCCCAAATGATTCTGAAAAGCTATGATTTGATTGTAGGTCAAATTAAGCTGGTGCCCAACATTCAGAAAGATGCCGTGTTGCGGCAGTTTGTGGGCGGCAAAGAAATTACGCCCGGCGCTCCTATTGCCAAGAACACGCGCGTTGACTTGGAGGTGGGTGACGGCCTAGGAAATCAGGAGTTCCCGGTGCCTAACCTCGTAAATATGCCTGCTGATGAGGCATTTACTCTGCTGGCTGGCCAAGGCCTAATGGTAGGAGAGAAGTTCTATCAGCCCGCCCAAGACGGCGAAACGGAAGGCTCCATTGTAAAGCAACGCCCCGTGTCAGGCCCCAATACGACCATCCGGATGGGCCAAATGGTTGACGTTTGGATTGCCGGTGAAGAGCCCGTGAAAGCGGTGGAATAGCCGAGTTGTACTACAATCAGAAAAGGTTCGTTGGCAATTGCCAGCGAACCTTTTTTGTTTCCCTTCGTGAGGACATGGCAGGCTGTTCGCTCCCTCCACTCTATTGCCGTACTTTGCCCTGATGACAACTTCGTTACGCTTATTTTTTGGGTGCCTTCTTCTACTAGGTCTGGCTTCGCAGCAAAGCCTAGCCCAAGCGGTGGTGCGGCCGTTAGGGGCTGAACCTGCCCACCGAGCCAGCCCTACGGCCGGAACGCGGCGCGGCGCAGCTTTAACGCTTCCTTTTTTCGATGATTTTGCCAGCCAGCCCGAAGGCCGACCCGATGCCCAGCGCTGGGAAACCAGCGGCGGGACCCTCATAAACAGCCGTTTCCCGCGGCGACCTCCTACCCGGGGAGTAGCCACACTCGATGGGCTTTCGGCTTCAGGACGACCAAGGGGCCCGGTTTCGTTTATCGGAGATGCTGATTCTTTGGTTTCTCAGCCTTTGGATTTGAGTGCGCTTTCCACAACTGACAACGTATACCTAAGCTTTTTCTGGCAGGCGGGCACACTTGTTGGGCCGCCCTCACCCAGCGGAACTCGCCCGATTGCGTTGTATGTCGATTTTCTGGACAGCGACCAGCAATGGCGGCAGGTGTGGCAGCTGCGGAGCCAGGGCGATACCACCAACTTCCGATTTAAGGCCTTACCCGTCAATCAGGCAGGTTTTTTTCACAGCCAGTTTCGGTTCCGGTTTCGTGTGAGCGGCTACCTCTACAATGCCCGCGATGCCTGGAGCCTCGACTACATCCGGATGGACCGTAACCGCACGGCCACCGACTCTGCCTTCCGCGACATTGCCACCAGCCGCCCCTTGCCTAGCGCCCTTAAGCGCTACGCCGCCATGCCGGTGGCACAGTTCAACCAGAACCCAAGCCAAGAGCTAACCGACCGCACCGGCACTACCATTAATAACCTGGATGCCGGCCCCGCTCCTACCCCTATCACCTGGACCGGCACCCTGGAAGTATTGCCCAGCGGCCCACGGAGCCAATTTCTGGAGGGTGGCCTCTCACTAGATGCCAACGCGCGCCAGCAGCCCGTTACGGGTAACCCCAGTACCGCTTCTGTGCCGGCTACGGCGGCCACCAAGGTACTGCGGCAGCGCATTACACTGGTCACCAACGAAACCAACCCGCTTACGCTCCCCAACGATACCATTACGCGCCTAACGGAGCTGAGCGACTATTATGCCTACGACGACGGCACCGCCGAAGCCAGCATCAGCCTGCCGCCCGTGTCAACGGGACCAGCCAGCTACTATGCCCTTCGCTTCGACCTTAACCAGCCCGACCAGATACGTGCTATCCGGTTGGCTCCCGGGCTGATTACGGCGGCTGGCCGGCCTATTACACTTAACATTTGGGATGACGATGGCACGGGCAAACCAACGGCAACACCCAAAGCCACTAAGTCGTTTGTGATTCCGGCCACGTTGCCTGCCGGCCAAAACTTTGTAGAAGTAGCCTTCGATGCCCCGGTTCCGGTGAGTGGTACGTTTTACGCCGGCTACGGGCAGGGTGCTATAGGGCAATACATTGAGTTTGGCTTGGACCTGAACAATGCGCCGCCCGCTGGTTCTTTCTTTATTAATGCCCAGGGCACTTGGTCGGCCATTACTACGGCCACGGCCACTAGCCCTGCCGGCGCCCTGATGCTGCGCCCCGTGGTCAGCAGTGTAGTTACCTCATCGGCCGCTCCGGCCGAGGTAGCGGCGGGCTATCAACTGTTTCCTAATCCAACCCGTGATGGCCGCGTGCAGGTGCAGGGCCGCTATGCCCGCGCATCTGCTCTGGATGCCTTGGGCCGGGTAGTGTGGGAGCAACCCACGGGCCAGCGCGGCCAAGCCATTTTGGCGATGCCTGTATTGCCGGCTGGCCTGTATTTTGTACGGCTCACGCTTCTGAATGGCCAAATTGTAACCAAGCGCCTAGCTGTAGCGGCTCACTAGGGTTCCGCCTACCACAAACCCTGGTTGCTCAGTAGGTGTGGCAGTTTCTTCTTATTGTTGCACCCAGAAAAGCGCCACCACCCCTACCCCTTATTCCCACGAAACGTAACCAATGCCTTACATGAACGACATCACCGCTGCTGAATTGAAAGAGCGCCAGGCCGCTGGCACGGCTCCCGTTATTATTGATGTGCGCGAGCCTTGGGAAAATGAAGAAAGCCGCATTGAAGGCAGCCAGAATATTCCGCTCGGCACACTCCCAACCAAGCTCGACGAACTGGAAGACCTGAAAGAGCAGGAGGTGGTAGTGCATTGCAAAGGCGGCGGCCGCTCCAGTTCGGCCAAAGCTTTCCTGACGCAGCAAGGCTTCAAGCATGTCCGCAACCTAGTAGGCGGTATGCAGGCCTACCAGCAGGCCTAGTTTCCTAAAAAGCTTTGCACTAGCCCTGAAACTGCGCACCGCGTGGTTTCAGGGCTTTTTGTTGGCATCAGCGTGCAATGATGGATGAAGCAACTGTCCAGTCTAAATTTTATTGGCTTGTCAGACAGCATTTTATCTTGCCAGTACTTATTTTAATTGTGCACAACCAAACATTGCACAACCATATTCAGTTAACTACACCAGAAGCATGACTCAGACGCCCAACTTCCCCGACACGAACCCGCTGCTGCAACTGGAAAACCAGTTGTGCTTTCCGTTGTATGCCCTTTCGCGGATGATCACTAAGGCCTACCAGCCGCTGCTGCAGGAACTTGACCTTACCTATCCGCAGTACCTAGTGTTTCTGCTGCTGTGGGAGCACCAAGAGCTTACAGTGAAGGAGTTGGGCGAAAAGCTACTGCTCGACTCGGGCACCTTAACACCTCTGCTGAAGCGCCTGGAGCAAAAGCAATGGATTAGCCGCCGCCGCGACCCGCGCGATGAGCGCTCCGTGATTATTGGGTTGCTGCCGGCGGGGCGAGCTCTGCAACAGCGGGCTTGCCAGGTACCGGAGCAGCTTCTAACTAAGCTCGATATGTCGCCGCCTGAGTTTGAAAGCTTACGGCAGCAACTCAACACCTTACTTACCCGGCTGGCCTAGCCATCTTCATTTACCATTTAACCACTTCTCATGAAAATCGAGAAAATCTTCACTGCTCAAGCCAAAGCCAAAGGCGGCCGTGACGGCCACGTGACCACCAATAACAACGTGCTCACGGTTGCCCTCAGCACTCCCAAAGAAATGGGTGGCCCGGGCAAAGCGGGTGCCACCAACCCGGAGCAGCTTTTTGCCGCTGGCTATGCCGCCTGCTTTGAAGGCGCTTTGGGGGTAGCAGCCCGCCAAGCCCAAGTGAAGTTGGAAAACGTTACGGTTGAAGCGTTCATCGGCTTTGGCAAAGCCGAGGACGGCGGCTACGGCATTTCGGCCGACCTGCACGTGAACCTACCAGGTTTTGAGCAGGCCCAAGCCGAGCAACTAGTGGAAGCTGCGCACGGCATTTGCCCTTACTCGCGCGCTACCAAAGGTAACATCGAGGTAAACCTGACTACCACCACTAATGCGGCCTAGCCCTTTGCAGGCCACGTAGTAACGCTGTCATTCTGAGCAGCACGCAGGAGCTTTTCCCGGGTGAACGGTTAATTCTGTACCGGCGCCAGAAGCAGTTGCGTTGCGCTCAGAATGACAGTTTTATTTTCCTCTCCATCACTACCTCCGCGCTATGCAAACGCAAACTATCCTGCTGGCCAGTCGCCCGAAAGGGGAGCCGACCGCCGCTCAATTCCAGTTTGAAACCCTGGAGCTTCCACCGCTTCAGCAGGGCCAGGTGCTGCTCAAAACCCGCTATGTTTCCGTCGACCCGTATATGCGAGGCCGGATGAACGCGGGCAAATCGTATGTGCCACCGTTTGAGGTAGGCCAGCCCATTGCCGGTAGTGTGGTCGCCGAAGTGGTGGAAAGTAAGCTGGATCAATTTCCGGTAGGCACTCTGGTAGTGGGGAACCTGCCCTGGCAACAATACAGCATTTCGGAGGGTCAGGGTCTGCAGCAAGTACCTGCCGACCAGGCCCCTATCAGTTATTACCTGGGATTACTCGGCATGCCGGGCATCACAGCCTATTTCGGGCTGCTCGATATCTGCCAGCCAAAAGCCGGCGAAACGGTCGTGGTTTCAGGTGCTGCCGGCGCCGTGGGCATGCTCGTAGGCCAAATTGCCAAGATTAAAGGAGCGCGCGTGATAGGCACGGCCGGCTCCGATGAGAAAGTGGCCTATCTCAAGCAGTTGGGGTTCGATGAAGCCATCAACTACAAAACGGCTAACATTCAGGCGGCGCTGGCGGCCGCAGCCCCCAATGGCGTAGATTGCTACTTCGATAATGTAGGCGGCGCTATTACGGACGCCGTGTACAACCTGCTGAACAAGCACGCCCGTATTGCCCTCTGCGGCCAGATTTCCAGCTACAATGCCACCGAGGCGCCGGTTGGCCCGCGGCCCGAAGGCAAGCTGCTCACTACTAGCTCCCGCCTGCAAGGCTTCATCGTGAGCGACTATTATCAGCGGTGGCCCGAGGCGGTAAAGCAGCTTACCGAGTGGTACAAAGCCGGTCAGCTCCAAACCGAGGAAACGATTACCGACGGCTTCGACCAGATACCAACGGCGTTCCTGGGCCTGTTTAAGGGCGAAAATACCGGCAAGGCCATCGTGAAGGTTGCGTAAGTTTTAGGCCCTAGTCCTTTACTACCCTTTGCTGCTGCGCAAACTGTCCACAACTCTTTGCCGTAATCTACAGTTCAGCTTCGGCGTGCGTCCTTACTTGCACCCAAGTCACTTTCCACCACCTAATTTTCTTGCAAATGAATATTTTAGTAGTTCTTACCTCGCACGACCAACTAGGCAACACTGGGCACAAAACCGGTTTCTGGCTGGAAGAATTTGCCGCCCCCTACTACGTGTTTAAAGATGCCGGTGCTACGCTCACACTGGCTTCGCCCAAAGGTGGCCAACCTCCGCTAGACCCCAAAAGCGACGACCCCAGCGCCCAGACGGAGGCAACCGAGCGTTTCAAAAAAGACCCGGAAGCCCAAAAGGCGTTGGCCAACACGGTTCCACTCTCGTCTGTTTCGGCCGCTGATTTTGATGCTGTGTTTTACCCCGGCGGCCACGGCCCTCTATGGGACCTGGCTGAAGACCGTACATCCATCGAGCTGATTGAGACCATGTACAACGCTGGCAAACCCGTAGCAGCTGTATGCCACGCCCCGGGCGTGCTGCGCCATGCAAAAGATGCCACCGGCAACCCACTGGTGAAAGGCAAATCGGTAGCTGGTTTCACGAACACCGAGGAAGAAGCTGTGCAGCTAACCAATGTCGTTCCCTTCTTGGTAGAAGATATGCTGAAGCAAAACGGCGGCAACTACTCTAAAGGCGCTGACTGGGCCCCCTACGTCACGCAAGACGGCAACCTCATCACGGGCCAAAACCCGGCTTCATCGGAGCCAGCGGCCGAAGCTCTGCTGAAAATGCTGGCTAAGTAACTAGGTCCGATTGGCGCGCAAACTGCCCCGATGGCTTCTGAGATAGAAGTCATCGGGGCAGTTTTTTGTGCAGACTGGTGTAGTTGTCACTTCCACTTTTTAGTACAACTCAGTCGTTTGCCTCTGAGTTAATTATGCTTGCCTGTTCCTATCTACGGTAGAGGTTACCATTCCTGAGTTGCCATGCCGTGCTGGTGCTCATGCCATTAGTAGCATGCTAAATTTCTGTGGAGGGCGCGCCAAATCCTCACAACTTCTTATATTTCCTGCCTTATCCGTTCCCTTTTGAGCATATGAGCAAGATTCTGGAAGAAATTGACCAGGTGCTGGCCACCTTCGACTCCAGCCACGGCCGTCCGGTTGCCATTGAGCTAGGCGAGCGTAAGTACACGCAACTCGTGCTGGATGTGGCTCATCTGTATGAAGGCGACAGCCTCACGCACAACACTGGCCGCCCGCTGGCCTACCGCGGCCTCGAAATCCTGCGCGACGACACTCACCGCGACCGGGTACGGGTGATATAAGTGGCAAGTGAAGAGCTGAAAATAAGGACTGGTGAGTTTGCTGTTTGGCTGTACTACTAGGTAGGCCTGAACATTAAACCCACCGTTCACATTTTCACCTCCTTCTCCTTTCACAACCCTCCCTCTCGTACCTTTGCAGGTATGAATCTGCTTTCTGCTGAGAATCTCTCAAAAAATTACGCCGACCGGTGGCTGTTCCGGGACCTGAACTTTGGCTTGCTCCAGGGCCAGCGCGTAGCCTTCGTGGGCATCAACGGCACTGGAAAAACCACGCTCATGCGCATCTTGGCGGGCCTTGAGCAGCCCGATACGGGCTTGGTGAGCACCCGCAAAGGCATCCGGGTTACGTACCTGGGCCAGCAACCGGTGTTTGATGAAAGCCTAACGGTAGAAGAAACCATCTTCGCCAGCCAGAACGATACGCTACGCGCCATTAAGGAATACGAGCACGTCGTCAATGACCCCGACCACAAGTCTGATGACCTGCAGCGCGTGCTGGAGCGTATGGATGCGCTTAATGCCTGGGATTATGAGGCGCAGGTGCAGCAGATCTTAAGCCGACTGGGCATCCTCGGCGAACTGCTGACGCGCAACGTTAGCCAGCTTTCGGGTGGGCAGCGCAAACGAGTGGCACTGGCCCGCGTGCTCATCGAAGAACCCGACGTACTGCTGCTCGACGAACCAACCAACCACCTGGACTTGGCTACCATTGAGTGGCTGGAAAACCGCCTGTCGTCGCCGAGCCTGACGCTGCTGATGGTAACCCACGACCGGTACTTCCTCGACAGCGTGGCCAACGAAATAGTGGAGCTCGACAAGGGACAGATGTACCGCTACCAGGGCAACTACGCCTACTTTGTAGAGAAGAAAGCCGACCGCGAGATGCGGGAAGCCACCGAGGTAGAAAAGGCCCGCCAGCTGTTTAAAAAGGAGCTGGAATGGATGCGCCGCATGCCGCAGGCCCGGGGCACCAAGCAAAAAGCCCGCATCGACGCCTTCTATATTACCAAGGAGAAAGCTAGCACCAACCTCAGCAAACAGCAGGTGGAGCTGAGCGTGAAAACCACGCGCCAGGGCGGTAAAATTATTGAAGCCAGCCACCTCAACAAGAAGTTTGGCGACAACGTGGTGCTGGATGATTTCAGCTACGTGTTCAAGAAGAAGGACCGGATTGGTTTGGTTGGCCCCAATGGCGCGGGCAAATCCACGCTGCTGAACATGCTCACGGGCAAGCTCCAGCCCGATTCGGGTACCATTGAAGTGGGCCAGACCACCGTGTTTGGCTACTACACGCAAACGGAGCTGGAATTTGACCCTTCGCAGCGAGTTATCGACATTGTGAAGGAGGTGGCCGAAATTGTGGAGCTAGCCAACGGCGACGTACTCACGGCCAGCCAGTTTCTGAGCTTGTTTCTATTTCCGCCGGCCCAGCAGTACACCATGGTAAGTAAGCTGAGCGGGGGCGAAAAGCGCCGTTTGCAACTGCTACGGGTACTTATCAAGAACCCCAACTTTCTGATTCTTGACGAGCCAACCAACGACCTGGACCTGGGCACGCTCAACATTCTGGAAGACTTCCTGCTGCACTTTGGCGGCTGCCTGATTATCGTAAGCCACGACCGGTACTTCCTGGATCAGTTGGCCGACCACCTGTTTGTGCTGGAGCCCGGTGGGGCCGTGCTCAACTTCCCCGGCAACTACACCGACTACCGCGGCTACCTGGCCGAGCGCGAAAGTGAAGCCGCCGTGGAGTCCGCTGAGAAAGAAGCCAAGCAGGCGCGCGCCGCTGCCAAAGCAGCCGTTGCGGCCCCAGCGCCAGCGCCGGTTGCAGCTGCTCCTAAACCTAGCGAGACGCCTAAGCGCAAGGCCACCTTTGCCGAAAAAAAGGAGTACGAAACGCTGGAAAAGGAGCTGGAGCAACTCGAAATCCAGAAGCAGGAGCTAATAGGAAAGCTGAACTCCGGCACTGGCTCCCACCAAGAGCTAGCCGATTGGGCCGCTCAACTCAAGCGCACCGACGCTGACCTCGACACGAAAGGAGAGCGTTGGCTAGAGCTTGCCGAGCTCGTATAGCCCAAGCACCTAGTCCATCAAAAAGCCCTTCCTGAACTATATCAGGAAGGGCTTTTTTACGGGCAATTGAATTTGCATTCGGCAGTGATTGGCAAGCTACATCACTCTTACTGAATGATTTTGCCTTTTCAGATACTACCTAAGTACTAGATACCCGGAATCTGGGTGAAATCGAACTGCACGGGGCGCTCATTGAAGAAGGCCACGAGGCGCACGCGTTTCATGTAGTCATTCCGGGGAAAATACACCTGGCCCGTAACTCGTTCCCCCGGCTGCAGCGTGGTTCGGAGCAGCACCGACGACTCCAAATGGGCTAATTTGTTGTGAAGCTCATCGGCTTGCTGGGCATGTTGCTCTCGCTGTTCCTCAAAAAACGCGTTGTCGCTTTGGTGGCGGTCGTCGCGCTCCGCAACTTGCTCGGCTGTTTCTTTCTTTTTGATGCTAGCTACATCTTCGGCCACATGGCTTGCGCTGGTCAGGATTTCAAACCAGCTAACGTTTGTGGCCTTGGCGGCCTGCTTGTCGCGCTTGGCGGCCAACTGCTGCAGTTGCATCTGCGGGTCCAAGGCCGGAACCTTAAGGTGTTGTATTCCCTGAGCCAGCTGGGCTTCGGCCAAGGAATCGTTCGGGAGCATAAGGTAGTAGAAGGTTTCGGGCACAACTACTACAGGCTGATCGGAATAATTAGTGAACTGTGCTTCAAAAACCAGTGCTTTCTGCTCGTAGCGTACAAAACCCAAGCGAACTAGCACGCTGTCGGGGTGGCGCACCACGCTAGTAGGGTGGCCATCTACCCAGGGCCCATCGTAGCGGTTGGGCAGCATCTTGAGGAAAGATGTAGAGCTGCAGGAAGTTAAAAGCACTAGGCACCACAAGGCCGCAAACCCCTGCCCGATGCGTAAGGATGAAATAGTCATTAAAGTAATTTCTGGAAGGATAACTACTGACCAGAGCCGGCGCAAAAAACTAACAACTACGCCGGCGCTATATAGTGTTTCTGCACCGCAACAATAGCTCCAAGTTCTACTGTACTAGCCCTTCAGGCAGCTCAAACCGCCCCGCAGCATCGGCACCAAACACCCACCAGCGCCGCACGACAGCCAGTGGCACCGGCCCGAATACATGCGCGAAATGCTGCTGCCGGCTCTCCACCCACTCTCGCTCCAGACCCACTCCGGCCGCAGCCAGCGCTTCTTCGTCCCATTCTAGTAACACTAGGCCAGTACGATGGGGGTAGTAGCGGTGGGCTGTTTCCAGAATCTGGTGCTGCTCCGAGCAGTGAATGAAGCCCTCGGCTGCTAGGTCGGGGCTGGCAAAGAAGCCGGTTTGCTGGGCCTGCTCCCAATCGGCGGGGTCGGCAATGCGGTAGAGCATGCGCTAATGTTATAGATGAAATGCCTGCTCATGCCAAGGCGCAGCCGACGCAGCTTACGGGTTCTAAGAGGGCTAGTACCCACTTGGCTCCGTGCAAGCTGCGTCGGCTGCGCCTTGGCATACTTTAGGTGATTAGAGCAAATGTACTGCTCAGCTTACGCCTTCCAGAGCTCCTGCTGCACGGCTTTGCCTACCGTTAGCATGATGCGGGTGGGGCTGGGTACGAGCGTAATACGCGCCTCTTTGCCGGGGTACTTCTCGGAGTCAACCCACACGCCTTCTTTGGGCGAGGGTTTGCCGCCGGTGCTGGAGGGCAAGTAGGCCGTAGGCAGCAGCACGTCGGTATCCGAGTTCAGGTCGTTGTGCACTTTCTCTAGGGCCGCCTCCAGGAAAGGGCCGTACTCTTCGTTGAAATCGTCTTCCAGATCGTGCAGTTCCTCCTCTACATCATCGTAGCGGGCGTCGTCGTACGACATCTCGTGCAGCAACTGTTTCTTTTCGATGAGCGCAACGAGGGCGCGGTCGAGGTCCTCCTTATTCATGGCCACGGGCAATAAATGGTGTGTTGCAAAGGTGCGTAGGAATTGGGGAATTTACGAAGTTCCGGAAGCGCATGTTGGCAGAAGCGCCACGAATCCGGCTATTCCTGTATTTTTACCAACGCATTCTATCCACCCGTTACTTCATATCCCGCCCATGGAAACCATGACTTCGCCGGCCGTACAGGCCCATCCCGCCCACGATTTTCTGCCGCTCAATGGCACTGATTTTCTGGAGTTTTACGTCGGTAATGCCAAGCAGTCGGCGTATTTCTATCAGGCGGCTTTCGGCTTTGAGCTGGTAGCCTATGCCGGCCCCGAAACCGGCGTGCGCGACCGGGCCAGCTACGTGCTGCAGCAAAACAAAATTCGGCTGGTGCTCACTACCTCCCTCCTGCCCGACTCCGACATTACCCGCCACGTAGCCCAACACGGCGATGGTGTGAAGGTGATGGCCCTGTGGGTAGATGATGCCCGCAAATCGTTCGAGGAAACCACCAAGCGCGGCGCCAAGCCCGCTTTTGAGCCCTATACCATCGAGGACGAACACGGCTCCGTGACGCTGTCGGGCATTTATACCTACGGCGAAACCATCCATACCTTCGTGGAGCGCACCAACTACTCGGGCCCATTCCTGCCGGGTTTCGTGGCCCGCAAAAGCAACGTTCCGCAAGGCCCGGCCGTGGGCCTGCAGTACGTCGACCACTGCGTAGGCAACGTGGGCTGGGGCGAAATGAACCAATGGGTGAAGTTCTATGAGGACGTGATGGGCTTTAAGCTTCTCATCACCTTCGATGACGACGACATCAGCACCGAGTATTCGGCCCTGATGAGCAAGGTGGTGTCGAATGGTAACGGCTTCGTGAAATTCCCCATCAATGAGCCTGCCGAAGGCAAGAAAAAGTCGCAGATTGAGGAATACCTCGATTTCTACCACTCGCCTGGGGTGCAGCACATGGCCCTTATCACCAACGACATCCGCACGACGGTAACGGAGCTGCGCCGCCGCGGTGTGGAGTTTCTGCAGGTGCCCAACACCTACTACGATGACCTGCTGGACCGCGTGGGCCACATCGATGAGGATCTGGACAGCATCCGCGACCTGAACCTGCTCGTGGACCGCGACGAGGAAGGCTATTTGCTCCAGATTTTCACGAAGCCCGTGGAAGACCGCCCCACCGTATTTTATGAAATCATTCAGCGCAAAGGCGCCAAGAGCTTCGGCAAAGGCAACTTTAAGGCGCTGTTTGAGGCCATTGAGCGTGAGCAGGCCCTGCGCGGCAACCTATAAGTTTACTAGCCCTCTAGCGTAAGAAAAGCCCGGTCAAGCAATTGGCTGGGCTTTTTTGGGCTCTAGTGGTTTAATTCATCAAGGTACCTAGCAACCATATGTGGTTGAATTTGGCAATGTGCTACGGCCTGATTTACCTTTGCAGAGTCAATTCTTTCTGACCAAAGGATTGTTTTTATACAGAGGCGTGGAGAGACAGGCTCGACGAAACGCCGGCAACCCCCAGTTACTGGAACGGTGCCAACTCCTGCACATATAAAAACAAGTTGCCGTGGACACTGCCAACAACGTTTCGGTTCGCTCTGCTTCTCCCGTTGCTCCTTCGCAACGGCTCACCTCTGGCGTGTGCATGCACGTAGCTGGTTGGTACATGGCTGGCGCGTGTTGTTGTTGTTAGTACCCCGCTGTATCCAGCTGAGCTAGCACGTTTGCTGGCATGTTGCCCCTAGTACTTTCAGGTTCTCGCCTCTGCTTGCAGGGCGTGGCAAACACCGCGTATGGTGGTCTTTCGGCACGTGCCCGGCCTGGCATGCCCGCATGTTGTACGGTGCTCAGGGAGCAACTCACGCCCGCCAGCTGTTTAGCCACTGACTACTAGTCATCTAGCTTCTTCTGGGCTGCGCATTGTTGCGTGGCCTTCTCAGGCGATACTGGCTTGCCGTGTCGTCCTCTTCCCCACCTACCTCTTCTTACTTTTTCCTCATGGCGCACGCTGTAAAGCCCATTGGCATCTATTACGAACACCCCGAGTGGTTTAAACCCTTGTTTGCAGAGCTCGACCGTCGAGGCTTACCCTACGAGAAAATCGACGCCGCGCACCACCTCTTCGATCCTTCCGAAACTGAAAGCCGCTACTCGTTGGTCGTGAACCGCATGAGCTCCTCGGCGTACCTGCGCGGCCACGGGCAGGGCATTTTCCACACCGCAGGCTTCGCTACGCACCTTGAGCGCATCGGCACACGCATCATCAACGGCTCGGCGGCTACGGCCATTGAAACCAACAAAGCCCGCCAGCTTTCCCTGTTTGCTTCCCTAGGTCTGAAATACCCCAAATCCTTCGTCGTGAACCATGCTTCGCGCATTCCGGACGCAGCCCAGCAGCTGCAGTTTCCGATTGTGGTGAAGGTGAACATTGGGGGTAGCGGCGCCGGCATCATTCGCTTCGATACCCTGGAAGGCGTACGCGCCGCCGTAGAAGCCGGCCAGATTGACCTCGGCATCGACCAAACCGCCTTGGTGCAGGAATACGTGACGCCCCGCGGCGGCAACATTCACCGCGTGGAGACGCTGAACGGCAAGTTCCTGTACGCTATGAAGGTGTATACTACCGGTGAAAGCTTCAACCTCTGCCCCGCCGAAATCTGCCAGATTCCGGAGGAGCAGTCGGCAGAGTTTTGCCTCACGGAAGCACCCAAGAAAGGCATTCAGGTGGAAGCCTTTACGCCCCCAGCCGAGGTAGTAGAGGCTGTGGAGCGCATTGTGGCCGCCGCCAAAATTGACGTGGGCGGCATTGAGTACCTGATTGATGACCGCACCGGCGACGTGCTGTTTTATGATATCAATGCCCTCTCCAACTTCGTGGCCGACGCCGTGAATGTGGTGGGCTTCGACCCCTACGCCCGCTTCGTGGATTATCTGGAAACGCAATTGGCGCCCGCAACAGCTTCTGGTTCGCTAGGTACTGCCGCGGCTCAAACCTCTCACCAGCCGGTTCCGGCTTCTATTCACTAGGTCATCATGAGATACGGATATTGGATGCCCGTTTTTGGCGGGTGGCTGCGCAACGTCGAGGACGAAAACATGCGCGCCGATTGGGACTACGTGAAAACGCTGGCCCAACGCAGTGAGGACCTTGGCTACGACCTTTCCCTCATTGCCGAGCTAAACCTCAACGACATCAAAGGCGAAGAAGCCCCTTCTCTGGATGCCTGGAGCACGGCCGCCGCCCTGGCTGCCGTTACGAAGAAACTAGAGCTCATGGTGGCCGTGCGGCCAACGTTCCATTCCCCGGCGTTGCTGGCCAAGCAGGCGGCCAACATCGACCACATCAGCGGCGGCCGCTTGAGCCTGAACGTGGTGTCGTCGTGGTGGCAGGATGAGGCCAAAAAGTACGGCGTACACTTTGAGCAGCACGATGACCGCTACGCCCGCACCGCCGAGTGGCTACACGTAGTGGACAACCTTTGGAAGCAGGACCACTTCACCTTCGAGGGCAAGTTTTATAAGGTCACCGACTCCATTCTGCAGCCCAAGCCGGTGTCGCGCCCACGGCCGTTCCTATATGCCGGCGGTGAGTCGGAAGCAGCCAAAAACCTGATTGCGGCCCAGTGCGACGGCTACGTGATGCACGGCGACGAGCCCGCCGCCATCGGGCGCCGCATTCAGGACCTGAGCCAGCGCCGCGAAAAGCTGGGCCTGCCACCCATGAAGTTTGGCGTAGCGGCGTACTCTATCGTGCGCAACACCGAGCAGGAAGTGAAAAAAGAGCTGGAGCGCATTACCAACGTAAACGGCTCGGCGGCTGGCTACAAAAACTACCAGCAGTGGCTGGCCGGCACCCAGCTCGAAAACCAGGTCAGCCTGCAGGATTACTCGGTTTCCAACCGCGGCCTGCGCTCCGGCCTCACCGGCACCCCCGACCAAGTAGCCGAGCGCATTGCCGCCTTCGAAGCCGTGGGCGTTGACCTGTTCTTGCTGCAGTGTAGCCCGCAGCTGGAAGAAATGGAGCGTTTCTCCGAAGCCGTCATTCAGGTGCTGGCCTAGGTTAGCTTGCAGTTTAGAATGCAACTGGCCCTAGTGAAGGCGCACCTCGCGTCTTTTTACTAGAGCCAGTCGCATTCTAAACCCTATGGCGCTGCGCAAGCATCATGGCTTGTTGCTACCGTTGCGCATGGGCTGGGCCCGGGAAGTGCTCAATCTCGGACACTTACCAACTTAAGTAGGCAGAACACAAGAAAACCTCTTTTCTTTACTCCCGTTCTCAGAATCCCAAGTACCCAAACCCTACCTGAGTATGGCCCTAACGCCGAGCATCCAAGAGAAAATTACGACCTGGCTGAGCGACAGCTACGACACGAATACCCACGCCGAAATCCGCGACCTGATAGCCCAGAATCAGGAGGAATTCCTATCAGATGCCTTTTATCGCAACTTGGAGTTTGGCACCGGCGGCTTGCGCGGCATTATGGGTGCGGGCTCTAACCGCATGAACCGCTACACGCTGGGCATGGCTACGCAAGGCTTGTGCAACTACCTGCTGCAGCAGTTTCCGGGGCAAGAAATTAAGGTGGCCGTAGCCCATGATTCGCGCAACAACAGCAAGGAGTTCGCGCGCATTGCCGCCGATATTTTTTCGGCTAACGGCATTACGGTGTTCCTGTTCGATGCCCTGCGTCCCACGCCGGAGCTGTCGTTTGCCATTCGGTATCTGGGCTGCCAGAGCGGCTGTGTGGTTACGGCTTCGCACAACCCCAAAGAGTACAACGGCTTTAAAGTATACTGGAACGATGGCGCGCAGGTAGTAGCCCCCCACGACAAGAACATCATCCGGGAGGTAGAAGCCATTCAGTCGGTGAGTGAAGTGAAATTCCAGGCCGATGAGTCTCGCGTTCGCCTGATTGGCACCGAGCTGGACGAGGCCTACCTGGCCCGCGTAAAGGAGCTCAGCATCAACCCCGCCGCCATCCAGCGCCAGCACGACCTCAAGATTGTGTACACACCGCTGCATGGCACCGGCATTACGCTGGTACCCAAAGCACTGGCCCAGCTAGGCTTCACCAACGTGCACATTGTGGAAGCGCAGGCTACGCCCGATGGCAACTTCCCCACGGTGTTATCACCAAACCCGGAGGAAAAAGTAGCCATGCAAATGGCCCTCGACCAAGCCAAAGCCCTCGATGCCGACCTCGTTATTGCCACCGACCCCGACTCGGACCGCGTAGGCATTGCCGTAAAGGACAACGCCGGTGAGTGGGTGCTAGTAAATGGCAATCAAACCGCCGCGCTGCTCACCCACTACCTCCTTTCGGCCCGCAAACTGGCTGGCAAGATGACGGAGAAGGACTTCATTGTGTACACCATTGTTACCAGCGAAGTACTCGGTGATATTGCCCGCCATCAGGGCGTGAAGGCCTACCAGACACTTACTGGCTTCAAATACATTGCCGGTATCATCCGCGACTTGGAAGGCGAGGAAAACTACATTGGCGGCGGCGAGGAAAGCTACGGCTACATGATCGGCGACTTTGTGCGCGACAAAGACGCTATTTCGGCCTGCGCCGTACTAGCCGAAATGGCCGCCGTTGCCAAAGACCACGGCCGCACCTTATATCAGGAAATGGTGCAGATGTACCTGGACTATGGCTTCTACAAGGAGCACCTGATTTCGCTGACCAAGAAAGGCCAGCGCGGCGCCGAGGAAATTCAGGAAATGATGGCCAGCCTGCGGGCCACCCCGCCTGCTACCATTGCCGGCCAACCCGTAGTGGAACTGCGCGACTACAAGACGGGTAAAATCCGGGACATGCGCACCGGCCTGGAAACTGAAACCGGCCTGGAAAGCTCGAACGTCCTTCAGTTCATTCTGGAAGATGGCAGCAAAATCTCGGCCCGCCCCAGCGGCACCGAGCCTAAAATCAAGTTCTATTTTAGCGTGCGCCAGCCCTTGGCTTCCGCCGTTGACTTCGACCTAGCTGACCGCCTAGCCGGCGAAAAAATCCAGCTCATTATTGATGATATGCAGCTGAAGTAAATTCAGTTTCTTTGTAGCGTAGAGTAAGCCTGGGCTATACCGCTCAGGCTTTTTCTATGCTCAGTTTGTTCTTGTGTTGTTATAGCACCCTGTTTGGAATAAATTTTACTCGTTTTTATGAAATCCCGCTTTCTGACGGTAGCCCTGGGCCTTGCCTCCCTGGCAGCCCATGGCCAACGCATGCTTACCCCCGATTATCTGGTAACTATATCCGGTGATACCCTGCGTGGCCGAGTAGTGATGACCGGCCGCTCCGTTCAGACACTTCACCTTCGTCGTGCTGACAAGCCACTTGCTGATTTTACTGCGGCTGAGGCAATTAGCTATGGTGATGCCAACGGCCAACTAGGCGTAAGCCAACGAGTAGGCAGCCTCCAGGGCGAACTCCGATTCGTTACGCCACTAATTAAGGGGCCGGTAAGCTTGTATTCGGGCGAGAATGCCAAAGGCGAGAAACGCTTCTTTCTACAGCCCAAAGACTCCGCGTATGTAGTAGAGGTAGTCCCTACAAATGCGCGGCTTACCTATCTGCGCGTGCTACCCGGCTGCCCTACTCTCGATTTTGCCTACAGCCAGATAGAAGGCCGCTACCTGTACAACTACAACGGCCTAAGCAGGTTGGTGCGCGACTATAACGCTTGCCGCTACCCTCAGCAAACCAGCCAACTGATTCCAGAGCCGGGCGGATTGCAAACGCATTTCGGGGTGAAAGCAGGCGTGCATGGTACCCGATTTAATTTTCCGGAGGCCCGCTCACGTGACCTGTATACTACCCCCTTAAGCTACCAGACAGGGGTGTTCATGAATGTGAGCAATAAGAGCCGTTTTTCGCTCCAACTCGAAGCTATGTATATGGCCATCCGCGGCGAGTATGGTCCTTTCAATGTGTATAATGGGAATGCCTATTATACCACTACTCGCTCCTTGGTCATCAAGTACTCTCAATTACAGGTACCCTTGCTGGTGCGTTATACGTTAGGCAGCGGCAGCTTCCGTCCCTATCTAAACACGGGTCCCTTGTACACTTACAACTTCAACCGTAAATCGGAAGACGTGTACCAAGACTCAGACAAGCCGGCTGTTACACGCCGTGTTCTGCGAATTCCGAATGCTTACAGTGTAGGCCTGACCGGGGGCGTGGGCATGTTGGTGCAGCGCCCGGGTTTACCGCAGCTTTCTGTGGAGGCCAGAGTCGATCATTACATTGATATAACCCCGACCCATACTGCTTTACGGCTGGATGTTGGGATAGCCTTCTAAGCAGTTTTGGCTCTTGCTCCCCTAACCTAGCCGCCTGAGGGGTACATGAAATATAGCTAACGCACCCATCTCGGGAAGCTAAGAATAGAATAGCAGCAGTCTACTGTACCTCCCGGTGCATGCGCTGCACCCCGTATCAATCCATCACTTTTTCATGAAATTACAATTACTACTTGCTGCCCTGACACTACTATCTGTTGCCGCCAGTGCTCAGGGTATTACTGACGATTACATAGTCACTACCGCCGGCGATACCCTTCGTGGACGTGTAGTTACCAAAAAGGCGGGAAAGCAACTACAACTAAAGCGCAGAAACCAGCCGGCTGCTACGTTCGGGCCCGAACAGGTAGTGGCGTATGGAGATAAGACTGGCGTTATTTTAGTAAGCCACCCAATCGAAGCCCGGGGCACGCGGCAGTTTATGGTGCCGCTGCTCGAAGGGCCGGTGAACTTGTATTCGGGCTCTCATAAGGATGGTGGCACCCGCTTCTATATCCAGCCTCACGACTCTGCGTTCGTAGTTGAGGTAGCCCCGGCTACTCCTCGTCTGGCCTACATTCGAGTTCTTTCTGACTGTCCTAGTCTGGATTTTACTCAAAGCAACATTGAGCTGCGCTACCGCTACTCTCCACTCGGTGTAACTACTCTGGTACAGGAATATAACAAGTGTCGGTATCCGCAGCAAAGCAGCAAACCTATCAGCTACCCCAGAGGCAATTATTTTCAGGTTGGTATTAAAGCAGGGCTGCACACTACCCGCTTTGAGTTCTCAGATATTGGTCCTTCGCAAAAGCAACAGGAGTTCCTATTGAGCTATCATGCCGGGCTTTTCTTTCTCTTTAGCTCTAAACGGCATTTGGCCATGCAGCTCGAAACCGTATACATGGCTACGGCTGGTGGATACGGACCTGTTGATGTTTTCAATGGTTATGCTCCTTACACCACTACCCGTACCTATTCGCTTCGGTACTCGCAGCTGCAAGTACCGCTTCTACTACGCTATACGGGGTATGGCACCGGCATCCGACCCTATGTTAATGTAGGGCCTTTGTTCAGCATGAACTTCAATCACCGGTCGGAAGATATTCTTCAGAATTCCAACCGGACTACACCTTCTAAAACGCCTCTGAAAACTCCTGATGGGGGAAGCTTGGGAGCCGCCGCCGGTGTAGGGGTATTGATCAAACGCTCCTCTTTGCCTGAGTTGTCAGTAGAAGCTCGCATCGATCGTATGATTGAATATCGACAGACGGCGATACGTCTGGATGTCGGAGTTGTGTTCTAACCCGATCTGCAGGCGCTAGCAGGGTGCTCTACTCGTGCAGGGATCCACTAAAACACAAAGTTGAAGGATGCCTGCCCTAGTAGGCCACGCAGGTCGCGGCTGCGGCTGTTGAGGGGCACAAAGTAGCTGGCTTTGGTGTCGAACAGCACGTGGCGGGTTTTGAGCAGCTCTACTCCCAGGCCTAGGTTCAGATTTGGGATAAAGTCATTAGCCTTGTCGTTGTTGCGGTTCAGGATGAAGCCGCCCACTTGGTAGCTAGTATAGAGATTTAGGTAGCGGCGGCGGCCCCGGCCAAAGTTGCGCGGGTAAAAGTCCTGACCGAAATTGATCAGAAACAGCTCATTCACGAACTCAGCATCGGTGGTGTTTTTCTCGGTAGGCTTATACACTCCTAAGTTGAAATAGCTTTTGCCCCGTGTAAACAGATACTTGATGGCATAGCCCTGGTACGCTGAGCTAGTGAGCCCCAGCTTAGGATTATCGAGGCGCAAGTAGCTATACTCTACGCCAGGCATATTCACGAAGCTCACTTTCCGGTTGCCGGTCGGGAACGTAACCTCATCATAAAGCCGGAGGGTCACGTAGGCTTGGCCCTCATGGCTAGCTAGCAACTGCTGGCGTTGGCGCAACTGCCGCAGCCGCGTTTCGTGGCGCTCCGCTTGGCTTTGCAACGTGGAGCGCTCGTCCTGAGGCAGTTTGGTGTTGAGGAGTTGGGTTTCTACCCGCTTAAGTTGGGCTGCTTCGGTTTGCTCGTCTGCTTGCAGTTCAAGCAGGCGCGGAGCCAGCGTACGCACATTGAGGTTATTTTCGAGCACGTAGCCCAGCGTGGCCGTCAATGAATCGAGACTAGAAAGCGCCCGGGTTGGCAAGACAAACTCAGCTGTGAGTTGATCTGGAGTTTCTTCCTGCTTCTGCACCCGGGCAGCTTGGTCGCGGATAAAACACTTAAGCGCACTGCCGGCCTCCGCAAATTTGGTTACTCCTACGGTAAGGCGCTTTTGCGTTTCAAACGACTCTTGCTCCTCCGTTGATTGCGCCATGGCGGGCACTTGCAAGCAGCTTAATAGGGTTGCGGTCAGCCAACGGCCTACTAGGCCAAGGTTCAATGATTTCATACAAGGGTTCGGTTACTTCTAGCCCCCTACTATCCGGAAGGCAGCAGCAAGTTGATAGCTCTTAGCTAGCAAGCAAACCCCAATCGTTCATAAAATCAGACTTTTCAACCAAGCTATAAAAGCATTCAACTCGCTATTATTCATAACTATAAATAACCAATATATAAGACTTTAAAATATATCTTTCAGACCAGATATGCTGAGTGTACTAGGTGTTTGCACCTTGCTTCAGTTACTATATATCGAAAACTGCTACTCTCTTCGCCGGTCTTCCTTTGTGCCTAGGATAAACAGAATCAGAAGCAGAAACGCAGCTACGCTAAGGCTGTACCACGTCACCATGGGCAGGCCTCGGTGATAGGGCATGGAAGCCGGATACTTGCCTAGTAAGCTCAGGCCCGCGAACAAAATCATGGCTACAGCAACGGCAGCCAGAATGCTGCGACTCACGAGCTGATCGGCTTTGCGCATGAGCAGGTGGTAGCCGCTGAGCTCTACGCGCAGCCGCAAATCGCCACGCGAGATTTTGCGCATGATCTGGCGCACATCGGTGGGCAGGGTCTGGACGAGGGCCAGGAGTTGGGTGCCGGTATAGAGGGCTTCGCTTTGGATGTTCTCGGCCGAGTACTGCTCGGCAATGATACGGGCACCGTAGGGCCGTACAAACTCAAAGGTGTTGAAGGACGGGTGCAGCACTTTGCCAATGCCTTCCAGAATCACGAGGGCCCGCAGAATCAGGAAGACGGCGCCGGGCACTTGCAGCTTGTAGCGGTAGATGATGCCCTGTAGCGCATCAGCCAGATCCGACATACTCATTTCCTTGACATCAAGCGAGGCGAAATCCTCAATCAGTTGCGCCAGATCGGCCTCAAAGGCGCGCATGTCGGGAATTTCGGAGGTGAGGGCCAGCCGCCGGAAGTTGAGGGCCATGCTGCGCGGATCTTGGCGCGCCATACCAATGAACACGCCCGCAAACGCGTACTTCTGCTGCTTGGTCAGTCGACCTACCATCCCGAAATCAATCAGCACAATAGTGCCATCGGGGCGCACAAGCACGTTGCCAGGGTGCGGATCAGCGTGGAAGGCACCAAACTCGAATATCTGGGTCAGGTAGATATCCATGCCGGTTTCGGCCACTTTATCGGGCTTGAGGCCCCATGCCAGCAGTTGCGCTTTATCCGTGATTTTGCAGCCACTCACGTACTCAATTACTAAGATGCGGTTGGTGCTCAACTCCCGGTAAGGCTTCGGGATGTAGAAGGTTTCGTAGCTCTCATACAGCTTCCGAAACTGTTCCATGCTCCGCGCCTCGGAGGTGTAGTCGAGCTCCTTCATCATGCTGCGCTCAAAGGCATCCACAATGTCTTGGGGGTTGCTCAGGCCCTGGCGACGCAGGAAAGGAGCAGTAAGGCGCACTAGCTCGTGCAGCAGGCTCAAGTCGGTGCGTACTTTTTCCTGCACATCGGGGCGCTGCACTTTCACTACTACCCTTTCGCCGGTCAGCAACCGAGCCGCGTGCACCTGCCCAATGCTGGCCGAGCCCAGCGGTACTTCCTCGAAATCCGTGAATACTTCTTCCAACGGCCGGCCCAGTTCCCGCTCAATAATCTTGCGGGCCTGCGCTACCGGGAAAGGCGGCACATTGCTTTGCAGCTTCTCGAACTCATCAATAAGCGGCTGGGGCAGCAAGTCGGCACGGTTGCTCAGGGCCTGGGCCAGTTTAATGAACGTAGGCCCCAGCTCCTCGATAATCATGCGAATCCGTTGCCAGCGCGTGGTTTCGAACACCGGCTGCTCGCCCTGCTGCCAGGAGCGCCGCCGACTCTGCGGCACCAGCCGGCGCAGGGCCGTGCTAGTCACTACATCCTCAAAGCCGTAGCGAATCAGCACCTCAGCTACCTGCCGGATGCGCGCAATGTTGGAAATGGTATTCTTAAACATGAAGCACGAATTGAACACTCAGAAGCCGATGGCAACCGCTGAGCCTGACGCCAAATTAGCAGGTTATCGGCTGGGTTGCGCTAGGTGCCGGTTACTAGGGTCCTGCATACAAAAAACCCCAGCCACAGAGCGGACCGGGGTTTTGATGGGGCAGCTTACTAGGTGCCTTTCAAGCGCAATGTGGCCTAGGAAAGCTGGCTGCCGCTGCTAGACGTATTGTCGTTGGGCGAAATGGCTTTTTTAGCGGCCGTCTTGCTGGCTTTACTTTCCGTGCTGCCCGAAGCTTTCGTAGACTTGCTAGCAGTGCTAGCCGCTTTGGTAGCGCTGGCCTTAGCGGCTGCAGGCTTAGCCGAAGAGGAGCCTGCCGCTTTAGAGGAGCTAGCGCTACCCTTGGCGGAAGCCGACGAGCTTGCCGACGACGAGCTCGATTTCGCGTTGCCTTTTACAGTGCGCTTCAGTTCTTCCACATCGGCATTCGGCGCTACCCCTACGCTTTTCATCAACTTAGATGAGAGGCCCTGGAGCTGCTTTTCTAGCTCCTTGCGCTTGGCGTCGGTGTTTTTCTTCAGGTCGTCCATAATCTTGGCACCCTCCTGCTCCGACAGTTTGCTTTCCTTCACCAGCTTGTCGATGGTGCCCTGAACCCGTTCGTTGGTCAGGGACACAAAGCCGACGCCGGCATTGATGAACTTTTTAAACAGATCTTCCATGGGGCTGAGAGGTTAGAAATAAGGGTGAGACTAGATGAGGATACTACGGAAAGCCAGCGCGCACAGCAGCAAATAGTATGCAAGCCGACTACTTTGAACAAACCTACGAAAAGGCAGCTATATAGTTGAACCTGAGAGTATATTTTTTATAGCCTATACCTTTTTCTTCAAAACGCTTACGGCTGATATTAGTTTAGGCAGCCCTTGAAACTACGTAGGCAGTGGGCGTTGCCCACACGTTTTTCGTAAAGTCGGCAACTCGGTCCAGGGCAGTACGAGCTTCGGGCAGAAAACGCCAGAATAAGTGCCACCAATGTACTAGCCCCTCAAATACCTGCAACGTAACGGGAGTGCCAGCGGCGCGGGCTTTTTTGGCAAACAGCAGCACATCGTCGCCGAGCACTTCGGCATCTGAAATCTGGATTAGCAATGGCGCCAGGTTGTGCAGTTCGGCCTGTACCGGTGAGAGCAGTGGATGGGCCAACGGTGTATCAGCAGCATATAGTGGACCCCAACTGCGGATTTCCAGCGCCTCCAGCACCTGGCTTTCCTCGTGGCACACCCGGCGCAGCATGCTGGTCGGCAACACTAGGTCGGTCCAGGGCGAAAGGCCGATGGCTGCGGCTGGCTGAGCCTCTCCCCGCTCGCGCAGGGCCAGCAGCAGCGACAGGGCCAAGCCACCGCCCGCCGAGTCACCGGCCACGATGATGTTGCTGGGCGCGTAGCCGTGCCGCAACAGCCAATGGAACGCCAGGAGCGCATCTTCCAGGGCGGCCGGAAACGGATACTCAGGGGCTTTGCGGTAGTTGATGGCCAGAGCCGTAACGCCGCACCGCTGGGCCAAGCTGCCTACTAGGGCCCGATGCGTGTTCAAGGAGCCCAATACGTAGCCGCCGCCGTGCAGATACAGAATAACGCGCTCCGCAGTAGCCTCAGCGGGCCGAATCCATTCGGCGGGCATGCCATCTACGTCAGCATCTTCCATAAACACGTTCCAGGGCATCAACTGACCTAGGGAAAAAAGCTCAAACGCCAGTCGCATGGCCGGCAGGCGTGGCCGCTTGCGAGCCAGCGGACCAGTGGCAGAAGTAAGGATTTGCTTTAGAAGCAAATGCTGGGTAGAGGGCATGAAAAAAGCGGTGGGAAGTGCAGAACAGGAGCGGAAAGCTAGGCCGTTGCGCTGCCGCACAAGCGCCAGGCAGCTGCCATAGGCAACAGAGAGGTTTATTGCGCCGGAGTCGAGGCAGGCTTTTTACCAAGTCGGTGCCCTTTGTACCCCCGAATAGCAATAGGTATCCAGCCTAATACGGGAATAAAGAAGGTGAGGGTAAACGGATTGCGCCACAACATGCGCCAATACGTACCCGGGCTGCGCAGGTCCAGGTCGAAGTCGCGGCGGCCGTGGCGCACGTACTGGCGCTCAAACTCCTGAAATAGCGCCGGCCAGGCCCAAGGCAGGAAAAACGGAAAATAGCGCCAGTTTTCCTTGATGCGCTGCCACAGCTCGCGCCATTGGTAGGGCTCCTGGCCATACTGTTGCACGGCCTGGTCCATTTCGCCCTGCATTCGCTCGCGCACTTGGTTGGAAAGGGCCTCGTAGTCGGCGCGGGTTAGCTCGTCGGTGGTTTTATCGGTGAGCTCGTAGGGCTTAATGCGGGTGCCCAGCACAAACGTAAGCTTGGCCGGAAATGCCATGTAGAAAAACCAGGGCTGCAGTAGCACCAGCAGCAGCACCGGCCCCATGGGCAGAAACGGAATCCCGATTTTCTTGCTCAGCCGATTAATCCACTCAAAACTGTAGGTGTAGGGGTTGAGATACTCGCCGTTGATGGTATAGAACGGAATTATATCGGTGCGGTGCTGGATGCCCAGCCGGATGATGCTGGTGGCCAGCCGCTGCAATTTGTACTTCCGGTTAAACCCCTTCCCGATGCCCGGCACCCCCTCCGGGTACAGCATCAGGTTGTGGTCGTTGTAGTACATCATCGTCTCGAAGTTGAGCGTGGTGGCATCTACGCACCCTGCTTTCTTCCAGAAGTTCTTGACCAGAAACGGGTTCATCAGCACCGACTGCGAGAGCATGGGCGCGGAAAGCGGCCTAGGCAGATGGCTTAAATCGGGTAGAAAGCGCCACAGGTGCGAGAGGGCTACAATAGCATCCCAGGGAAAGGCCATGCCCGAGTGGTTGGAGGCAAATAGCAGCGGCCGCTCGGGGTTGTTGCGCAGGGGGTAGTTCTCAAAACCCACTAGCTTGGAGCGAAACCACACCCGGTCCAGCAGCTGCAAAATATTCCGGTCGAGGGTCTCGACGAAGTTTTCATCAAAATGCTCGGAGTAGATATGCTGATTTGCCTGAAGGGCGGGTGGCATATGGGGTAAGGCAGCAGATGATGAAGCAGAAACCAGCGGCATACGGGAGTGGGCGGGATAGAGAGAGAGCAGGCTCCTGATCGAAAACCAAAGGGCGGGATTCAAGATACAGGTTTTACGTTGGGTTCGGCGTAAAGTGAACCCTAGCCCCCAAACTTGAGGTAACCTAACTATACTGAGTCCGCTAGATCTGCCGCTTCAGGCGAATGGTAGTAGTGTATAATTCGCCGGACTCGGCGCGGCGCACCACAAAAATCAGCGCCCTGCCATCAGCCGAGTGCAGCAGGCGCGTTAGTTGGTTAAGGGTAACTATCTCGGCGGGCATCAGGTTGACAGACAGAATTTCATCCCCTACCTGGAGCCCGCCCTGGGCCGCCGGGCTGCCGGCTTCTACCCGCAGAATGTGGTAGCGATGATAGTCGGGGCCGCTGGCCAGCACATCAAACCCGCACATGTCGTGCTCAAACGGGTCGTGAAACGTAACGTTGGGGCGCAGCATCAGCCGGTTGTGCGCGTAGTCGATAACGATATCAAAGCGCTTGAGCAGCTCAAAACCCAAGTTGCCATTGCGGGGCGCATCGGCGCGCTGGGCCACATCGGCAGCATCCGGAAACGACGAGAGCAGCGTGGGCACCCAGTAGCGCCCCAACTGCATGCCTTTTACCCGGCCCAAATACCCGTTGATGCTGCCATTCAGACCTCGTCCTAACTGGGTGCGCAGCCGCGCCTTAGGCACTTGCAGCCGAGGATCAGAGGTAGTCTCCAGAGACAGGGCGTGGCCGGCGCCGGTATCCAGCACCAGCCGCAGGGGCAGCTTCAAGGAATCGGTTACCTGCACGGGCACCGTCACGTACGATTTGCGGCCTTCCATATCCAGGGGCAGGGTTACCCAGCGGCGGCCGCGCGGCGCCTTGAAAGTAGTAGGGTTATGAAAGGTCAGCTCTTGCCGCTCGGGGCTAACTTCCACCACAAAGCTGCGAAACACATCAGACCCCAACAGGCCATGAATAGGCATGCCTACGAAACCCGATAGGTTCAGTACGTCGTTGGAAAGCATCAGGAACGACATGTTGGGAGCACTTATGCCTTCCGTCAGTTTAACTGCTACGTTGCTGACCTGGTAGGCTTCCAGCGGGTTTTCCTCGCTGCCGGCTCCGGTCACGAAAAAGCGGGCACCTATGGCTAGCCCTACTTCCTCTCGCAACCGCGGGTCCGTTATCAATGAGTTGCCGATTCCGGTATCGAGCAGAAAATTGTACGGCCCTTTTCCGTTCAGCCGAATTTCAATCACAATCAGATTGCGCTGCATCAGGAACGGCATACTGATGCGCTGCTTTTTTGCGTCCTGAAACTGGAATAAATTGGGCTGAGCCAGCACAGGCGCCGCTAGCGTCAGGAGCAGTATCAAGGCCAGCCACCCCGCACAGGCGCGGCCCAAAAACGGCGAAAAGATCCTGGCGGGCAATAACATGGCTACAACGAAGCGTCCTTCGTAAGTTAACCAAAATTTGCATTCAGTGTTCCGCTCAGTATAGAAATTCTAAGAGCGGGTGGCTGCCGGAATAGAGCACTAGTTGCGAAATATTTCTAGCCTGGCTCTTCCCACTGACCAGATGGGTCGTAGTGCAGCTGGCCCTGCCGAATATGCAGGGGCGCCGCTAGGTTATTGTGGTAGAGCTGGCCGGTGCCTAGCCCCTGCGGGAAACCGGGCTGCGCAAAGGAACCCGCCAGCTGGCTAATGGCATTCAGGCCCACATTGGACTCCAGCGCAGACGTGAGCCACCACGCTATACCCCGCTCTTCGGCCTGCCGAATCCACTCCAGGCTGGCGCCTAGCCCACCTACCAGCGTCGGCTTGAGAATGATGTAGGCTGGTTTTACCTCATCCAGCATGTGTGCCTGCTCACTAGGTTTCGTGATGCCAATAAGCTCCTCATCAAGAGCGACGGGCACTGGCGAAAGCTGGCACACGTTGGCCATGGCCTCCCACTGCCCCGCCTGAATGGGTTGCTCAATAGAGTGCAGCTCAAACTCAGCCAGCTGGGCCAGTTTTCCTAGGGCCTCGACCGGGGCAAAGGCACCGTTGGCATCTACGCGCAACGTGAGGCGCTCAGGGCCCGCCACCGCCCTGATTTCGCGAAGCAGCTGCAACTCCGAGGCAAAGTCGAGGCCCCCAATTTTCAGCTTCAGGCAGGAGTACCCTTCCGCAAGCTTCTTTTCAATCTGCTGGCGCATAAACGCCGCGTCGCCCATCCAGACCAGCCCGTTGATGGGCACGCCGGCCTCGCCGCGGCTGAATGCATTATCATAGAGCTGATGCCGCCCGCCATTTTGGTAGTCGAGGGCAGCTGTTTCGAGGGCAAACCGCAGGGCGGGCCACTCGGGCCCAACCAGGGCAGCGGCCTCTTCGGGCAGCAATTCTCGCAGCTGCCGCCGGTTAAACTCCCGCACAAACCCTTCCAGTGTTTGCTCAAAATCGTCCCGTGAGTCAGGGCTCAGGCCTACTAGGGGTGCGGCCTCTCCCAACCCCTCCAGCTGTGGCTGGGCACTGTCGTGTAGGTGCAGGTAATGCGCTACATGTTCCGTAAGGGCGCCGCGGGAAGTGCGGGCCGGGAAGTTGAAATGCAGAACACGACGGGAAAGGCGAAGCTGAAGCATAGACAGGCGCAGGCAGAGCAGATACGGAGAGTGGACCGGCAATATACGCGGCCGCCGCTTGAAGCACCGGCCCTAAACGCCAGCGCCGCTCTTGCCCCGAGTTCAGGGGCAGGAGCGGCGCGGTACTAACAGCCAAACCACTTACACGTTTTTGGCCAGCAAGCCCTAGGCGTTACTTATTGGGCAGCAGGGCTCTCGTTGGTGCGGGTGCGGCTGGCCTGGCCACCTTTGCGGCCGGCCGCGCGGGCTTCCTCGGACGTGAAGCGGTGGCCACGGCCACTCTCGTGCGAGGCCCGGCCGCCTTCGCTGGCAATGCGGCGCTGTGTGGCGGGGTCCATGGCAGCAAAGCCGCGGGGGCGCTTGGTTACGGTTGGCTCGGTGGCAGAGGTGCGGTTGGCTGATTTCGTGTTCATAGCTCGGCAATAAAGTCTGAGGGGAGTGATGCTTACGTTCAGATGTGTAAGGAATGTACGCCGCCAGATTTCTAAACCCGATTTATAAGCAGGAAAAAACTAGGTTTATATAGTAAAATACCAACTACTACGGAGCAGCTAGTCAGTAGTAATACTCGACAGTTACGACAAACACGTACTGATGAGGTTAGTACGCGCTGCTTATAAACTACTCGCCAGCTTTGCCGTTACTATTGTGTTCCGTTTCCACGCCAGCACCCTTCGTTATGCCTTCGGTTTCAACTCCTAGCCCCGCTGTTCTCCTCAACCCAACGGCCTCCGCCTTGGCCCGCTTTCAGGCCGTGCGGCAGCAGTCGGAGGCCTTGTGCCGGCCATTGCTCCCGGAGGATACTGTGGTGCAGCCCATGATTGATGTGAGCCCGCCCAAGTGGCATTTGGCCCATACCACGTGGTTTTTCGAGACGTTCCTGCTCCGCGAGCATCTGCCGGGCTATACCGTTTTTCATCCGGATTACGCCTTCCTGTTCAACTCCTACTACAACTCCCTGGGCTCGCGGGTAAACCGCGCCGACCGGGGCACGCTTTCGCGCCCGCCGCTTCAGGATGTGTATGCCTACCGCACGTACGTAGATGAGCACATGGCGCGGCTGTTGGCACTGCAGGACACGTTACCACCGAGCTTTCAGCAGCTCTTAGAGCTAGGCTTGCAGCATGAGCAGCAACACCAAGAACTGCTGGCCACTGATATCAAGTACATTCTGAGCACCAGCCCCCTAGCTCCGGCCTACCAGCCAACTCCGGCTCCGGCCGTAAGCCACCAAGCGCCGGCCGCTACGTGGCTGCCTGTTCCGGGCGGCATGTACCGGATTGGCTATGAAGGCACTGGCTTCTGCTTTGATAATGAACAAGCGACGCACGACACCTACGTAGCCGACTTTGAGCTGCAAAACCGGCTAGTAACCAACGCGGAATACCTGGAGTTTATGGAGGCCGGTGGCTACCGCGACTTCCGCTACTGGTTGGGCGAAGGCTGGGACCTAGTGCAGCAGCAGAACTGGGAGGCGCCGCTGTATTGGGTATTACAACAGGGCAGCTGGCACCGCTTCACGCATCATGGCTTGGTGCCCGTAGATATGGCCGCGCCCGTAACGCACGTGAGCTTTTACGAAGCCGATGCCTACGCCCATTGGCGCGGCGGCCGCCTGCCCACTGAGCAGGAATGGGAAATTGCCGCCCGCCATTTCAATGCCACCACCGCTGCCGGCACCTTCCTGGAAAGTGGCCTCTACGATCCGCAGCCGCTACCTGCTGCTGCTGCCCCTGACCGCTGCCACCAACTACTCGGCGACGTTTGGGAATGGACGTACTCTGCTTACCACCCTTACCCCGGCTACGAGCGGGCGCCGGGCGCCTTGGGCGAATACAACGGCAAGTTTATGCTCAACCAGCTGGTGTTGCGCGGCGGCTCCTGCGCCACCCCAGAAAGCCACATCCGCCCCACGTACCGCAATTTCTTCCATGCCGATAAGCGCTGGCAGTTTACTGGCATCCGGCTGGCGCGCTAGTCGGTTATAACCTTGGCCGAGGCTAGCCGGTTGCTACCTATTCCGCCGCCAGTTCTCTTTCCCCGATATTTCTCTTGCATGTCTATTCCTACTGCCCCGCCTGCTCCTGCTACCCCCTCGGTTAGCGCAAACCCCGTTACGTCAGCCTTGGCATTGCATATTCGGGAGGGACTCAGCAAGCCCTTCAAAGCGTTGTCGTCGATGTACTTCTATGATGATGAGGGCAGCCGGCTGTTTCAGCAGATTATGGCCTTGCCGGAGTACTACCCTACCCGCACCGAGTTCCGCCTGCTCACGCAACACCAAGCCGCTATTAGCACCGCATTGCGGCCTCAGAACCCGGAGGAGCCTTTTTTCCTGCTGGAGCTAGGTGCCGGCGACGGGCTGAAAACAAAGATTCTGCTGCGGCATCTGCTGGAAACCGGCGCGCAATTTACCTACGTTCCCGTTGATATTTCCTCCGCTGCCCTCGATGGACTGGCCAGCAGCCTGCAAGCTGAGCTTCCGAGCCTACGGGTAGAGCCGGTGGTGGCCGATTATGCCAACGCCCTGCGCCTGATGGCCAGCCGGCCCGGCCGCAAGGCGGTGCTGTTCCTGGGTTCCAACATCGGCAATTTCCAGCCCGAAGCCCGTCATCAGTTCCTGCAGGACCTGGCCCTGCCCCTCACTTCCGATGACCGCCTGCTCATTGGCTTTGATCTGCAGAAAGACCCGCGCCTTATCCGGAATGCCTACGATGACAGCCAGGGCATTACGGCTGCCTTCAACTTCAACCTGCTCCATCGCCTCAACCGCGAGCTAGGGGCTGATTTCGACCTAACCTGCTGGCAGCACTATACCGACTACGACCCGCTGAGCGGCTCCGTACGCTCCTTTCTGGTGAGCACGCAGGCCCAGCAAGTGCGCTTTGAGGCCCTGAACTGGGCAGTAAATTTTGCCGCCTGGGAAATGATTCACACCGAAAACTCCTACAAGTTTACCCGCCCCAGCATTGAGGCAGTGGCTGATGCCGCTGGGTTGCAGGTTCAGGAGTTTTTCACCGATGAGCAGGACTTCTTCGCCGATGTAATTTTGCAGCCGGCAGCTCACTAGCCGCAGCTACGCACTAGGCCCGCTCCACCCGCAAACCCCTGATAAACCGCCACCAACAAGCGTAGCGCTGAAATTGATAGAGAGCCGTACCTTGCCTGTTGTCCTGCCCTCCCCTCACTTGCTTTTGAATGCGACCTAGTGCTCCTGTTACCGTTAGCCTGGCTTCAGGTTATGGCTCCTTTCCGGTACCTGCGGCCGCAGCCGCCGCGGCTGTGCGCACTATCCAGGCAGGGCCCTTGCCTATATCCGATGCAGCCGGCCTGCCCGTATTGCGTGAGGCGCTGGCAGGGCGCTACGCCGGGGGCAGCCGGTTAATTACATCTGAGCAGGTAATAGTTACGCCAGGCGCCAAAGCGGCTTTGTTTGCCCTACTGAAGGCCGTTTTACGCCCCGGCGACGAGGTAGTGCTGCCCACCCCCAACTGGTTTGGAATGTGGGAACTGGTGCGCCAGGCCGGCGGCATTGTGCGAGAGCTGCCGCTGGATGCGGCCGATAACTACGAGCTGCACCCGGAGCAGCTGCGCGCAGCCCTTTCCCCCCGAACGCGGGTACTGCTGTTTTCGAACCCCAACAACCCGACAGGCCGCGTGTACTACCACGAGGCCCTGCGCCGCCTGCTGGCCGTGACGCAGGAGTTTCCGGACCTATATGTCCTCAGTGATGAAATTTACGACCTGATTACCTTCGGGGAGCGTCCGGTGCCGTCGTTGTTGGAGTTCCCTGATCCGCGAGGCCGGCATTTGGTGGTGAACGGATTCAGCAAGTCGTTGGCGCTTATTGGCTGGGGCGTGGGCTACCTGGTAGCTCCGGTGGAGGTAGCAGCCGCCTGCCGGGCCTGGCAGCACGCTACCAGCGCCGCCGTGCCAGCCCCTACGCAACTGGCAGCCCTGGAAGCCACTCGTGCAGCCACCAGCATTTCAGAGGGCTTAGTAACACAGCTTCAGCCCACCCGAAAGTTACTGCTGGAGTTCTTATCGACCCTTCCCCACGTGCCGCCTCTCCAGCCTGAGGCCACGTACTATGCTTTCCCCGATTTGCGGGCATACCTGACTACTGGCATTTCACCGGTCGCGGCCTCGGCTGAGTTGGTTGCGCGGCTGAAGCATGCCGGCGTGGAGGTAGTGGACGGAGCTACGTGCGGAGCACCAGGGTTTGTGCGCCTTTCCTATGCCCTGCCAGAGGCCATGCTTTCTTTGGCCCGGTCGCGGCTTCAGACCGAATTACAACTGCCCGCAACTGCTTTCTGACAGACGGGCGTCGTACCTTTGCGGTTCTTTGTAGCTGCCGTAGTATGTCCCGCCTTCATTTTAGCGCCCACCTTCGTCCCACTCTCACGCTAGCTTACCCCGTGGTGCTCAGCCAGCTGGGCCACGTGCTGGTAAATGTGTGCGACAGCATGGTGGTAGGCCAGACCGGCAAAGTGCCGCTGGCGGCCGTGTCGTTGAGCGTGAGCGTGAGCACGGTGGTGATGGTGCTCGGTTTAGGCCTCACCATGGGCATCACGCCGCTGGTAGCGGGCGCCGATGGCCGCCGCGACACTCCGGCGCTGGGCCGCTTGCTGGTAAATGGCGTGTGGCTAAGTGTAGTGGCTGGCGTGCTGCTGGCTTTGCTGGGGCTGATAGTACCGGCCCTGCTTCCTTACCTCAACCAACCCACCGATGTGGTGGAGTTAGCGGCGCCCTGGGTTCAGGTGATGTTTCTGTCGTTTTTTCCCCTCATGATTTTTCAGGGGTTTAAGCAGTTTGCCGAAGGATTGGGCCTCACGCGCCAAGCCATGCTGCTTTCGGTGCAGGCCAACGTGCTTAATGCGGTGCTCTGCTACGGAATGGTGTTCGGCAAGCTGGGATTCCCGGAAATGGGCATGATGGGAGCTGCCTGGGCCACCCTTATTTCCCGGGTACTGCTTGCGGCCCTCATGGCGGCTTACGTACTGAAAGCCAAGCGCCTGCAGGCATACCGCACAGCCGCTCGCCTCAACCTACAGCCCGATGCCGACGGCGTTCGGCGGCTTATCGGGCTTGGCTCACCTATTGGGGTACAGATGATGTTTGAAATGGGAGCCTTCAGCTTCTCGGCCATCATGATTGGCTGGCTGGGCGCCACGGAGCTGGCTGCCCACCAGATTGCCATCAACGTGGCCTCGGTAACTTATATGGCGGCTAGTGGTATTGCAGCGGCCGCTACCATTCGGGTGGGCAAGCACCGCGGCGCCCGCGACGCGGCCGGGGCCCGCGAGGCCGGCCTGGCGGCGTATCTGATTACGTTCCTGTTCATGAGCCTGATGGGCGTGCTGCTGGTGCTGGGCCGCCACACCATTCCGCACTACTACAACCACGACCCTGCCGTGGTAGCCAAAGCGGCTTCTTTGCTGCTGATAGCCGCGGCATTTCAGATTTCGGATGGGTTACAGGTGGTAGGCTTGGGCGCACTGCGGGGCCTGGAAGACGTTAAAATCCCCTCGGTAGTGGCGCTGCTGGCCTATTGGGCCATTGCCTTGCCCCTGGGCTATGTGCTGGGGTTCCGGTTGGGCTGGGGCGCTACCGGCGTGTGGGTGGGGTTGCTCACCGGCCTGACCCTGGTAGCCGTGGCCCTGCTGATCCGGTTTAAGCGGCGGCCCGTGGTTGAGGAGCCCTTCGTGAACGAAGCCGCCGTTATTTCGCGTTAGCACCCTTACCAAAAGCACCCACTGGGTTTGCCCTCGACTTCTAAATCCGAGGGCGGTATTGTGGCCGTACTTTTGCTAGCTCCCGTTGCAAGTCACCCCCTGCTCTTCCCGCATGGCACAAGTTGCGGAAAGGAGGTGTAGTGGGTTGAAAGGCCGCAGCAAGCTAGTGCGGTTCGGTTTTGAGGTCTGTTTATGCTATTCTAGGCACTGATGTTTTTCTACTTTCCCTTTTCGCTGCTGCTGAGCTTGCTACCTGCCACGGAGCAAGGAACCAGCACCCCGCCCGCGGAGCCCGCCAAAATTGAGTGGCGCGCCGGCCGGCCGCTTACCTGGGCCGATTTTAAGAGCCGGCCAGCCACCGACCAGCTGGCGGCACTTACCTCCTCCACAATCGATGCCAAAGTAGGCTGCACCGATTTCGTGTTTTCGGCTGATGTGCGGGCCGTATTTGTGCCGCACGAGTCGTGGGTGCGCGACCCGCAGCGGGCCACCCCGGCCCTGCTGCGCCACGAGCAGGCCCACTTCGACCTGACCGAAATACATACGCGCATGTTGCGCCAGAAACTTACCTTAGTAAAGTTCGACTGCCTGAAGCTGCAGCCTGCTTTTAACAACCTCACCAAAGTGGCCTTCCTGGCCTGGCAGCGCGAGGAAGCCCGCTACGATGGCGAAACTAACCACGGCCTCAACAAAGAAAAGCAGCAAGCTTGGGAACAACGTATTCAGGAGCGCCTGCAGCAGCTGGAGGCTTACGCCGTGAAATAGCTACTGCCCTGCACAGGCGCCATCAGATGCTGCCTATTGCGTAGTTTTGACCGTTATGCTGTGGCGCTGCCCGGCATAACGGTCATTTTGCTTTCTCTCGTAACCACACCTTTTCCGCCAATGATAAGCTGGGCTGATTTTGAACGAGTTGATGTGCGCGTTGGGACAATTATAGAGGCTAGGGAATTTCCGGAGGCCCGGCGCCCGGCATATCAGCTCCTCATTGACCTGGGCCCGGAAGTCGGCCACAAGAAGTCCAGCGCCCAGATTACGCACCACTATCAGCCCCACGAGCTTGTAGGCCGACAGGTGCTGTGCGTAGTGAATTTTCCGCCCAAACAAATCGGTAAGTTTCTCTCCGAGGTGCTGGTAACCGGCGCTGCCGATGCAGATGGGCACATTGTGCTGGCCGCGCTAGCCGGCCCCGTACCCAATGGCAGCCGCCTGATTTAGTTGCGGCGAGTAGGCGAGGTTGCAGAAGTGCCCGATTTATCCTGCCGCTTTTCCTGCTGCGTCAGGCTATCAATCACGGTAGCGTAAATTTCATCCAGGTCCTTGTCGTGGATGGCGTAATACTGGTAGCTCTGCTGGAAGGCCGAGTCGGTGGTTTGGTAACGCGTGTACAGGCGTTTCTGCTCTTGCCGGAACAAGGCCCTAGCCGAGTCGCTGGGCAGCGCCGAGGCATCGGTCCGGGCTTCCAGCGTATGCAGCTCCACCAGCAGGCGCACCATCTTGTCGCGGGGCAGCAGCTGCCGGGGCGGGGCAATATCATCGGGCTTCTGGCAGCCCGTAACTCCCAGAGCCAGCAGGCCTACCACCAGCATCACACGAAACGAATGTTTTTTCACAGCTGCAAAGTTACGAGGAAGCCGTAGTTTAGTCGAAATGAAAACCGCCGATACCCCCTTTCAGCAACTTGTCCGCAAGCTTCGGCAGATGGAAATCCGCATTTTGAAGGCGGTGGACGCACAGCTACAGGGCGACTTTCACTCCGTTTTCAAAGGCACCGGCCTTGAATTCGATGATGTACGGCTGTATCAGTACGGGGATGAGGTGCGCGCCATTGACTGGGCCGTATCCAGCAAAGGACACGGCACCTTCGTCAAGACCTACAAGGAGGAACGCGAGCAGCAGGTACTTTTATTGCTGGACGTAAGCGCCTCGCAGCAAGTGGGCGCCGCTCCACACCGCAAAATTGATGTGGGGCGCGAAATCTGTGGGGTGCTGGCCCTAGCCGCCGCACGGCAATCGGCTCAATTGGGCATCTTGGCTTTCTCTGATCAGAAAGAGCTGTATCTGGCTCCCGGCAAAGGGATTCGGCACGCCTATGCCCTCATTAAACGGTTGTTTGAACTGGAGCCAAAAAGCCGACAGACCAACGTGGCCGCGGGCATCAAGCAGGCCCTAGGCACCCTGAAGCGCCGAACCATTGTGCTCCTGATTTCTGACTTTATTGATGCCAATTACGAGCGGGAGTTGACCATGTTGGCCCGCAAGCACGACCTAGTGGTACTGCAGCTGCTGGATAAGCGCGAGCAGGAATTCCCGCCCCTGGGCATTATTCCGCTGCATGACCAGGAATCGGGCCGTACAGTGTGGGTAAATACTTCCTCGGCCGCATTTCGGGCCCGCTACCGCGCTACTTACGAGCAAAACCGGGAGCAAATCGGCCAGATCTGCCGCCGTCACCGTACTGAGTACCTTTCCATTGCCACCGAATCAAACTTCGTTCCCCAGTTGGTGAATCTGTTTCGGCGGCGTAATCAGCGGGGCGGGCGTGGGTAGCAGCAAACACGAGTGGCCATTTGATGCTGTAAGGAGGAGGCTGGTCGGCTGGTTCTTGGTGCTGCTAACGCTCTTAACGCATAGCACGCTAGGCCAGAATACCGAGCCGGACACCATCCCCAAAGGTCGCTTCTTGCGCCCTACGGTGCGGGTAGGCGAAATACTGGAGTACGAATTGACGCACGTACATGCGGCGCAGCAGGAAGTTATCTTCCCCGATTCGGCGGCGGAGTTTGCGCCATTTGAGTACGTAGGGCGGCAGTACTACCCCACCCGCACCCGCCAAGGCCGCAGCCTCGATCGGGCCATCTACCGCCTTCGTACGTTCAGCCTCGATTCCGTGCAGACGCTCACGCTGCCCGTTACCGTACTGCGCGGCCGCGACACGCTGGCCGTACCCGTAGCACCGGCCCAAGTGCGGCTGGTGCGCACGGCTCCGCCCGCTGATCCGGCGGCGCCCCTCGTGCTGCGCCAAAACCTGCAGCCCCTCCCCATTGAGCCTACTTTCAACTATCCGTATTGGCTGGCGGGCGCGGCGTTGCTGCTGCTGTTGGCCGGAGGGCTAGTGCTGGTATTTCGGGGCCGGCTGCAGCTGCGCTACCGACGGTATCGGCTCCGGAAAAACCACGCCTACTTTCTGGCGCAGTACGGTCGCCACGTTGAGCGCTTCACGCTCTCCCGCTCGCTCACCAACATGGAGCGCGCCATCACGCTCTGGAAAAACTACCTCTCGGCGCTGGAAGAAAGCAACATCAACAGCCTGACCACCCGCGAGATTGTGGCGCATTACCAGAACGATGCCGATGTAGGACTGGCCCTGCGCCTTGCTGACCGCGTGATTTACGGCAATCAGGTGTCTGAGTCGGATGAGGATACTGAAACCGACCTGGCCTTTGTGCTGCTGCGTAATTTCGCCGACCGGCAGTACGCACGGGTAGTACAGGACTTATAAGCGGTTGAGCCTTGGGCAGGTTCACGCTTTTATCTTGCCTAGCAAACTTCCTGCCCCGAGCCCCCGCTTACCTTACCACCACTTCAGCTCAAACCATTCCCTATTTTTGCGCATGCCCTGGCCCGATGCTCTGACTTATGTGCTGGATAGTGTGCGCTACGCTACCTTGGTCAGCTATACCTGGGAGCAGCCGCGCCTGTTGCTGTTGCTGCCGCTGGTGCCGCTGCTGTTTGTGCTGCGCTGGGTGCTGGCCCGGCGCCGGCGGGCCCAGCTAGGAGTAGCCTTCGTGGCCGGGCAAGTTCCGCGCGACTGGAGCACGGTGCTGCGCTTTATTCCGGATGTGGTGCTGGCCCTGAGCATCGGGTTTGCCATTGTGGCCCTGGCCCGGCCTCAGCGCACCGACGAGCGCGTAGTGCAAACCGGGGAAGGCATTGATATTCTGCTGGTACTTGATGTTTCGGGGTCCATGGAGCTGCAAGATCTGCGCCCCAACCGGTTGGAAGCGGCCAAACGTGTGGCGCTGGAGTTTGTAAACGGCCGTCAGGGTGACCGAATTGGGCTGGTAGTGTTTGCCGGCGACGCATATTCCCTGGCCCCGCTGACCACCGACTACGATCTGCTGCGCGATAACCTCCAGGGCCTGCGCCTCGGCATGATTCCGAACGACGGCACCGCCATCGGGACGGCCTTGGGGGTAGCCACCAACCGCCTCCGCGACTCCCGCTCGCGCACCAAAGTGTGCATCCTGATTTCTGATGGTGAAAATACCGCCGGCAGCCTCGACCCGCTCACGGCCGCCCAGCTTGCCCACGCCTATGGCCTCAAGCTCTACACCATCGGGCTGGGGCAGGATGGTATTGTGCCCTACGGTACCGATGAGGCCGGCCGCCCCCGCTACGTGAACACCCGCCTCGATGAAACCACCATGCGCCAGATTGCACAGGCCGGTGAAGGCCGCTTCTTCCGGGCCACCGATAACGAAGCCCTGCGCCAGACATTCACCCAAATCAACCGCTACGCCAAGTCCGAAATCAAGCAGACGCGATACCGCAACACCCTAGATTACTACCGCATCTATCTGTACTGGAGCCTGGGGTTGTGGCTAATTTGGCTGGGCCTGAAAAACACCTTCCTCACCAATGCCTTGGAAGACTAAGTTAAAGTTCAGCTAGCCTTATATGATTCAAAAACTACTATTCGCCCTACTTTTCGGCTATTACAAGGTTTTAATAGAAACTAGAGGGCCAGAGTCAGCAATGCTGGCAGCTAAAGGGCTTACCTATATGTCGGTGTCTCTGCTGTTTTTGAACCTACTCTTTTGGGTTTTGCCCAATAGCTTAATGGATTCTATCATTCCCTGGGTAGCACCATTTGTCATAGGTGCTATAGCTATATTCTTCGCTACGGATGATGAAGAGGAAATGCGGATTGCTTTGGCCAACTTAAACAAGGCATCCTTCTCCATAAAAATTTTAATCAGCATCGGGTCCTTTTTGACTTTACCAGGGTTCTATGCTTTGATAATGCACCAAATCTTTCGCTAATGGGCTCTATAGCCGACAACCTGCACCGCATTCAACAACAGCTTACTGGCACGGCCGCGCGGCTCGTTGCCGTCACGAAAACACATCCCGTGGAGCGCCTGCAAGAGGCGTATGATGCCGGTGCCCGCCTCTTCGGCGAAAACCGGGTGCAGGAAATGGCCGCCAAGCAGCCCGCACTTCCAGCCGATGTAGAGTGGCACCTGATTGGGCATCTGCAAACCAACAAGGTGAAGTACATTGCCCCGTTTGTGCACACCATCCAGAGCATTGATAGCCTGAAGCTACTGGAGGAAATAGAGCGCCAGGCTGCCAAGCACAACCGCGTGATTGAAGGGCTGCTCCAGTTTCATATTGGGGCCGAAGAAACCAAAACCGGCCTTACCCTCCCGGAGGCCAAGGAAATCCTCAAGTCCGAAGCCTTCCGCCGTTTGCAGCACGTGCGCCTCACCGGCGTGATGGGTATTGCCACCTTCACCTCCGATGAAGACCAGCTCCGACGGGAGTTTCGGGAGCTGCGCGGGTATTTCGATAAGCTAAAGGCCCTGTATTTCCCCGACGACAGCGCGTTCCGCGAAGTATCCATGGGTATGAGCTCTGATTACCTGCTGGCCTTGCAGGAAGGCAGCACGCTCATCCGGGTGGGCAGTGCTATTTTTGGGGCGCGGTAAGCACAACCTTTCGCGCCGTCTTCATTTACTTCAGAATACGAATCACACATGACAGCTCGTCTTATACTTCAGCTGGCGGCCTTACTAGGGGCGCTTGGCGTCGGAATCGGGGCCTTTGGGGCGCACGGCCTGCGCAAGATGCTGGAAGCTTCCGGCCGCTTCGAGACCTTTGAAACCGCCGTACGCTACCAGTTTTATCATGCCCTGGCCTTGCTGGCGGTAGGCATTCTACTGCACATCAAGCCAGAGCTGCGCAGCCTCAGCACCGTAGCGTGGCTCTGGCTGGGCGGCATTCTGGTGTTCAGCGGCTCTCTGTATGTGCTCTGCCTTACGGGCATCACTAAGTTGGGCGCCATCACACCCCTAGGCGGCGTGCTACTTATTGCCGGCTGGATTGTGCTGTTGCTCGCGGCCCGGCAGCTCTAGTTAGCTTACTAGGTCCTGAAACCAAAAAAGCGGCTCGCCACACAGGCGAGCCGCTTTTTTGTTGGCCGGAGCCGGGGCTAGAAGGTTTGCCGGTGACAGGCACCTAGCAAAGCCCGCAGGCTTAGGAGGCTTTCTTCTTAGCCTTGATTTTATTGTCGCCGATTTTAGTTTTCTGCTTGGCTTCCTTGGTGTTAGCAGGGGCGCTTACATCGGAAGCAGCCGGAGAAGGGGCAGGAGCCGCCGCGCTGGCAGTGCCGGCCTCTTTCACATCGCCTACCAACGCTACCATGGCGTTGCCACCAGCCGAGTTCGACTCAATGGTGAGCACTTTGTTTTGCATCCCGAACTTACCCGCCGAGTTGAACTTGGCCGTTACCGTACCCGATTTGCCGGGCATTACGGGCTCTTTGGTCCAGTCGGGGGTAGTGCAGCCGCAGCTCACGCCAATGTTTGAAATCACGAGGGGCTGGGTACCTACGTTCTTAAACTTGAAGGTATGCTCTACTACATCGCCGGTGTTGATGGAGCCGAAGTCATACTTCATTTCCTCAAACTGGATTTGCGGCCCGGCCACTTTGGTCTGGGCGTTAGCGGGCTTTACGGCGGCCGTCTGAGCCTGGCCCGCGAAGCCCATCATCGACAGCGACAATGCCAGAATGAGTGCTTTTTTCATGTCGTTTATGCGTGAAAGCGTTGGATGTAAACAAAAATACGAGTTTCGGCCACTGAGCCAAGTTGCGTGCCAGTTTTCAACCAGCCGCATGAAGCTTGTGTGAAGTGCAACACCAAAGCCGCTTTTTTACGTTCGGCCACACTCCTTTTTTGGCGCCGGCTATAAGACACTAGGCTGCACACATGGCTGCACTTACTCCTCTGTGGCGTCGCCGATCAGCTTTTTATTGAAGTTAAGCAAAAACAGCTTTTCCGAGGAACGGGTCACGGCCGTGTACAGCCAGCGAGCAAACTCGCTGTTCACCATCTCCTCCTTCAGATAGCCATGATCTACAAAAACGGCCTGCCACTGGCCACCCTGCGCTTTGTGGCAGGTAAGCGCATAGGCAAATTTCACTTGCAGCGCGTTCAGATACGGGTCTTTGCGCATGGCCGCCGTCCGCTCTTTCTTGGTTTCAAGGTGGGCGTAGTCGGCACTGACGGCGTCGTAGAGGGCCTTGTTACGGTCGGCAGGCAGGGCGGGGCTTTCGGTGTGCAGCGTGTCTAACAGCAGCTTGATTTCCATATCCGGCTCATCGGGATAGTCCACGAGGCGCACGCGGGCATCGGCAAAGCGGAACCCGAACATCTCGGTGAGGCGCACAATTTTCACCACCTGCACAAAGTCGCCGTTAGCCAGAAACCCAATTTCCGAGTCCTTGGGCAGCCAGTAGTAGTTGTTGCGCACCACCATCAGGTAGTCGCCCGACTCAATTTCGTCTTCGGCCTCGAATAGAATGCGCCGGATATACTGGTTGTACTGGTTGGCGTTTTTGTTGGAGCGGCAAATGATGGTGCTGTTTTCGTGGCCGAAGTTTTTGTAGGCCCAGCGCAAACCATCCTCCAGCTTGTCCCCGCCCATCGTGAAGATGTCGGGGTAGCCTTTAGTGAAGAACGAGATGTTCGGGTGCTCCTCGCGCAATTCTTCGCGCAGCACTGTCGCGTTCATCAGAATGCCCGATTCTTCGGCCTGGCGCATTACCTGGCGCAGCTCCACTGAGTCAACCTGAGCGCGGAAGCGGTGCCGCAGCAGCTCGGGGTCGAGGGCGGGACTGAGCAGCTGACCCACAGGCGGCAACTGAGCCGTATCCCCGATGAGCAGCAGCCGGTTCGAGGGCTTCTCGAACACATAGTTCATCAGGTCGTCGAGCAGGCCGTTTTCGCCGAAGGCCTTCTCATCGGAAATCATGGAAGCCTCGTCCACAATATACAGGGTGTCCTGGGTGCGGTTGGGTTGGCGCTGAAACGAGAGGCCTTGTGAAGGCGTGCCGCTGGTCTGGCGGTAGATTTTCTTATGAATAGTGCTGGCCGCGACGCCCGAATACGTACTCATGACTTTGGCTGCGCGGCCGGTGGGCGCCATCAGCACGTATTTGCGGCCCATGCGGTGCAGCCATTGCACCAGGGCGCTTACCACGGTGGTTTTGCCGGTGCCGGCGTAGCCACGCAGCACAAACGCCTTACGGCCGGGCAGGCCATCACTTAAAAAGCCATCCATCTGCCGAAACAGCGTGGCCTGGTCTTGGGTAGGTTCGTAGGGAAAATAGTCGCGGACGGAAGGAGTTCTGACGGAGAGCATAGCAGTGTGTTCGTGTAACAAAGCTACGCCGGTTTAAGCTCCCGACGGGGGTAGTGATTGAGAGGTTCGTATTACTACGCTTCTGCCATGTTACTAGCCCTACCTCAAGGCCCAACCGACGCCTGGCTTTCAGTTAAGCCGGCAGCCGGATGACAAACTCGGTGCCCCTGCCCTCTTCCGAGTCAACGGTGATGGTGCCGCCGTGGCCTTTCACGATATCATGGCTCAGAGAAAGGCCGAGGCCCGTACCCTCGCCCATTGGCTTAGTGGTAAAGAAGGCCTGAAACACTTTCTCGCGTACTTCCGGCGGCATACCAGTGCCATTGTCCTGCACGCGTATTTCTACTTGCCCGTGATGAAGTTGGGTTGCTACTCGTACCTGGGGCGCATACCCACTGCCTTCCAGCCGCTGGCGCTTGGCCACAGCATAAAAGGCGTTGGTGAACAAGTTGAGCATCACCCGACCGATGTCGGAAGGCACCACGGCTACTAGGGGCAGATCAGGGGCCAAGTCGGTGGTAACGGCAATAGTGCGGGCCTGGCCCTGCAGCAGCTGACTTTGCCGGGCCAGCTGCTGGTACTCCAGAATCAGGGCGTTGAGGTCAGTGGCTTCCCGCTGGCCAGTGCCGGCGCGCGAGTGCTCCAGCATATCTTTAATAATGGCCGACGCTCGGATGCCGTGCTGGCTGATTTCCTGCAGATTTTGCTTGAGGCCGAGTAGAATCTCCTGCTCTAGGCCCGCCTTGCGCGCCGGGTCCTCGATATTATTGACCATGGTGGTACTGACTTCCGCAAACTTCTTCATGAAGTTGAGCGGGTTCTGCAGCTCGTGGGCAATGCCCGCCGATACCTCACCCACAAAGGCCCACTTCTCTGACTGCACCAGTTGGTTTTGGGTGGTGCGAAGCTGCGCCAGGGTGCGCTTGTTGGTTTGCAGCTGACGATAACTCATCACCCCCAGGCTCGATATGAGCACAATGGCAACTGCAGCTACCCCAAGGAGCTGGTTTCGCTGCCGCAAACGCATGGATTGCAGCATTTTCTCCTGGCGCAAGCGCTCAATCTGCTCATTCTGAGCTTGCTCAATTCGCTCTCCTTCATACTGGGCCAGCAGGTTGTTGCCTTGGGCCTTGTTGAGCGTGTCCATCAGGTTGAGGTAGGCGCGCGCGTAGTCGCGGGCCGGACCGGCGGCGCCGCGCTCATCCTGAAACCGAATAATCTGCTGCAGATACTTGGGGCGCAGCATCTGAAAATTGGCGGCGGTGGCCTTCTGATACGCTTGGCGCCAGTAGGCGTCGGCCTTTTTGTAGTCGCGGAGTAGGGTGTAGTAGCGCGCCCACGTGGCATCGAGGGCAAACTCGCCGGGGCGGGCCGTGATGGGCATGCGCAATGAGTCGGCGAGCTGCTGCGCGCGGGTAAGCAGGGGCAGCGCCGCCGCGGGCTTGTTCAAGGCCAGCAATACCTGGCTTTTCAGTACCAGGCCATACGCTGTAAACTGGGCTTGGTCAACACGTTCGCTGCGAGCGGTAGCCAAGGTTGTTTCGGCGTACTGCAAGGCTTTGGATGTGTTGCCCTGCTGCAGATATAACTTGGCAATAGCCTGCTGCGCAAAAAAGCGCTGCAGCTGCCCCATCTTGTACTGCTCATTTAACCGGACGGCCTGCTCCAGATACTCCAGTCCTTTGCGGGCGTTGCCCCAATCGGCGTAGGTAGTGCCCGCTACCATCAGCTCATTGCTGTAGTAGCGCCGGTTAAACGTGCGGTACAGGTCGGCGGCGTGGAGGTAGTGGCTGATGGCTTGGTTATAGTCGCCTTGGTGGCGGTAGGTACCGCCCAGCACCAGGTAGCAGGCCGCCTGATTCTCAACGGCTCCCTGCACGCGGTAAAACGTGAGCTTCCGCTCAAAATAGGCGCGGCGAGTATATGACTCCCGCAACTGATTGTACAACGGAGCCAAATCAACCAGCAGCTGCGGAATGGGGCGCGCCACGGCATCAAACAACTCCACGGCCTGATGCAGCGCCGCCAGTGCCTGCCGGTAGTTGGTTCCCTTCACCCACAGGGCTAGTCCGGCCCGCAGCTCCCGGTAAGGAGCATCATCAAACTGCTGAGTGCGCTCATTGATCCGGAATAGCTCATCGAGCAGCGGCAGAGCCTGTACACGGCGGCGCGGTTCGGTTAGCTCCGTGATGTCGAGGATATGCCGGATGGTGCGCAGCCGGGCGGTATCGGTGCGCTGCTGCGTTAAAACCTGATTTAGCGAATCATTGCTGGCCGTCCAGTAGCGGTGCTGTGCCAGCAATGGTCCGCCCAGGAAAACCAACAGCGCCGTAACAATCCATTTCATAGATAAAGACACCGTCATCCGGACGTAGAAACCGGACTCCAACGCCAAGTTGGCAATAAAATGGCAGACTCCACTCCCCCCCTATTCCAGACCTAAGGCCCGTGGTAAGCTAAACCGTAACATTACTTTTTATGTAACTGTCATTCAAGTAGTAAGCGCAGCAAAATTCTTCTAGCGCTAACTCGGCCCCTCTACTGTGGCGGCGCGGCCAGGGTTATCACGGCCATGGTGGCAGAGGCCTTGGCAATTAGCTTGTCATCACACCACACCTCTGACTCGCAGAAGTGAAGGCGGCTGCCGGCCTTCAGGACCCAGCCCACGGCCCGCAGCTTCTGGCCGATTCCGGGGTGCAGGTAGCTGGTTTTCAGCTCTACCGTTACTACGCCGGTGCCATCGGGAACCAGCGTTACGGCTGCGAAGCCAGCTACTAGGTCGGCCATGGTGGCTACTAGCCCGCCGTGCGCAAAACCGGTATGTTGCTGGTGCTGCTGCGCCAGATGCAGCTCCGCTTCCACCCGGCCCGACTCAATCAGGGTCAGGTCGGCGCCGATGTGGTGCATGAAATGCTGGCGGGTGAGTTTGCGGCGGATGCGGGTTTCGAGAGGTTCAGGAGTCATAGAGCCGCAAAGGTTGTGTATATTTTGGCTGATAGCTAGCGCGGCGCGTCAGAAGCCGGGGTGCGCCCTAGCCTTCGCAGCGCTGCAAACCCGTAACCTCCTACTTTCCTTGTGATGGAACCTGTACAGTATTTTCTGGCCGGAGCACTGGGGCTGGCCCTGGCGGCCTGCAGCGGATTCAGGGTATTTGTGCCATTGCTGGCGGCCTCGGTGGCATACCGCATGGGGCTGCTGGCGCCCTCGCCAGGATTTGCGTGGCTGGGCACCTGGCCGGCTATAGCGGCCTTGGGCACGGCTACCGTGGCCGAGATACTAGGATACTATGTGCCCGTAATCGATAATGTGCTGGACGCCATTACCGGGCCGGCTTCCTTTATTGCGGGCACCGTCCTGATGACCTCGGCCCTGCCGGATATGCCCCCGATGGTGCGCTGGGGCCTGGGCATTGTAGTGGGGGGCGGTACGGCGGGCATCATCCAGACGGGTACGGCGCTGCTGCGGGCGGGCTCCACGGCCACCACTGCCGGGCTAGGCAACCCCGTGCTGGCAACCCTAGAAAACATGCTGGCCATTGTGGGCTCCGTGCTGGGCCTGCTGATGCCCGTCGTGATGGCCGGGCTGGCAGTAGTGCTGCTGGTGTGGGTACTTACGCGGCTACGCCGGTGGCGCCAGCGCCGTGCCAGCCGCCAGTTTGCATCTGCATCAACCCTAGAAAAAATATAACGGCAAGCCTTTCGTTTGCTTTCGGGCCGGCTCCCGTAACAAGTAGCCAATGGCGCTGTTTTTTCGTAGCCTTGCGCTTCCGGTCGTGTGGCTGATCCCTTTTGCCTTTCTATGATGAATCAATTTTCTGGCGCTCCCTCTCCTGATCCGCTGCTGCACGCCTATGCTGGGGTAGCACGGGTGCGGGTGTGTGGCCTACTAGTCCGCGCCGGCGCCATGTTGCTTACGGCCCACCGGGGGCTACTCCCAGATGCGCTACCATTCTGGTCGCCGCCTGGCGGGGGCTGGCAGTTTGGCGAAACCCTGCACCAGTGCCTGGAACGTGAGTTTACGGAGGAAACCGGCCTAGTCATTAACGTGGGACGCTTCCTGCACCTGCATGAGTTCAAGAGCCCGGAATTGCAGGCCCTGGAGTTGTTTTTTGAAGTGCATGCCCACGATGAAAACGCCAGCCCCCGCCTCGGCCTCGACCCCGAACACACCACCGACGCTCAACTCCTGACCCACCTGGAGTTTATCACGCCCCGGCAACTAGGGCAATTGCTGCCCACCCAGGTGCACCCCGTACTGCGTGACATTATCAGCACCGATGACGTGTTTATTCCGCAAATTAGGTTTCAGTAAGCAGCGTCTGAAAACCAGGGAAGTTACCCATTAAACGGCCGTTGTTTTTCTCTTCTCCCGTTTGAAAGCCCCGCAGAGTTGTTGCGTGCGGTAGCGGCTGCGTACCTTTAGCGGAGCTTTGCCCTTGTCTGATTTCTGCACCCGCTTTTTCTGCTCCACTTATGTCCGCTACCGTCATTATGCCCCCGGCTGCCCTGCACCGCCTGCACGACGAAACGCTGGACCTGGAAAACCTCTCGGGCTACAACCTGTACCTGACGGCAGGCACTGCTGGCCTGCGGGTAGGCGTGGCCGATGTGCGGCGCAATAAGTTTGTGGCGCTGGAAGATTATGCGGCCCCCGATACGCCCGTATCCTTGGCGGCACAATTCCAGGCCTTGGCCACGGAGCAAGAGCTAGTAGGCCGGACCGGCTGGAACCAGGTGCGGCTGGCCGTCCAAAACCGGCAGTTTACGCTGCTGCCCGCGTCGCTTTTCCGTCCCGGCGATGAGCCCGCGTATCTGAAGCTGCACCACGCTCCGGATCCGCAGCACGAAACGCTGCACCACTACACGCACGCCAGCCAGGGCATTACCAGCATTTTTGCCGCCGAAAAAGCCCTTACCAGCTGGTTCAGAAACACCTATCCGGAAGGCCAGCTGCTGCATCAAACCAGCGCATTGCTGGAAGGAGTGGCACACCAGAGCGAGCAGGGCGGGCCGCGCCGCATATACCTCAGCATTGGCTATCAGGAAGTTACTATCCTGAGCATGCGCGATAAGCAGCCTGAGTTCTTAAACGTATTCCCGTTCAGCACCCCCGAAGACCTGATTTACTATACCATTCTGGTAATGCAGGAGCTTCAGTTGAACCCCGACCAGGACCTAGTAATGGTGTGGGGCGACCTGATGCACGATTCCGAGCTGTTCACGATTCTGCGCAAGTATATCCGCAACATCCGTTTCGGCAACCGGCCCTTTGACCTGGGCTACAGTTACCGGCTCAATGATTTGTTTGAGTACCGCTACTTCGAGCTGTACGCATTGCACCTGTGCTAAGCAGCCGCCACTATTAGGCTAAGTACTAGGCCCCGTTGCAGTAGAAACCCTTTTACCTCGCACTTTCCTGTATGCGCATCGCCCTGTTTCCCGGCTCGTTCGACCCATTCACCAATGGCCACCTCGACGTAGTTCGGCGCGGAACGGCGCTTTTTGATGAGGTGATTATCGCCATTGGCAACAACAGCAGCAAGCAGCGCTACCTGCCTGTTGAGCAAATGACGCGGATGATTGAGGAAGTATTTCAGGAGGAACCGCGCGTATCGGTGCGGGCCTATAAAGGCCTCACCGCCGATTTTGCCCGGGAAGTAGGTGCCCGCTACCTGCTGCGCGGCCTACGCAACACCACTGATTTTGAGTACGAAAACACTATTGCGCAAGCCAACCGCCACATCAATCCGGAGCTAGAATCAGTGTTCCTGATTACGGCGCCGGCGCTGGCAGCCATCAGCAGCACCATCATCCGCGAGATTCACCGGTTCGGTGGCAACGTCGATGATTTTGTGCCGTTTCGTTTGCCGCCGTTTGCTGGTTAAGCTGTCCACTGGCTATAGGCTCAGGCTAGCTTTCAGCGGCGCGCATACAATGCCCGGCTACTAGGCCTTATGATGCGCTGAACTGCCTAAGGCTTTACTTCTTAGCTACAACCCGCATGCCCATAATCTGGCGGCTATTCTGTGGGTCTGCTACTGGCAGCAGAATGTAGGTAGTAGCCGTGAGGCTCAAATTGGCCTTTTGCAGCAGCTCCTCCTCATTGTTTCCCATCACTACCAGGTCGCGGACTTTGCGGGTGCGGGCGTTGAAGGTAGCAATGAGGGTAGTGCCGTTTCGCTCAAAAGTATTGATCCAGCCTTCGCCTTTGGTGCCTTTCATCTGCTCTGGGGTGGGCTCCAGGCCTACTTTCTGGTTGCGAGTTTCCAGGGGTGCGCCCAGCGTACGGCGTAGCTGGTCAATATTGCGCCCCACCAGGGCCGGTACATCCACCTCAACGGGCCGCGGTTTGGGGGCGGCCGCATCAATACCCGTTGTTTCAGAAGCTGATTGGGTACCCGAGCACGCGGCAGTACCCGCCAGCAATAGCACAAAAGCAACGTAGCGGATCGGGCGCATAGGCATCCAGAAATTAAGGGAAAGCAGGTTATTTTACCGATTCCTGGTCGGCGGGAGTCTGTCCGGCGGTTTCACTGAGGTAGTGGCGCACCACCAGCGCAATGCTGGCATACGACTCGTCGAGCACGGCCAACGCCTCTTGGGGTGTCATCCAGCGCACTTCCTCAATGTATTCCTCGGCCTGGGGCTTCATCAGCGTGTCATCGAGGCAGCGCATGATGTACCAGTTCGTTTTCTTCAGAATTTTGTTGCCGTTGTAGGCATAGGAGTGCCAGGTGCTAGGCAGCTTATCTCCTATTTCAATCTTGATGTTGCACTCTTCCTCTACTTCGCGCAGGGCGCCCAGCACAGGGTCCTCATCTTTTTTGAGCTTGCCCTTCGGCAAGTCCCATTTGCCAAGGCGGTAAATCATGAGCACCAGCCCATCTTTCACCACCAGGCCGCCGGCGGCTTTCACAATCTTGAACTGATCCTTCAGATGCAGAATCAGCCGTTTTTTCTTGCGCGCCAACAGCGTAAGCGAAGTCAGCTTTTTCAGCTTTTTCACTTCCATCAGGCGTAGCAAGCGGTCCACAAACACGTCCGTCACGTCGCGCACCAGCACGTCGCCTACCAAATCTTTGGAGATGAACTCATCTTCCGGATTCAGAATCAGGTCGTATTTGTGCTTATAAATCTTCTCGCTGTTCTTCTTAATAATCAGCGGAATATCGTTGATGAAGACGTTCATCGCGAGGTAATCTGGAGGGCAAAAAAGGAGTTCAAACCGGATTGCTGTAAAGCACAGCATATTTCCCCAAAAACGAAAATTGTCCGGCGGTCGGGCAAGATACGGGATGTCTGCGGTTGTGTTGTATATGTTCGGTGAAGTCCTCGGGGCACGAGCACCGGATTACAAGGGTAATATGCAAATTATCTTTCCCAACACGTTATCTGTCACTTGTTACCCGCATTCTGCTTGCGTTCCGGAGGCTACCTTCGTGCCATGAAAAAAATTGGTTTGCTTTCTGACACGCACAGCTACCTGGATGCCCGCATTCTGCATCACCTGCAGGACTGCGACGAAATCTGGCATGCCGGCGACTTCGGCACGGCGGCCGTAATCGAGGAGTTGGAAGCCGTGGCTCCGCTACGCGGCGTGTACGGCAACATTGATGGCCGCGATGTACGCAACACCCAGCCGCTGGTGCAAGCCTTTGAGCTAGAGGGCCTGCACGTGCTCATGACCCACATTGGCGGCTACCCCGGCCACTACAGCCCCGCCGCCCGGCCACTGGTGGAGCAGCAGCGCCCAGGGCTTTTTATCAGCGGACACTCGCATATTCTCAAAGTAATGCCCGACCCGCGCTTGGGCCTGCTGCATCTGAACCCCGGGGCGGCTGGCCGGCACGGCTTTCATAAGGTGCGCACACTACTGCGCTTTGAGGTGGCCGACGGCAAAGTGCAGCAGCTGCAGGCCGTAGAGTTAGGCCCCAAGTGACTTATGCTGCAACAACTGCATCAGTCACCATAGAAAACCACGTAAAGGTGGACCTCCTGCTTGCACCTGTCAGCCAAGGCTATAATATCGTCTAATAGCGCGTCCTGTGTCAGATTCTTTTGCCTTAAAATATCTTTGATGAGATCCTCCATTTGAAGGCAGTTGAATACAGTATCGCCGTACGGATTGAGGTAGCGCAACACTAGAAAATCATTCTGTTGCAAATCTATTTCCACTGTCAGTTCTCTGCCGAGTAGCGCTTGTTCACAATGGTTCTCATCTAGCAATCCAACTGTCCAGGCCATACTAACTCGGTTAATCCCTAGGATGAAAATAGTATCAAACCGGAGTTCTAGAAACAAAAAAGCGCCTTCCCTGGGCAGGAAAGACGCTTAAAGATTCTGGCAGGTACCCACCGACACCGGGGTAGGTGCACCAGACGCAAAGGCCAGAGTTACGCGGCAGCTTCGGTCTTGGCTTCGCCCTTGTTGAAGCGGGCTTTCAGCTCGTCCAGGTCCACGTTCTTCAGAACGGGCGTCAGGAGTAGTTGCTTAATGATGCGCTGCTTGTTGTTAGCGCGGGCAATGTTCTTGCGGTGCTTCCGCTTCAGACGGGTAATGCTCATTTTTTCCGGGTCGGTTTAGGTCTTCTAATAAACGAGGGGCAAAAGTAACGACTAAATTTGAAACCGGGAAACCTTTCCCCTCTTTTCCCTATCATACCTCCATGACAGATTCAGTGATTGACTTACGTTCCGATACCGTAACGCGCCCTACTCCGGCCATGCTGGAGGCCATGTTTCAGGCCCGCGTGGGCGATGATGTGTACGAAGAAGACCCCACCGTGCGGGCCCTAGAGCAGGAAGCTGCCGCACGCTTTGGCCTGGAAGCCGGCCTTTTCTGCCCTTCCGGTACCATGACCAACCAAATAGCCATCAAAGCACACACCGAGTCCTTTTCGGAAGTTATCTGTGAGCAGACCTCGCACATTTACTTGTGGGAAGTAGGCGGCATTGCGTTTCACTCCGGCGCTTCGGTGGCGTTGCTGGCCGGAAACCAAGGCCGCCTGACCGCGGCGCAGGTAGAAGCCGCCATCCGGCCCAATAATATTCACTACCCCACCACCAGCCTTATTTCGCTGGAAAACACCCACAACCGCGGCGGGGGCAGCTGCTATGCCTTTTCGGAGTTGGAAGCCATGGCAGATGTAGCGCAGCGGCACCAGATTCCGCTGCACCTTGATGGAGCACGCGTGTTTAATGCACTTGTTGCCACTGGCCAGTCGGGGCAGGAATATGGCCGCATCTTCGATTCTATATCGGTGTGCCTGAGCAAAGGCCTGGGGGCACCAGTAGGCTCCGTGTTGCTAGGCAGCCAGAAGTTTATCCAGAAAACCAAGCGCATTCGCAAAGCTATGGGTGGCGGCATGCGCCAAGCCGGCTATATTGCAGCAGCGGGCCTCTATGCGCTGGAGCATAACGTGGAGCGCCTAGCCGATGACCACCGCCGGGCTCAGCAACTGAGCGCTACCCTGGCCGCGCAGCCCTACGTGGCCGAGGTACTTCCCGTAGAAACCAACTTGGTTATTTTCCGGCTGCAGGATACAATGCCCGCGGAGCAGTTCCTGGCCCGACTAGAGCAGCAGGGCATCCGAGCGTCATCGTTTGGCCCCCAGATGATCCGCTTCGTGACGCACCTTGATATCGACGACAGCATGATGGCGCGCCTGGAAGCGGCTCTGACAGCAGCAGTTTAGCCCTCTTACCAGGCTAGTATAGGCTACTACCTTCGTCAAACACCGGGCCTAAGGTGCTGGTATATGACATTCCAGTTACTGACCGTGGTTTGACGAAGGGCTTTCTCCTGACCCGCATTTGCCCAATTCTCTGTTGCCATAAGAAATTCGGCACGCGGGGTTGTTGGTTAATAATGGGCTAGTACAACAAGTGACGGGTTACCTCTGCACATACCAGGAGCACCTGCTTAGGCCTACTGTGCTACCTCAGAGCCAGTGCTGCGTAAGTGCTTGCTAGCATAGTAGTAGTATCCTTGGCCACCCAGTGCGGAAGCTGCCGGTATTGCGCCCTAGCCTTCATTTTATTCTCAACTGCTGCCTAAACCTTTCCACTGCCTTCCTGCTATGAGTTCAAACCTCTTCGTGATTGGCGATGTGCACGGCTGCTACCATACCTTCCGGGAGCTGCTGAGCCATTGGCGCCCTCAAGAGGAGCTGTTGGTGCAAACCGGCGACCTAGTAGATCGGGGACGATTTGCGCCCGAGTGCGTGCAACTGGCTATTGAGCTGGAAGCAGCCTACCCGCAGCGCACGGTGTTTCTGCTAGGCAACCACGAGTATGAAATGCGCAAGCACTTCGCGGCCAGCGGCCCTAATCCGGCGTGGCTGCGCTGGGGCGGCCGCACCACGGTGCAGCAGTACCAAGGCCGCCGCGAGCTGCTCCAGCAGCACCTGCAGTGGCTCGAACGGCGCCCTCTGCTCTGGGAAAACGACCACTTGCTCATCAGCCATGCCGGCTTCGCCGATACCGCTACCCCCCTCGACCCCGAAAACCCCGATGGCGTGCTCTGGCGACGCGGGCCGCTGCGCAACGTGGGCCGCCGCCAGGTAGTAGGCCACACCCCTACCCCGGATGGCGACCCCACTTATGACCCAACAGCCAACGTGCTCAATATTGATACCGGCGCCTGCTTCGGCCGTAACCTGGCAGGCCTGCGGCTGTCGGCGGCAGGCGAGTTACTAGCCGAACTGCTTATTCCAACCTCGCTTCTGGATATTGTGCTGTCCTGAGGCACCTGCTTTGTTACCCTGCTTATGACCCCAAACCCACCCGCGCCAAGCGCAACTGAAGCAGCCCTCCAGCACTTATCCGAGGCAGATGAGGTGATGGCGCGTATCATTCAGCAAGGCCGGCCCATTCACCCTTCTGCCCACGAAGACTTATACTTGGCCTTACTACGTGCCATTGTGGGGCAGCAAATTTCCACGAAAGCAGCGGCAGCTATCTGGCGCAAAGTGCAGGCCCTGTTCCCGCCCGATGGCTATCCGGAGCCAGCGGCACTGCTTCTGCTCTCCGATGAAGATCTACGCGCCGCGGGTATCTCGCGCCAAAAAGCCGGCTACCTGCGTGCCATTGCTGATTTTGCTCAGCGCGACCAGCTAGACCATGCCCACCTGAGCCAGCTTTCCGATGATGACTTCACGAGCCACCTCACCCAGATTAAAGGGGTAGGCCGCTGGACGGCCCAAATGCTGCAAATGTTTGCCCTCGATCAGCCCGACGTGTTCCCAGAAGGCGACCTAGGGATTCAGAACGCCATGCGCCGCCACTATGGGCTTCAGGAAACCGGCCGGGCCTTGCTGAAGCGCATGATAGAACTGGCTGAGCCGTGGCGGCCGTACCGCACGCTGGCCAGCAAATACCTCTGGCAGTCTTTGGACAACCTGCCAGCCGAGAAATCAACCTAGTCTTTGCCTGCTCGCTCGTTGCGGCGGGCATCCCAGATGCCCAACCCAATGGCAACGAAGGTGGATAAAATTGGCACGAAGAAGCCGAACAGCAGCCAGGGCCAAAACCGCCGGCCGTACATGTGCGCAATGTAAACGGTCATCACCGCCGACAACAAGCAGACAGGTAGGGCAAAAAACAGCAGGTTGAAGTAATCCATAACGCAAAAGTACGCAGAAGCCTAACGGTACAAAGCTGGAACCTGGGCTAGCTGCTCCAATAGAACCCAGTTGGTGGGCCTCATGTTAGGATAAAACCAGGTGGCTCCGGCGGCTAGCCACGTAGCGCGGTATGCCCTGGCGGAGGCGGGCAGGCAATCATCGTAGCCAAATACTACTCCGCAACACGCGCAGATGCTGAAATCCGGCGTTTGGCCATCTGGGCCCCACGGCGACTCATCGTAATCAAGGCCACACACGCGGCAATACCACACCATCATAAGTACAACAGTTTTTACCCGCGCACTTTGCCGCGCTTTACGAGGTAGGCGTACAGCACTTTGTCGAACGGCTCGCGGATATCTACTGGCACGAAGTCAATCTTGTACTGCCCGCAGCGCAGCGCCAGCTCGTGCTCATACTTGCGCATGGCGGCCTGGTATTGCTCGCGCACCTGTGAGGGCTGCAGCTTTACCGTTTGGCCGGTTTCAAGGTCCTCGAAGAGGTAGGGTCGGTCCTGGAATTCAAAATTTGCTTCGGTGGCGCGGTCCATCACATGAAACAGCAGCACCTCGTGGTGCTGGTGGCGCAGGTGCTGCAGGGCGGCCAGGGTTTCGGTTTGCTCCTCGGGGGCGCGGCCCAGCATATCCGAAAACAGCACCACCAACGAGCGTTTGGGTATTTGCTGGGCAATGGTATGAATTACACCAGCTACATTGGTGCGGGCACGGCCGGGGGTGGCTGGGCGCTCCAGCAATTGTTGCAACGTGAGCAGCAAGGTGTGGCGGTGAGTACTGGTGGAGCGTACGGGCGTTTGCAGCTCCACCTGCTCGGCAAACGTCACGAGGCCCACCGCATCGCGTTGCTTTTGCAGCAGCGTGGCAATGGCCGCCGCGCACAGCACTGAAAAGCGCAGCTTATCATGCGAGGGTGCGGGGTAATACATGCTCGGGCTTACATCCAGCAGCAGATGGCAGCGCAGGTTGGTTTCCTCCTCGTAGCGCTTCACGAACAGCTTATCGGTGCGGGCAAACACCTTCCAATCGAGGTGGCGGGTGCTTTCGCCAGGATTGTAGAGCCGGTGCTCCGAAAACTCCACCGAAAACCCATGGTACGGCGACTGGTGCAGGCCGGTGATAAAGCCTTCCACCAATTGGCGAGCCAGAAACTCCAGGTTTTCAAAGGGCCGAACAGCGGCCAGATCGAGTGGTTGGGGCATGGCAAATACAATGTGTGACGCTAGCAAGATACAAGGAAACCACACGGGCTGCCCTAGGTGCCAGGTGAACAGCAACCCCATTTGCCTGGTTCAGCTCCTTTAGGAGTACTGCTAGTAAAGCAAGCAAGCTGTGCAAAGCTTAAGGTATATTGCGCAAAGCAAGCCAACTATAGCAATTACTTAATATAAAAACATGAGATATATTTCTTGATTTTATACCAGCTTCTCTCCTACTCCTGCCTTACAAGCAAAGTGGACTGATTTTACTATTTAGCTAGGTTATAGACGTATTCAGCTAGGAAAATGAAAAAGCGAGACTTCAAATTTTTATATCTAAATCAAAGCCCGTATTTTGCACGGAACTTCAATATTCTTGGAATAACAAAACTTTACTAGAAGGACTGTGGAAGACCGTCACGACCAGGAGGAGATTTACTCCCAACGCATTAAAGCCGGTAAGCGCACTTATTTTTTTGACGTGAAGGCTACGCGCGGACAGGATTATTATCTGACCATTACGGAGAGCAAGCGCCGCCTACGCGACGACGACACCTTCTCCTACGAGAAACACAAGATTTTCCTGTACAAGGAAGACTTCCTCAAGTTTGTGGATGCCCTGCAGGATGCTGTGGACTACGTGCGCGACGAGTTGCTGACGCCAGAAGAGGTAGCAGAACTGGACCGCCCCCGCCCTGCGTACGATGCCGAAAACCGCGAAGCCGGTTTCAGCGCCTCCCCCGACACGTACTAACCTTTTTCCGGAAGCCTAGCGAAACACGTTTTACTACTCTGATTTAATACGCTTCCCACCGCACGGCGCGCCCGGCTTCGGCCCTGGCGCGCCGTCGTGCGTTCAAAGAGTGCTTTCCCCGAAAAAGCCCCGTACCTTTGCGCCATGAAATGCGCCTCTGGCCTGTTTCACTACTTCTCAACTTCACAACTTCACCATATGGGTCTCCGCTGCGGTATCGTCGGCCTGCCGAACGTGGGCAAATCCACGCTGTTCAACGCGCTTTCTAACGCCAAGGCCGAGTCGGCCAACTACCCCTTCTGCACCATTGAACCCAACGTGGGCGTCATTACGGTGCCGGATGAGCGCCTCCAAATTCTGGAAGCCCTAGTAAACCCCAAGCGCGTACTGCCTACCATCATTGAGTTTGTGGACATTGCGGGCCTAGTAAAAGGCGCCAGTAAAGGCGAAGGCCTCGGCAACAAGTTCCTGGCCAACATCCGCGAGGTAGATGCCATCATTCATGTAGTGCGCTGCTTCGATGACCCGAACATTGTGCACGTGGCCGGCGGCGTTGACCCCGTGTTCGATAAGGACGTAATCGACACCGAGCTGCAGATCAAAGATCTGGAGAGCGTAGACAAGAAACTGGTAAAGTCGGAGCGCGCGGCCAAAGGCGGCGATGCCCAGGCAAAGAAAGAAGTAGCCGCGCTCCAGAAGTTTAAGGCAGCGCTGGAAGATGGCCAGAACGCCCGCGCTGTGCAGGCCACGCCCGAGGAGCTGGAAGCCGTAGCTGATTTGCAGTTGCTTACTATCAAGCCTGTCATCTACGTAGCCAACGTAGATGAGGCCAGCATCACGGCAGGTAATGCCCACACCAAAGCCCTGCAGGAGCATGTGGCGAAGGAAGGCGCCGAAGTAGTGCTAGTATCGGCCGCCATTGAGTCGCAGATTGCCGAGATGGAAGACCCCGAGGAAAAGGAAATGTTCCTGGGCGAATACGGCCTCACGGAGTCAGGCCTGAACCGCCTGATCCGGGCTTCTTATTCGCTGCTGAACCTGATTACCTACTTCACAGCCGGTGTGCAGGAAGTACGCGCCTGGACCATCCACCGCGGTGACAAAGCCCCCGCCGCCGCTGGCGTCATCCACTCCGACTTCGAGAAAGGCTTTATCCGCGCAGAGGTTATCAAGCTGGCCGACTACCAAGAATATAAGACCGAAGTAAAAATCAAAGAAGCCGGAAAAATGGCCGTGGAAGGCAAAGAATACGTGGTGCAGGATGGCGACATCATGCACTTCCGCTTCAACGTCTAATTACGGATTAAGTCGAATTTCTTGAATTACACGGTTTAGCAACGCCTTTTCACATGGACGTAAAAGATAGCAACGGCAACCTGCTCGCGGAAGGCGATTCAGTGACGATCATCAAAGATCTGAAGGTGAAGGGCTCCTCGCTTACGCTCAAGCGCGGCACCGTGGTAAAGAACATTCGCCTCACCAACAGCCCTAGCGAAATTGAAGGTCGTGCCGGTGGCAGCACCATGGTGCTCAAAACCGAGTTTTTGAAGAAGGCATAGTTTCGCTTCTCAGGCAGCCTAGTAACTTAAGCGCCCCGGCCGATATTCGGTCGGGGCGCTTTTTATTAAAATATTATTTCACTATGAGCATTGATCTTTTAAAACAATATATTACAAACCCTCTAAATCAAGTATTAAGCAGCAAATTATCAGACTACTTTTATCATGATGTTTGCGACGTGGAATATTTAACTACCAATAAACAAGGAGTTGATATTATAGCTCATCAGCTTGAACTTGTATTCGATAATAAGCAGACTATATTCATTTCATGGAACACTGTGAAAGGGTGGGAACAGTACGCTTTAAGTATAGCCAAAAAGTCATTTACTACTTCTTCGGAGAAATTCAGAGCTAGTAATGATTTTTGGCAACATTATATAGGGAGTGAACTTTCTCGCTATGAAATTTGGGGCTATTATATCAACACAACCACATCACGTGATACAAATTACAATATAATAAATATAGAAACTTACTACAATGAGCCACATTTGGCATTACTTTATTTCGAAACCATAGTAGTAGGCGTAGCTAATTTCTATTTGAACAAAGATTTTATTCCTACTATTCCAATTGGAGATGATATATGGATATTATTTGACCCAATGCATATACAACTCTGCATAAAAAAGCTAGGCCTCGAAAAACTCGAAGCCTAGCTTTCTATAATATAAGAAAGGAATTACTTCCCAACCACCTTATACAACTGACCAGCAGCTAGTTTATCAGTGGTTTTCATGCCGTTGAGGATGGCTAGCTCCTCGTAGCGCTTGGAAGGAATACCGTTGGCGGCCAACGCTGAAGCAAGTGTCTGGCCTCCTTTAGCGGTTTTGATGCGGATTTTTTCGGGCTGACGGTTGAGCTTATTAGCATCTGAAAGACGTGCAAACCCCTGCGCTACCCGCTGGAAAGTTGGGCCGTAGGTGTTCAGCGTTTGCGGCCCGCATAGGCCGATGAGGGCATACAGCGTTTGCCCGTCCTGGATTACGTAAGACAAGGTGCTAGCCGTGATGCCCTGCTGGCCTTGCTGATTCTGGCCTACCTGGTCGCCCTGAATGGCAATGGCTGGAAAACCATTGATGGTAGTGCGGCTGGCCTGCGGCGACTGTAGCTTCAGTTGCTCAGCTAGGCTCTGAGCGGCAGCATCAAGGGTACCGTTGCCAGCAGTAGTCAGGATAAGAACTGCTTTGCCGTTGGGCTCCGCCATCTGAAACTGCGAAGGCGAGTTCTGGGACTTCCAACCTTGCGGCACCGGGAACCGAAACTTCAGATCGGGGTGATAAAACACGCCGCCTTCCACAAAACCCTGGCGCGGATCCTCGCCGTACGGCAGGCCTTCCAGCATCCGCAGATACGGGTTGCGGTTCACGGTGAGTTGGCGGCCACCGGCTTGCTGCTTTGCCGCAGCTGCTAGCTGCTTTACGGTAGTATACCGGTCGGCAGAATTGGGGTGGCTGCTCAGGAAGTCAGGCACGGCACCTGCGCCGCTCAACTGCTGCTCGCGCTGCAAGGTCTGGAAGAAATCGGCCATGTACGAAGCGTCGTAGCCTATTTTGGTACTGTACGCCACGCCCAGTTTATCCGATTCCCGCTCATCGTCGCGGCCGTATTTCAGGAACAGCAGCCCTACCCCCTGCGACAGTGGCTGGGCCAGCTGCGCTACCCTACTCGAAAAGATAGACCCTAGCAGCAACGCCCCTGAGGCCAGCGTGGAGCGGGTTTGCTGCTTCTGGCCGTGCTTGGCCGTGATATGGCCAATTTCGTGGCCTAGTACGCCGGCAAACTGCGCCTCGTTATTGAAGTGAGCCATAATGCCGCGCGTGAAATACACGTTGCCATCAGGCGCCGCAAAGGCGTTGATAATAGGAGAATCAACAATAGTGAAATTGTAGCCGAAGTCCGCACGGTTTGAAACGGCGGCCATTTGCTGACCCTTCTGCTGAATAAACCGCTGTAGGGGCGCATTATCAAGTAAGCCAAATTGCGCAATTACCTGCGGGTCGGCCTTTTTGGTTTGCTGAGGCGCTTTAAATGCCGTGGAGCCAGCTAGCGGAAGCAATAGCCCGAGTGCGCCTAGGCGCAGCCTGCGGGAAATGGTGGGATGAAGTTTCATGCAACAGGGAGAGAAAGGAACACACAAACAGAACCTATGAGCCTGCCTACGGAAAAAATCGGGCCACGTTGATGAGGCCCTAACTTTCCTTCCTGTAGGGCAGCCCTAGGTGCTTTTTGCGGCTAAAGTGGCGCTTACTTACTCACTATCTTAAACTGCATGCCAGCCCCGAGGCGGTCCGTGAGCTGCATTCCGTTGAGAATGGCTAGCTCTTCCATTCGGGCGTCGGGCATGCCATTAGCCTTGAGGGCCTGGGCCAGCGTTTGGCCGGTTTTCACCGAGCGGATGCGCACGTGCTCGGGCTGACGATTAAGCTTCTCAGGATCGGTGAGGCGCTGAAACCCTTCCATGGTGCTGGTGAACGTGGGCGCGTAGCTGGCAAAATCAGTGGGAGCGGCCACGCCCAACAGCGCATAAATGGTTTGCCCGTCCTGAATGAGGTAGCACAATACCTGCACGCCGGCTACCTGCTGGCCCGTTTGGGGGTCTTGCTGCACCTGGTTGGCCACAAACGCCAGCGCCGGAAAGTTATTCACAGTAGTTTTCTTGGACTCGGCGGGCTGCAGCTTAAACTGCTGCACCAAGGCCTGAGCAGCTTCTTCGAGGGTTTTGCCAGGGGCAAGGGCTAGCATCATGAGGGCCTTGCCAGCGGGATCAGCCATTTGAAATTGCTGGGGTGTATTCTGGGTTTTCCAGCCCTGGGGCACGGGGAACCTGAATTTTAGCTGTGGGTGATAGAAGGCGTTGTTTTCTACGAAGCCCTGATGTGGATCCTCGCCGTACACAATGCCATCAATGAGTTTCAGGTACTGGTCGCGGTTGATGGCGAGCTTGGGGTTTCCGTTTTGCTGCTTCCACTGCGCGGCCAGCTGGTGCACCCGCTCGTAGCGGTCGGCGGGGTTGGGGTGCGTGCTCAGGAAGTCCGGAATGGCCTCGGTCTGGCTTTTCTCCTGTTCGCGCTGCAGCGTCCGGAAGAAGTCGGCCATCTGGGAGGCGTCGTAGCCAATCTTGCTGGAATATTCTACCCCTAGCTCATCTGATTGGCTTTCGTCGTCGCGTCCAAACTTCAAGAACAGCAGTTGCATGCCCTGCATGGCCTGCTCGCCAAACTGCGCAACGCGGGGCGAGGCAATCATGGCGCCCATCAGGCCCACCTGCCCAATAATGGCGTTGGTTTGCTGCTTGGCCGAGTGGCGGGCCGTTACGTGGCCAATTTCGTGGCCTAGCACGCCGGCAAACTGCGCCTCATTGTTAAAGTGGGCCATAATGCCGCGCGTGAAATACACGTAGCCGCCGGGCACCGCAAAGGCATTAATAACAGGCGAGTCGACGACGCGGAACTGGTACGTGAGCGTGGGGCGGTGCGATACGGCGCCCATCTTCTTACCTTTTTCGTTGATGAACTGCTGCATCTTCTCATCGGGGTACACCCCAAACTGGGCCTGCACCGCCGGGTCGGACTGTTGCCCCATGGCCAGCTCCTGCCCTTCTGACACGAGCATTACTTCTCGTTTGCCCGTCACGGGGTTAGTAGCACAGCCCTGAGCCAGCACCAGCGCGGTGCCGCCCAAAGCGAGTAAAAGCGTATTTTTCATGAGAGGAAGGAATGAATGGGAGATATGCGTTCAAACGCAAGTTGGGCGCTTGCCGTTGGCTTCAGCCACCCGAAACGCTGCTACCTCCCTACCCTTACTCCTATTCTGCCAGTATACCCCACGCTTGCTACCCAGCCACTTCCGCTTCTTGTTGCTGCTGCTCGTCCAGCTCCACGCCGGTAGGCCGGCCCTGCTTCCGGTCGAGCCAGTCCATTACCGGCGTGGCCAGCACCCCGTGTAGTACAATGGAAGTAAGAACCGTGAAGCCAGCAATGGCCCACAGCTCGCGGCTATCTGGAAAATTTACCTTGTTGATAGCATATGCCAGGTAGAAAAACGAGCCAATACCTCGAATGCCGAAAAACGAAATAACAACACGCTCTGGCCAGGCAATACGGGTGCGGATGAGCGTTAGCATGCCACCTAAGGGGCGCAATATCAGCAGTAAAAACAGGCCCAGCCCTACGCCACCCCAAGTAAGCGGCGCGAGCATTCCTCGCACTAAAGCGCCTCCAAATAAAATCAAAATGACGACAATGAACAGGCGTTCCAGCTGATCAGTAAACTCATGCATTTCCGTGTGATACTCATGGCTGCGCTCATGCCGCCGAAGCGTTACAGCGGCCACAAACACGGCCAAAAAGCCATAGCCTTTCAGCAGCTCCGTAGTGCCATAGGCAGTAAGCGTAACCGCCAGTGCCACAAATCCATACGCCTCCGGACTGATACTAATTCGGCGGGGCAAGTCAAAAATCAGGTACGACAGCACCTTACCGGCCAGCCAGCCGGCGAGCACGCCCATTCCCGTCCGGTAGAGCACATCCATCCAGGCCCAATGCACTAGGCGCTCAGCTAGCGGCAAAGCCGCCACGGGCAACAACACCAGGGCCAGGTGCACAAATGGGAAAGCTAATCCATCGTTAAGGCCAGCTTCACCGGTGAGAGCAAACCGTACGTTGTCTTCCCTACCCTCGCCGGGCTTGCCAACCTGCACGTCGCCGGCCAGTACGGGGTCGGTGGGAGCCATACTGGCGGCCAGCAGCACTGCTGAGGCCGGCGCCAACCCAACCATCCACCACGCGGCACCCGCAAACCCCACAATCGTGATAATCATCAGCACCAATACCAGCAGCAGCGGAATGCGCCAGCGAATGAATGAAAACTTGCGGTCGATTTTAAGGCCGGTGCCCGTGAGGGCTACCGTAACGCAGATTTCGGTGAGGTGCGTGGTAAAGCCCGAGTATTTGACGGGGTCAGGTGTAGGCAGCCCCAGCGGCAAGCTGTATACCAACATGCCCAGACCCACAAACAGAATGGGGTACGACAGCGGAAACTTCTTGAGCAGAGATGGTAACCAGGCCACGCCCATAATGGCAATGCCCAACACTACCAGAATCAAATTATAAAGCGACATGCAGCGAAATCCAGAATGAAGAGGAATACCCGCTTACGCAACCACTGCCCCTTTGGCTGTCCGGCCCAGCTTCCTTGCATGCTGCTAAAGCGCAAGGCGGCATTTCATACTACTCAGCCATTCAGCGGCTTGCCTACCTTCCTTGCCTCCCCGGAAAGCACTATGTTTGCTCGCCCGCCACTATTGGCGCTGGCCGCTTCATGCAGCAAGCTATTCTATGACGGAAACTATCCTGGCTTCGCTACGGGCCCGGCACCTGCTACCTGCTGAGCAGGCAGCTGCTATTGCGGAATATGAGCATAAAAAGCCCTTCTCCTTATACGTTGAGCTGCGCACCCTGCTAGCGCTAGGCGTTACGTTGCTGAGCACTGGCCTGGGGCTTCTGATCTATCAGCATATTGACAGCATTGGCCATGGCTTTGTGGTGGCGGGCATCGCGCTGATTTCCGGAGCCGGATTTGGCTACGCGTACTGGAAGCGGCAGCCATTTACCTGGCAAGCGAATCCTAGGACTTCTACGGGTGCCTCCTACATCTTACTACTAGCCTGCCTTACCTTCTTAACCTTGGTAGGCTATCTGCAATATCAATACAATTTCTTCGGGAGCCGGTACGGGTTGCTGGTGTTACTACCTACCGTGCTGTTCTTTTTCTGTGCTTACCGCTTCGACCACGTGGGCGTACTCTCCATGGCCATTACGGGGCTAGCGGCCTGGGTAGGCGTCAGCGTGGCTCCGTTGTCGGCCTTCACCCAGAACAATTATTCTCTTCCTCACCTTGATTCCGCAGCTATTGGGCTCGGGCTGCTTTTGTGCGCCGTGGGCTTGTTCTCGGAATACGCTGACAGGAAAAAGCACTTCGGCTACACCTACTTGCTACTAGGCAGCAACCTAGCGCTGGTGGCGGCCAATAGTATTCTGTGGCGCGGAGAAACGGAGCTTGGTTTCCTGTCGCCCGTACCGGCCGCCTTGCTCATTCTAGCCCTCAGCGCCGCCCTGTATCGGTACGCCAAACGAACGCACTCCTACGTGTTTCTGCTGCTAGGGGCGCTTTATGGATATACAGCCTTCACATACCTCTTCTTTCAGCTCGATAGCTCTATTTCCGTGGCGCTGGCCTTCCTGTATTTCCCGCTGTCAACCATCGGCGCCATTTGGCTATTACTCAACCTGAAAAAGATTCTGGAAATCCATGAAAGCAAAAGCCTATAACGAGCAGTGGATTTTCAATGGGTTTGTACAGAAAGCCGCGCGGCGCTGGCGGAAAAGCCACTTGCTTTCTGACGCGCATGTTTCAGACATTACCCAAGCCTTCCCCGACGAGCACTATTCGCCGCACCTGTTCATCAAGATCACGCTATTCATCTTCACCTGCATTGGGAGTGCGGGGGCAAGTTTGCTGTTCTTTCTGTCTGTACTAGGATCTTTCTCCAACGGAAATTCAAGCGTCGATGAGGAGTCGTTGATTATGTCATGCTCTCTGCTGTGCAGCGTTTTCGCCTTTATTCTGCTAGAAACTCTCATCGTGTCTAAGCGCCTCTATCGCTCAGGTGTAGACAATGCCTTGCTCTATATTGCGCTAGGCTTTGGAGTAGCAGCACTCTTGTATTTTTACAACAAAGCATTGATTGGGTCTTTGGATCTGGAGGGTTCGTTGGTGCGGGGCGTACTATGGCAACTGCTGCTACCTGTATGGTTTTTGCTGCTTGTAGCCCTAGTCCGCTACGCCGATCCGCTGGTGGGAGCCGTCAGCTTCGGGGTGTATCTGGCAATTGTAGTGGCCTTCATGCTGCCGTTTGCCCTAGGCAAAGCCCTGCTCCCGTTTGCCTTGATGCTGGCCACCGTTGGCAGTTACTATACCACCACGCAGCTTGCCCGCCGAGCCGACTACCCGTACTACCAAACTTGCCTCCGAACCCTGAAGGTTTTGGCGTTAGCCTGCTTTTACCTTGCTGGCAACTACCTGGTAGTACGCGAGGCAAACGCGCTGCTCAATAACCTGTCGGTATCTGTCCAGATCAGCTTTGCGCCTTTGTTTTACGTCTTCACGGCAGCTATTCCAGTGCTCTACATTTACCGGGGTCTGCGGCATTTCGACCGTATTTTTCTGCATACGGGCCTGGTGGCGCTGGCTTTTTCGCTGTACACCTACCGCTTCTACCGGCAGCTACTACCCCCAGAAGTAGCGCTTACCCTGGGCGGCGCGCTGCTGATAGTAGTGGCCGGTTGGGCCTTGCGCTACTTACGTTCTACTAGGCATGGCCTAACCTCCCAACCTGCCGACAGCCCAGAGTTCAGCCAACTAAACCTGGAAGCCCTCGTGATGTCGCACGTAACCGAAAACCAGCTGAAAGCGCCCGAGCCTAGCTTCCAGTTTGGTGGGGGCACCTCGGGAGGCGGTGGCGCCGACGGCAACTACTAAGGGTGCCACTTGCCGGCCACAATTACCCTAGGGACGCCGGCCGTTTACCGTCACGGTCTGGTACCCAATCAGCAAATCAGAGCGGGTGCCAGGCGGGCGGTAGTACACCAGCAGATCATACTGATTTTCGGTTTCTTGGTGGCTGCCTTCCCAGTACACGCTGTTGGGGCCTTGGGGCGTTTGCACGGCGTAGATGTAGTTATAGTACCCTTGCTTCAGCAGCGCATGGCCGGTATACACTTGGTTTGCTAGGTCGTAGGTGAGCTTAAACTCATCCTTGAGCTTCCAGTCGGTGAGAGCACCTAGTACATACACGGGGCCGGGCGCGGCTTGCGCAGCTCGGAGCTGAAACGTTACGTCAAGGTATTCGCCATTGGTAGCGCCGTTGCCATACTCGCGGCTTTCAATCACGCGCTGGCCGTTGATATCATCGTATTGGGTGTAGCCCTGGCCGTTGCGGGTAGCTTCGGACAGCAACACGGCCGTGCGTGGCGAGGCTTCGGCATCGAGCTTCGCCACGCCTTGCCCTAGGGCCCGGAACGTGCGCAAGTCAAAGAAGCGGAACTCGCTTAGGCCCGGAAAAGCATTTTCGAAGTTGAAGTACTGGTAGTCAAGCTGGCGCTCGGCATCGCGCACAAACGTGGGGCGCAGGTTATAGCGGGCATTATCCCAGCGGAAATTCTGGCGCAGCACCACCTTCACTTCCTGCGCCGGATTTACCAAGTTCATGCTGTAGCGAATCCCGAAATCCAGCTGCTGCAAGGTGTAGCGCTCCTGCCCCGCCACCGGAATTCCCTGCTTCAAAAATACCTGCACGCCGCCCTCATCAAACACCAGCACGCGGCGCGAGAGCAACGGCGTGCCGCCCGGCCCCTGCACTACCCACAGGTAGTTGCCCGAGAGCTTCACCCGCGGCATCCGGACGCGGTAATGGTAGTAGGGAACTTTGGTGTTAACGGAAGCCCGGTAATCCGTGATGTTCTGCTCGTTAATCTCGTTCAGAAACTGCATGTCCGTCAGCACCGACGGCTGCCAGTTCACGTCGCAATGGATGAGCTTGGCCGTGAGGCGCTGCCCCTGCCCGCCCAGCACATCAAACTCCAGCGCCAGCGGTTGCCCCTGTACCAACGGCACTATCGGCGGCGTAAACACCTCGTTGGCTTGACCTGTGGGCATATAGCACTGCACCGTCCGCACGTTGGGATCGTAGGTAGCGTCCTCGTAGCGCAGGGTTTTGTCGGCGTAGTACTCGGGTGCCTGCTGCCCCGGCGCACTAGGCCGGCGGGCGGCATTAGGGTCTGTAATGGGTGTACCCAATGGCACGCAGGCAGTGGCGGCAAGCAGGAGAAGTGGGTAGAAAGGCAGTAGGCGCATAAGCGAAAGTAGCGCGAAGTGGGAGTACCACACTACTCTACCTACGTTTTCAATGTCATTTTATGCCTCAGCGCCCTATTTTATAACAAGGGGCGAACAGGTTTCCTTCATATCAGCCTGCGGCAGTTAAGCTGAGTATCAGTAGGAAAATATGGTGTGTCCTTAAGGCACTATCGTTTGGGAGGAACAACCTGGTTGCTGGTTTAAGCCGGCTTATAACATCCAAAAACCATATTATATAATAAAATTTTACTATATATTACATGATATCCAAACTGCATACGACCATGGAGCAAGCTTCCGTCCCCGACCAACTCATGCAAATGCTCTTCGGATTTGCTGCATCACGCGCTATCGGAGTTGCGGCCGAACTCCATATTGCCGACCATTTACAACATGGTCCGAAAACAGCGGAGGAACTGGCAAAGCAACTAGGGGTTCATGCCAGATCCTTATACCGCGTACTGCGAGCCTGCGCCAGCATTGGCGTGTTTTCTGAAGACGGGGAAATGCGGTTTTCCTTAACTCCCTTAGCAGAGCCCTTGTTGAGTGATGCGCCCGGCAGTTTGCGGGCTTTTGCCGAAATGATTACTACTGATTGGCAATATCAAACTTGGGCAGAGCTACCCTATAGTGTAAAAACCGGCAAACCATCTTTCGACAAAGTGCATGGTATGTCGTCGTTTGACTATTTCTGGACGCACGAAAGAGAGGGGAAACAATTCAATGATGCCATGACGAGTAACAGTGCTTTCAGCAGTGTTGCCGTTGTGAATGCTTACGATTTTTCTCCTATTTCTACTTTGGTAGATGTAGGCGGCGGGCATGGCTTTCTATTGGCCTCCATTCTAGAAAAATACCCTAGTGTTAAAGGTATCCTATACGACACCCCAGCTGTTGTTACAGAAGCCGGCCAGCTTTTAGCTCGTCACGGTGTGTTGGAGAGGTGTGAGAGAGTTGGGGGCAATTTCTTTGATCAGGTTCCTCCAGAAGGTGATGCCTATATCATGAAGCATATCATTCATGATTGGAACGATGAGCAATGCATCACGATATTCAGAAACTGCCGTAGCACCATGAAAGAAGGCGGCAAGGTGCTAATCGTTGAAATGATTGTGCCGGAAGGAAACGAGCCGTCGCCAGCCAAATTTCTTGATCTGCAGATGTTACAGTATCTGCCCGGCTGTGAACGAACGGCGAAAGAATACCGCGAACTGCTTCACGCAGCCGGTTTTGAACTGACTCGAATTGTACCAACGATGTCGCCATTCAGCATCATTGAAGGCGTCGGAATAGCGTGAGGTTACTCAACGAAAACTTCATCTACCCTCAACAGGAATCTTTTTTTGTTGGACGCCTTCGTAGAAAAAGAAAAGCCCCGCTTGAAGCTTTATCAAGCGGGGCTTTTCTATACAATGCGGTCTATTACATCTCGGCCAGCATTTCCCAACGGTCATTCAGCTGGGCTAGCTCCTTTTTCACCTGCTCGAACTTGAGCGTAGCGTCCTTGAGCTGGGAGGCGTTTTGGTAAATCTGCGGGTCGGCGAGCTGGGCTTCGTATTGGGCTAGCTCCTTTTCCCGCTCGTCAATCTTCTTTTCTACCTCAGCCAGCTCTTTTAGGGCTTTCTTCTGGTCGGGAGAAGGAGTTTTGGCCGGGCTGGCATCCACTTTCTTTTCCTCTTTGGGTAGGGGCTTTGGAGCCGAGGGCGAGGGTAGTCCGGCCTTTTTGGCGGCCTTCTCGCGGTCTTCCTGCCACTGCTCGTACTCGTTGTAGGTGCCGGGGTACTCCTTTAGCTGGTAATCCTCGATGTACCAGATCTTGTTGGCCACGTTTTCCACAAAGAAACGGTCGTGACTAATCACGATGTAGGTACCCTGGTACTGCTCCAGCGCCTGAATCAGGATGTTCACCGACTGCATGTCCAAGTGGTTGGTCGGTTCGTCGAGGAGCAGGAAGTTGGCTTCCGAAATCAGGGTTTTGGCCAGCGCCACGCGGCTTTTCTCGCCGCCACTTAGCACCTTGATTTTTTTGTACACCTCGTCGCCGGTGAACAGGAAGGAACCTAGCACCGAGCGCAGTTCCATTTCGGAGCGCTTCGAGCCGGCTTCTACCATTTCCTGCAGAATCTCGTTTTCGATGCGCAGGCTTTCCAGCTGGTGCTGGGCGTAGAACGACATAATGACGTTGTGGCCTAACTGGTGGTTGCCAGTGCTAGGTGCCTCCGAACCCGCAACCAAGCGCATCAGCGTCGATTTGCCTTTACCGTTGGCCCCAATCAGCGCGATTTTGTCGCCGCGCTCAATGTGCACGTGCGTATCGCGGAAGATGATTTTCTCGCCGTACTTCTTGCCCACGTGCTCCATGCGCAAGATATGGCGGCCGGGCGTCACGGTGAAGTTGAACTTAATATTCACCCTTGCATCGGCCTGCGCGACATCGTCTATGCGCTCCAGCTTATCCAGCATTTTCACGCGGCTCTGGGCCTGCTTGGCTTTGCTGGCCTTGGCCTTAAAGCGCTCAATAAACCGCTCGGCCTGCTTAATCTGGGCCTGCTGGTTTTCGAAAGCGCCTTTCTGGATGGCGTTGCGCTCCTCTTTCTCTTCGAGGTAGAACGAATAGTTACCCGCGTACGGTACCAGCTTGCCGCCCGTTACCTCCACGGTAGTGTTAGTGGTGCGGTCCAGGAATTCCCGGTCGTGCGATACGATGATAACGGCACCTTCATAGCCCGCCAGGTAGTTTTCAATCCACTTAATGGAGGGCAAGTCCAAGTGGTTGGTTGGTTCGTCGAGGAGCAGCAACGAGGGTTGCTGCAGCAGAATTTTGGCCAGCATTACGCGCATGCGCCAGCCACCCGAGAATAGTTTCAGGGGGCGCTGCAGCTCCTCAGTGGTAAAGCCAAGGCCCTCTAAAATCTCTTCGGCGCGGGCTTGCATGGTGTAGCCACCTAGCGCCTCGAAGCGCTCCTGTAGGTTCGCCAGCTTTTCTACCAGATCATCGGTGTAGTTGGTTTCGAACTCCAGCAGCACCTCGTCAATCTTCTTCTGAACATCCAGCGCCTCGGCAAATGCTTGCATGGCTACCACCAGAATCGACTCGTGCGAGTCGTAAGAAAGCAAATCCTGGTTCAGAAAACCCAGACTCACGTCTTTGCTCATCGAGATGCTGCCGCCGTCGGGCTTGTACTCGCCCACTAGAATGCGCAGCAGCGTCGATTTGCCCCGACCGTTGAGCCCGATGAGGCCAATCTTATCCTTGGGCTTGATATGGAGGCTGGCCTTGTCGTACAGGGTACGCGAGCCGAAATGAAAGTCGAGGTCGGTAATGGAAATCATCCTACTTTGCGGGCTATGAAGCCGCAAAGGTACGGGTTCTGCAGGATGAGTTTTACTTGTCCGGTTACAAAGGTTGAATAGCCTGCCGGTTGCGTGTCACTGATGGTTCTTTTATCTCTCTATACGCTTTACAAATTATCTAATCTGAGCTACTGAGAGCAGCTTCAGCCTTAGGTTTACTGCTGAGGTTCGATCTGTATATCAGCGCTAATGCATTCGTGTAAAAGCTCAGTTCCTATATGCTAACTCAGAAATCCTACGATGACCTCGAATGTCATTTAGCCGGCGCTTTATCAGCCGTTGCGGGCCGTTTCACCTGTGATGGTGTACTGGGTCCGGAATGGCAATCAGACTATCTGCCTGAACACGTTGCCCATAGCAAGCAGATTATAATGCGGGCATGGATTGACGAAGGCTACAGTAAAGGAAACCAGTCGAGGCAGACGTTATACACGCTGGTGCTACATTTGGGAGCTTCGTCGTTGCAGGTTTACCTGCAGGAGCGGGAGCTGACTGGCATTCTTGTCAGAGGCCTGAATCCTGAGTGGGTCAGAATTGATCCTTCCAGTAAACTGGTAGAGGTACGGTTTCCGTGAACGCCCTCCCTTCCTTCGATATAATCCCTAATGGTTGCTCCAGTAGCACAGCTACCAGAGGTACCTGGGCATTGTGCATGCACTTAGCGCTCAGATAGTGGGCTTCCTGCTCCTTTTCGTCACAAACCACCTTGCCACCGCCTCGTACACTCCTGCATGAATCGCTCTTTACTACCCTTTGCCTTTTTGTTAACCCTAGTAACTGCTTGCCGCTCGGCGGAGAGTGAAACCTCCGTAGCCGAGTCCCGCGACAACGTACCGGCCGAATTGGCTGGTGAGCAGTCAACGACTGAGAAAGTAGGCAACACCGGGCGGGGCCATGCCTACGTGCGACGCTTCTATGAGCAAAAGGGGCGTTATTACGCTGAGGTCGATTATGTGCAATTTCTGAAAGGGGCCGATGCAGTAGCGGCCGCCCAGCGACGTGGCGATGCGATGGAGGAGGTGCAAAATGGCGACACGGTATACTCCGTGCCCAACGACTATTACATCGTCAACGACGACAAGAAAGTGCGCACGCTACCTCTGCGCACCGGGGCAACCTTCCGGTTCTGGCAGCACGGTGGCACCCAACTGGCCCAACGGCCCTTGTCGCCGGAGCAGGTGCTGGCTACACCGCCGCCCTCGCTCACGTATGCCCCTTTTATGGTGGAGACCAAGCAAGGAGAAATTATCAGCCTGACAGAGCAATTTGTGCCCTAATAAACGGCCATGCCCACAGTTTTTGCGACAAAAACGTGGCTTAAACAGTCGGCGCTGTCGTACAAGAGAGCAACTGTTTCACTTTACTACCTCCTTTTGTTATGGCAACTACCCCTCCCTCCGCTACCCCCGATGATACCGATGACCGCACTGCTCAGGCCGCCAAAGGGCAGCAATCTGGCAGCGCAGTAGGCCAGTCCTCGGGGCGGCCAAGCTATGGCAGCGGCGGCTACGAGCTGAACCTAGATGCGGAAGAAGGCGCAGAAGGTGGCTCTGGTAGCGCTGGCTCTTCCAACGAGCGCACCAGCCGCGAACAACCCAACGAGGATGAATCTGGCAAGTAGCCGTAGATTTATGTAGTAGGCTTCGGCTACAACCAGCTCCTAGCAATCAGCCCCGGCACCTGGCTAAGATAATCTTAGCCAGGTGCCGGGGCTGATTGTTTTAGGTTGCGTGCAGAGCCAGCAGTTTATAGCTGCTATACATGCCATGAATTGCTAGGCCTTACTCCTGCTTTAAGCTAGCCAACAAAGGGCGGCTTGAACGTGGGGGCCGACCGCTTTTTGGAGGCTTGCTCGTAGGCGTAAGCTAGTGCCAGCAACGGCCCTTCCTGATAGGCACCGCCCACAAACGATAAACCCACCGGCAACCCATGCACCAAGCCCATCGGCACCGTGATGTGCGGGTAGCCAGCCATGGCGGCCGGTGAAGAGAACCCCGGCCCACCGCCCGAGTCGCCGTTTATCAGATCAATGCAGCGGGCTGGAGCGTTGGTGATGGCTACCAATCCGTCGAGCTTGTTTTCGCGCATGACGGTATCAATGGCGGTGCGGGCTCCCTGATGCGACTTGCGCAGGGCCGCCTGGTATTTGGCGCTTTGCAGGCCTTCTAGCTTATCGGAGCTTTCCAGAATTTCCTGCTGGAAGAAGGGCATGGCCTTAGGCTTGTTCTCGGTGTTGAAGCGAATAACGTCGGTGAGGGTTTTCACGGGAGCACCAGCCGTAGCCAGGTACTTGTTCACACCATCCTTAAACTCATAGAGCAACACATCGTACTCGGCTTCGCCCAAGGGGTCGGTGAGTTTTTCTACTTCTACTTCCACAACGGTAGCCCCCTGGGCTTTCAGCAGCTCCACGGCGGCCAGCAAAAGCGGAATAGCATCAGAGCCTCCTTTCAAGTGGCCTTTCTCTACGCCTAGCCGCTTGCCTTTCAGGGCATTGGCATCCAGAAATTTCGTGTAGTCGGGCTGAATTTTGCCAGTACTTTCCTTGGTAACCGCGTCGGTGGGGTCTTCGCCGGCCAAGGCACCTAGCAAAATGGCAGCATCCCGGACGGTACGCGTCATGGGGCCGGCCGTGTCCTGGGTGGCTGATATCGGGATGATGCCGGTGCGGCTCCAAAGGCCCACAGTAGGCTTAACGCCCACCAGCCCGCTGCACGAGGCCGGTGACACAATAGAACCGTCGGTTTCGGTGCCGATGGCAATGGCGCACAGGTTGGCAGCAGCGGCCGCACCCGAGCCGGCGCTGCTGCCGCTTGGGGTGCGATCGAGGATGTACGGGTTTTTGGTTTGACCGCCGCGGCTACTCCAGCCGCTGGTAGAGCGCGTAGAGCGGAAATTTGCCCACTCGCTCAGGTTGGTTTTGCCAAGCAGCACGGCGCCGGCTTCACGCAGCTTCTTGATGATAAAGGCGTCTTGCTGGGCTTTGTGTCCGGCCAGGGCTAGCGAGCCCGCCGTGGTTTGCATCTTGTCGGCGGTATCGATATTGTCTTTTACCAGCACCGGAATGCCGTGCAGTGGGCCCCGCACTTTGCCGTTTTTACGCTCCTCGTCCAGTTTATCGGCCAGGGCTAAGGCATCGGGGTTGGTTTCCAGCACCGAGTTCAGCTTGGGACCGGCTTTGTCGATGGCCTCAATGCGCTGCAGGTACAGCTCCGTGATGCGGCGCGAGGTAAGCTGCCCGCTCTTCATCTTTTCTTGCAGAGCCGCCACGGTAGTTTCGTCTAGCTCGAAGGCTTCCGGAGCTGCGGCATTTGTACCGCTTTCGGCGGTTTTGGGTTCCGAGCCGGAGGAGCAGGCCGGCAGGGAAAGGGTTGATAGCGCGAGGCCGGCTAAAGAGCCGTTGCGCAGAAAAATTCGGCGGTTCATACAAAATCAGATTTAGGCCTTCAAGATAGACCGGAAACCGACGCAACGTATGCGCGCTGGCTGCAAATCTGTGGGGAGCTCCACCGTAATAATTCGGGTGTTAACACGTCCGACTCAGCCACTACCTACGTAAACCCATGTAAATACACAGCAGCCTGTTCTTTGCTTCAGTTTACTGCCCTTACCTAGCTGTAGGAGCAGCTTTACTGGCGCGGGTCAGGCATTTTCTGGGTACATACACTTGCTCAGGAAATAGCACCTAGTATTCTGGCGCTTGGCAGTGTGGTTACCCGTTGCAATATGACCTGTCTCTACACGCCTTGGTATGCAGCAGCATCTTATCCTGGACACGCCGGAAATTGTTATCAGCTACGATTACAGCAACCAATGGCTGCATGCTAATTGGCGGGGCCACCATACCCAGGAAAGCGCCCGTACTGCCTGCCAGCACATGCTGGAGGCGCTAAGCCAGTGGCCCACGGCCAAAATCCTGAATGACAATACCAACGTGACCACGGCGGACATGCAGCTTACTGGCTGGGGCCTGAGCTGGCTGCTGGATATGCACACGGCCGGCCTGCGCTTTGCAGCCTGGGTATATGCCCCCGATTTTAAGGGCCGGAAAAACTCGGAGGAGATGCTGAAATACGTGGAGAAACCGGTTATTGCCACCTTCACTGATATGGCCGCCGCAACCCAATGGCTTCGGCAGCAAAGAGCCACAGAATAGGTTCTGGCGGAACATCACTAGCCCCGCACTACCGTTAAACCCTGAGGCATGCCAGGCCACTGCATGGTAGGCTACTCGATGCGTAAGAGGGTCCCATTCCTTTTCAGATTCAGATAACAGCTTGGCTATTCGCTTTCGCTGAGCTTTTTGGCCAGGCGAGCCGGTACGCCGGCGCTGTTCAGCAAGCCGCTCACTAACCCTTGGCGCCACAGCGAAAACACGGAATAGCGGAGTTCCCGGCTCGAACTGATTTTGCCGGTTTCCAGCGGCTGGCCGGGTTTACGGGGGTTGTTGTCGCGGATGAAGATGCCATTGACGGCAGACGTTCCGATGCGGTGCAGCACGCCGGGCCGCTCCTGGTCGTTGAGCAGCTGTAGCTTCAGGTTGCTGTATTCGCTCCACATGGTTCCGGTGGCACTGTGCCGGTCCAGCGCCATCTGAAACCGGATGCTGCGGATATCGCCGCTGCGGAATGCCAGGCCGCGCGTGTTCACGGTCATGGAGTTGAGGATGGTAAGTGAGGTAGCCCCAAATGCGCCCGAGAAAGTGTGCCGGCCGGCAGCATCGAGCAGGTTTGCCCTGAGCGCGACCCTAGCAAATCCGGCGTTCTGCACCCAGCCCGTTGCCTCCCCGGTCAGGGGCCGCGTTGCACTCATGCGCTGGGGGTTGTTGGTGATGTTACGCAGCGTGATGCCCAGGCGGTTCAGGCTCATTACCCCCAGTTTAGGATCGCGCGGTGCCCGGTACAGCATCGTGATGGTAGCCCCTTCTACGCGCAGCTTCTCTACCCCAAAGCGGAACGGCAGCTGCCCCAGCTTTTCAGGCGTGGCAATGGATGGTTTGGGGTTTATCGGAAAGCGGCCATCAGAACGGGTGCTCACGCTGGGGCGCCGCAACGTGAGGGTCTGTACATGGAATTCCTGCTGGTTGGCGGCCGCCGGATAATCGAATCCTGTCAGCAGCAACTCCGGAATCTTTACCGAGACGTGGGCACTTTGGTGGCCTTTGCTGCGGGCCAGCGCCTCTACGGGCATAGTTGGCACTACTAGGGTATTGGTGAGGCGCAACTGCCCCGCCCGGGTATCGGCGGTTAGCTTTTGCCACGACAAATGGTAGTATGGCGCATCGAGGGTAGCCGTGGCGCGCCCCGTCCGGACCAACCACCGCTGCGCGTAATACATACTCGACGGCTGGCGCTGGTGCGGGAGCACGCGCATATCCGAGGCGCTTACTTCAATATCGGCTACAGATGGGGCCAGTTCCAGCCCGGCCACGCGCAACTGCCCTTTCTCAACCACCAACTGCTTGAGGCGGCATTCAGTGAGGTAGTTGGCCAGCAGCTCATGCAGGCTGGGCGGTTTCTGAGAAGGCAACGTAAGTGCCAGCCGGGGCCGACTGAGGCGCAAGGTATCGGCCCGAAAGTGCTGGCGTGCAAGTTGCGCGGCATCAAGCCCAGTGAGCACCACCTGCGGCAGCGCCAAACTGATGCGCGCCGCTCGGGTACGCGTGGCTGTAATGCCTTGCTCAGGATGTACGGCCACTGCCGCAAGCCGCAAACGGCTAGAATCTGAGGAGAAACTAGCCTTGCCAAGCGTTACCTTATGGTCCGGCATGCGCAGCACGGCTCCCTGCAGTTGGGCTGCTAGGCCGGCCGCGTAGCTAATCCGGCTGGAGTCGGCGCTGCCTTCTGCACTCAGCCATAGGTCGCGCACCTGAAGGGCACTTTCTCCTAGTTGTACCTGCGGCTGGGCACTGGCGCCGTAGCTGACCCACACGTGGCGCGCCTGCACCTGCTTAATTCGCAGGCCTTCCAGGGGGAGCTGCTGGTGCAACGGCGCCTTACTTCCTCCTGCCGGCAGCCCCGACAAGCGCAAGGCCACTGAATCGAGCACGACGCTATCAATGGGCACTTGCTTTCCCCGCAGCAGCGCCAGCAACCCAACACTACCTACCTCTAGGCGGCCAACCGCCAGCCGAAGCCGGGGCATACGGGCCGAATCGGGGGTGGTGCCGACGGTGCGTATCTGTATGTGACGAAGCCGTATGGTTTGTTGCCAGAGGCTAGTGCGCAACTCGCCAATGCGCAAGTGGTAGCTGCCCTGGCTGCGTTTGGCTACCTGCTTCTCCAGTGTGCTGCGCAGCCAAGGGTCTAGGAAAAACGTGAGGCCCACAACTACCGCCACTACTAGCACGCCCAACCCCAGCAACAGCCAGCGCCCCCAGTGTTTCTGGGCCGTAGGAGAAGCTGAAACCGGAGTTGAGGCAAGCGGGGCTGGTGTCACGAAACAGGGTTACGGAGTTGGCTTTCAGAAAGATTAAATCCTGCTTCATTTTCTGCGTGATGCGAACCTGAAGCTTACATTAGCCAGCGCCGCAGCACTAGGCCCTGAACACACAAACGCCCCACCATGTTTTGGCGGGGCGTTTGTGCGGGTACCTGCTGCCATAGGGGCAAGAAAACGTCCGCACACGGTGCGGAGGCTTTTTCAGGCAATGGCGGTACTATGTACTAAGTGAGATTGGGGACATGTGTACACGTAACTTACTACCCTTCCAGAGAAGCCAAACTCTCGGCTCCTCTACGTAGGGGAGGTGCTGCTAGGCTCCGGCTTGGCTGGTGCGGGTGCGGCTGGCCTGGCCACCTTTGCGGCCGGCTGCGCGGGCCTCCTCAGACGTGAAGCGGTGACCACGGCCACTCTCGTGCGAGGCCCGGCCGCCTTCGCTGGCAATGCGGCGCTGCGTGGCGGGGTCCATGGCAGCAAAGCCACGAGGACGCTTGGTTACAGTTGGCTCGGCTGGGTTGGTTGTGCGGGTGTTAGCCATGATAGGAGGAATTTGCTGATGAAAAAACAGAGTCTGTTTCTGAGTCTCTTAACGGCACCAGCGTCGGCTAAGGTTTTGTTTCATCGAGCATTTACGAGCTTATAACGAGCAAATACCACTTTATAACGATAGGCTCGTCCGTAGTTACCCGTACTGTTGAGACAAATACGGACGAGTTTCATTGCGCTGACCGCCTTGCTGGGCCTAACTGAGCCTCGGCGACAAAGCCACTGGCAACTCAGGAAGAGCAACCCTGCAACCGGCCGCCATCCGAAACCCAATCCGAGTGATCCACTGCCGCCAGGACGCACGCACACGTTATACCCGGCCACTAGGTGCCAGAATGCACGCTTTATCTTACTTTCAGCACCGAGACCCGTGTTGGCTAACCCTTGCTCATATGGATGCCCTTTCCCCTACCCCTGCACCAGCCCTGAACTGCCGCCATCTGCGAAGGCATCAGCTCTTAGTATGCAGCACCACCTCATGACGCTCCTTTTATGGATGTGTATTCCCTACCGATTTCGGCCCCATGAGCGGTAGCAAGCAACCCGCTTTCAGCCGCCGACAAACACCATTCCTCCGGCAGGCCCAGGCCAGCTGTGAGCAAACGAAACCCTGCCACGCCGTTTCAGTTAAAGAACCGATGCTCGCAATAACTTCGCTGTTGAATCCGCAGAACGCGGAACGAATTAACCGCCTGATTAAGAGTCTGGAAGCTGAGTTTGGCCTTGATGATGTGCAGGCCACGCCCGATCCGCATATTACGTACTGCCTAGCGGGGGTGCGCAAGCTCTCGGCCCTGAAGCAAGTACTGCGCGAAACGGCCCTCACTACTCACCCGTTTGCGGCCTACACCACGGGGCTAGGCGTTTTTCCGGGCGCTAACCCAGTTATTTATATTCCGGTCCTGCGCTCCGATGCGCTGAACCACCTGCACCAGCGCATTCTGCGGGCTACGGCGCCGCTGTGCCTGCGCACCGATAAGTTCAGCGGCCCCGACTGCTGGCTGCCGCACATTTCCCTAGCCCTGCACGACACCACACCCGAACTGCTCGGCCCCGTGATGCAGTACCTGAACCAACACACCTTTAATCTAAAGCTGAGCATCAACAACCTGGCTATACTGCGGGAAGAAGATGGGCTATTTATACCGGAGAAGATCTTCCACTTTGAGGGGCATAAGCGCGAAGCCGTACCTACGCTGTTTGAAACGCAACGCTAGGTACTAGGCAGGCACGCGGGCCAAAGTGCGGCAGGTGTGGGGCCGCCGGTAAAACTTGTGCTGGCAGGAATGGGTTTTGTGGTGCGCGCAGGCTTGTATTTTCCGGCCCGGCTGCGACCTTTACGGCTTCCAACTCACCTTTTCCCCCGTATGACTGCCTACTCCATTGTTCTCGCCCTACACTCTTGGTCGCGTTGGCTTGTGTTGATTTTTGGCCTGATTGCTTTGTTCCAAGCTTTTGGCGGCTGGCAGGGGCGCCGCGCCTGGACCGGGGCTGATAATGGAATGGGAGCCGCTTTTGTGGGCTCTATGCACCTGCAGCTGCTGCTAGGCCTGATTCTGTATTTCGGCCTGAGCCCGGTGGGCCTGAAAGCCTTTGAGTCGGCGGGTGGCGCAGTCATGAAGGACCCCACGGGCCGCTTCTGGGCCGTAGAGCACCTAGTGGGCATGTTGCTGGCTGTAGTAGCCGCGCAGGTCGGCCGCACCCTAAGCAAAAAAGCCACCGATTCAGTACTTAAGCACAAGAAAGCCTTTACCTGGTTTTTAATTGCACTAATCTTAGTTCTGATTATGATTCCATGGGGCATCTGGAACCCGGAACGCCCTCTTTTCCGGGCTTAATCAACTAGCAAGCGGTTATTTTAAGGATTTCGCTTTGTAGAAAAGGCTGTTCAACTGAACAGCCTTTTTTTATTTTTCTCAGATGTGCTCCAACCTATATTCTTATCTTGCCATCGTTCTGTATTCCCACCACCGTCTACACATGCAGGTTATGAAAAAACTTCTTCCCTTTAGCGTATTGATTTTGGCCGCCTGTGAGCAGCCCGTCGCTACTGAAAACGCGCCCCAGGCCCGTCAAACTGCTAACTACGCCGCGCAAAGCGTCGATTCTTACGTGCGTGGCTATGCCAAGTACGAGCAGTGCGTATGGGGCCAGGGCATTTGCGCCGTGGCCGTTACAGAAGCGTCCACTACCAGCACCGGCACCCTGAGTGAGCGCACGCCCCGCGTCCGGCTGCAGCTGCGCGGCAACAAGCTCGACGCCCAGTTCCTGACTCCCTTCGACTCGACCGTGAAAGTGATTACCATTCGCCCCAATGAAGAGTTTTTCATCGCGCAGCCCGAAACTGACGCGCTGGGTGCCAAAGCCATTAAGGTAAAGCAGGGCACCTACCGCGTAGAGCGCGCCTGGGGCGAGCACGGCTGTGTGCGCCTCAACGTGCAGTTGTACTAGCCCTGCGGTTTTACTAAGCCCAAACAGCCTCCACCTCTGCCCGGGGATGGGGGCTGTTTCCTTTTCCCCAGGCTGTGCGGTGTGAACTGCCAAGAGTCATGGCTGAAAACTGAAGGCTATGCAGCGCCGGCTCTAGCTTTATGTTTCGCGCAGGGAAGGCGAGCGAATGACTCTGGCTTTGTGCTTTGAAAAAAAGCCGCCGATATAGCTGTCGGCTTTTTTTGTTCGTATTCTGAAGTTTTAACACCTCCTTTGTACTATATATCAGCCTAAACCAGCCGTGGCCCGGCCTTCGTTTTGGTTGCGAAAGGCGTTTCGGCGCTTTTGCTTCATCTTATTGCACCCTACTTCCACTCTGGTTTGAGAAGATCTGCCCTCTTCGTTCTGTTTTTCCTGATTTCCCTGAGTGCCTTTTGCCAGCGCGGCTACCGCCGGGTGGTGGCCAAGCCAGGCGATGGTGTGCACACGCTGCTGTATCGGTACGGCCTGAACCCAAGGCAGCATATGCGGCAATTTCAGGAGCTGAACCAGGGCCGACTCAGCCGAAACAAGAGCTTGGTAATTGGCCGTACGTACTTGCTTCCTAGGGCCAGTGCTGCTCCAAACCGCGCCAAAACGGCTAAATCATCAACCAAACCAGCCAGCAAAGCCAGCGCCAAAACCACCGCCGCAACCCGCGGCACGGCCATGCCGGTTTCGCAGCTATTCGGGCCCACGTATGGGCGCGTGCAGCCCCGCGACGGGGCCTTGCGGGGCGCGGTGTACTACCTCTCTTCGGGGCACGGTGGCCCTGATCCAGGGGCCATCGGGCAGTATGGCGCCAATAAGCTGGCCGAAGATGAGTACGCCTACGATGTAACCGTACGCCTGGCCCGCGTGCTGATGGAGCACGGTGCCAAGGTGTATGTGATGGTGCAAGACCCCAACGACGGCATTCGGGATGAGGCCGTACTCAAGATGGATTACGATGAGGTGGGCCACCCCAGCCAGCGCATTCCGCTCAGCCAAGTGTACCGCCTGCGGCAGCGCATTGCCGAGGTAAACCGCCTGCATGCCCGCCACAAAGGCGCCTACCAGCGGCTACTGGCCCTGCACGTAGACAGCCGCAGCGCGGGCCAGAACATTGATGTGTTTTTCTATCACCACCCCAAGAATGCCTCGGGCCTGCGACTGGCCAAAAACATTCACAAAGTGTTCACGGAGCGCTACCGCCGGGCTCAGCCCAACCGCCCGTACTCCGGGAATGTATCGGAGCGCGGCACCTTGTTTGAAGTGCGCAACAGTTTGGCGCCGGCCGTATTTATGGAGCTGGGCAACATCCGCAACCAGAAGGACCAGCGCCGATTTGTAGTAGCCGACAACCGCCAGGCCCTGGCCAACTGGATTTACGAAGGCTTGCTGGCCGACTACCGCAACAAGCGGTAAACTCGCGCCCGCCAAGACCTCCGGCTACTAGGCGCACACGTGGTGTAAACCGGTTTGGGCCATGCCGGCGCCTAGTAAATACACCACCTTCCTCCTACTGATTGCAAGTACGTGCCGGGCAAGCACCAAGTATAAACCTGCGGGTTTCCCTTCCTGACGCCCCTAGGGATTCATCAGTAGGAACAACAAGTTGTGGTAGAGGATGCCCTGCTCGCCATCATGGATACCATCAAGTCCCGCGTCTTCCATAAGGGCTTCCACTTCCTCGTAGTCGCGCAGAAAATCCATTTCTACCTCCTCGGAGTCGGGCACCTGGGTGTAGGTGAGGTAGCGACGCTTTTTTTCCAGCGTGATAAACAGCCGCTGGTGCTTGGTTTGGGCGATAAGCAGCGCCTCACAAGGCTGCGTGCTCTGGCCATCGGCTGACCGAATGAGGATGGTTGTTTTTTCGGCGGCGGGCGTGTGCAGCAGGAAGCTGGCGGGGTCGAGGCTCATACAGGGGCTAGGAAAGGGGACGGGGCCGAAAGGTAGCATTCTGCCGCCAGCTGGTGCTGGGTTGGGCTGATTTAGCAGGCCTAGGGTGGTATTTCGGCTAAACCGGTAGCCAGCATAGTCCGGTTAGAAAACCTACCTTCAAGGTCCCAAACTTCCCATCCACCCCACCCTTTTTGTCATGACGAATCCTCAAGACCACGCCTGTATTAACGGGCAGCGCCTCCACCCCGAAAGCCTGATGATGAGCTATGGCTACACGCCCGCCTGGAGCGAAGGAGCCATCAAACCGCCCATTTTCCAGACCTCGACGTTCGTGTTCAAGAACGCTGAAGAAGGGAAAGCCTTCTTTGAGCTGGCCTACGGGCTGCGCCAGGCAAACCCTGATGAGGAAATGGGCCTGATTTACTCCCGCCTCAACAACCCCAGCCTCGAGATTCTGGAGCACCGCCTTACCCTTTGGGATGGCGCCGAGGAAGCCGCCAGCTTCGCCAGTGGCATGGCGGCCATCAGTACCACCCTGCTGGCGCTGCTGCAGCCCGGTGACGTGGTGCTGCACTCCGAGCCCGTATACGGCGGCTCCGACTTTTTCCTGAAAAATGTACTGCGCAAGTTTGGCATTGAGGCCCAGGGGTTTCTGCCCACTGCCACGCCCGAGGAGCTAGCTGCCCAGGCCGCGGCCATTGCGCCCGGCCGCCTCGCCATGATTTTCGTGGAAACGCCTGCCAACCCTACCAACCACCTCGTTGACCTCGAAGCCTGCGCCGCCCTAGCCCGCCAATACAGCACCCCCGACAAGCCCGTACGCCTCGTAGTTGATAACACCTTCCTAGGCCCTGTTTTCCAGCACCCTCTGAAGCACGGCGCCGATGTAGTGCTGTATTCAGCCACCAAGTTCTTGGGCGGCCACTCTGATCTGATTGCCGGGGCTGCCCTCAGCAGCAAGGCCCTGATGAAGGAGATTAAGGCCATGCGCACCTTCATGGGCACTATGTGCGACCCCAACACCGGCTGGATGCTCATGCGCAGCCTCGAAACTCTGAAGCTACGCATGGAGCGCGCCGCTTCCTCGGCCCAGGTTATTGCCGACTGGTTACGCGCGCACCCGCTAGTAGAACGGACTTACTACCTCACGCACCTAGAGCACTGCCCCGTGCAACAGGACATCTACCGCCGCCACTGCCTCTCGCCCGGCTCCATGATTTCGTTTGACATCCGGGGCGGCGAGGCCGAAGCCTTCCGCTTCCTCAACGCCCTGCGCCTCATTAAGCTGGCCGTGAGCCTGGGCGGCACCGAAAGCCTGGCCGAACACCCCGCCACCATGACCCATTCCGACATCACCCCCGCCGACCAGCTTGAAATGGGCATTACCTCCCAGATGGTGCGCCTGAGCATCGGCGTGGAGGACCCGCAAGACCTGATGCTGGACCTAAGCCAGGCCTTTGAAGCCGTGGGGATGCCGAAAGAGGTGCGCTTAGCGGAGCTGGTGTAAGTTCTTTAAAGGTATAAAAGCTAATTCCTTTCGTGAGCAAAAAGCAGAGAATAGAATATCTTCAATCTGCCGTTTTTTCTGGGAATTGGCACGAGGCACAATATGCGTGCAACAGGCTATTTCACTTCGGTGGGCGGTTTAACAAAACAGGCCGTAAAAAATGCCGTCGGTTTCTAATCGGATTGTTAAATCAAGAAAACCCTCAGGCTAGAAATGCAGCTGCTCTGACATTTAGAATCTACCGATTCAATGCCGCAGCAGGTCCATTGTTTCGTGCTGTCCATAAGCCAGAAAACTTTAAATCCAGAGGTACGCTTGTATATGCTCTTGGAAAGCTGAATTGTAGTCATCATCTAGGCGAACTATTCAGTATTCTGTTTGGAGCTGCTGGAAATTGGGAAGTTCAAGTACATGTTTTGAGCATCCTTGATGAACAGACCTTCTCGTTTACCAAAGAAGAACTACAGAAGATAAAAAGCGAATGGTATTCCATTCAAAACGAGTGGAATGAGCTCAATAATATTGACGAGAATAACATTCGTAAAATTGAATTTGACCGAATTTTGATACAAAGTTTCGTCGATGATTATCTGATTTATTTATAAAAAAGCCCGCCGCTGAATCCAGCGGCGGGCTTTTTTGTGCTGCTGGGTTGGCTCCCAACGCATAGGTAGCAGGAACGGGTAGGCATTCGAGAATATATTGTTTTTCAGGTATATTCCCACCTTGTTCTCCTCTACGGTTTGAGCTCATGGAAACCCTAGTACAAGCGGCTAGCCCAACTAATATGCATGCGCAGGCTACCCAGCATTCTTGCCTGAACTGCGGCACCGCGCTGCACGACCAGTTTTGCGCGCACTGCGGGCAGCCCGCCAATACGCACCGCCTGAGCATGGCGCATTGGCTGCACGATATTCCGCACAGCATCTGGCACGTTGATAAAGGACTCCCCTACACACTGGGCCAGATGCTGCGCCGCCCCGGGCCAACACTACGGCGCTACCTGGCGGGCCAGCGGGCGCCCTTCTTCCGGCCCCTCACCTATCTCCTGCTTATCACGGGTCTTATTACCTTTTGCTATGTGGTGTTGCATTTGCGGCCTTACAACACCCACGACCCTAGTATACCGCCAGCCATCCAGGCCATGCAAGAGCGGTTCTTACAGTTCTTCTCGAAGTATCTGAATTGGTTTACCGTGGCCTTGCTCCCGCTCACGGCCCTCGTGGCGCGGCTCTGTTTGCGCCGGGGCGGCTTCAATTACGCTGAGGCCCTAACCATTACAACGTACGTTACTGGCACCTACCACTTCCTCACGCTTCTTACCCTGCCGGTGTTGTACCTGCTCAATGGCACGCGGGCGGGGCAGCAGTTTATGGCCATGATGATGCTCGTTTCCTTTGCCTACCAAACCTGGGCGTACGCTAGCCTGCTCCAAGGCACGAACCTGTCGGGAGCGGGGCGCGTGCTGCGGGGGTTGGCTACTGCTATCGGCTCGTATGCGCTCATTCTGCTATCTGCTATTATGCTGCTAGTGTTCATCAATTGGGATCAGTTTATCGCCCTATCAAAACCCTAGGCACTTGCCAGGCGCAAAGTGCCCCGGCTTGCAACGCAGGTTAACCAAAAAAGCCCGCCGCTGAATCCAGCGGCGGGCTTTTTGATAAGCGGTTTGCGGCAATTACTGACCTAGCACCATGGCAAACACCAGCGGCGCTACAATGGTAGCATCCGACTCGATGATGAACTTAGGCGTGTCTTGGCCCAGCTTGCCCCACGTGATTTTCTCGTTCGGCACAGCACCGGAGTACGAACCGTACGAGGTGGTCGAGTCCGAAATCTGGCAGAAGTAGCCCCACAACGGAACGCTGGTGCGGCCCAGGTCCTGGTGCAGCATGGGCACTACGCAGATCGGGAAGTCGCCGGCAATACCGCCGCCAATCTGGAAGAAGCCTACTTTGCTTTCCTCGGTAGCCTGCTGGGTGTACCACTCGGCGAGGTAAATCATGTACTCGATGCCGGTACGCACGGTGTGTACATTCTTAATATCGCCCGAAATAACGTGGCCCGCGAAGATGTTGCCCAGCGTAGAGTCTTCCCAACCGGGGCAGATGATCGGCAAGTTTTTCTCAGCGGCAGCCAGCATCCAAGAGTCCTTGGGATCAATCTGGTAGTACTGCTCCAGCTCACCCGACTTCAGGATCTGGTAGAAGAACTCATGAGGGAAATAACGCTCGCCAGCCTTGTCGGCCTGCTCCCAGAACTTCAGTACCGAGTGCTCCAGGCGGCGCATGGCCTCTTCCTCGGGAATGCAGGTGTCGGTTACGCGGTTCATGTGGCGCTCCAGCAGGGCCTGCTCGTCGGCTGCCGTCAGGTCGCGGTAGTTGGGTACCCGCTCGTAGAAATCGTGGGCTACCAGGTTGAAGATATCCTCTTCCAGGTTGGCACCCGTGCAGCTGATGATTTGCACCTTATCCTGGCGGATGAGCTCCGCCAGTTGGATGCCCATTTCGGCGGTGCTCATGGCGCCAGCCAGGGTAATCATCATCTTGCCACCATCGGCCAGGTGCTTGTTGTAGCCTTCGGCGGCATCAATCAGGGCAGCGGCGTTGAAGTGGCGGTAGTGGTGCTTGAGGAAGTTCGTTACGTTCATCGAATCGTGTTTTCTGTACTTGTGGGTGTGCGGTTTACAATCAAATATCAGCCCGGAATCGTTCAATCAGGTTACGCTATATCGAAGATTCTGAATAGCGTACTATCAGGGCTGGGTTGCTCACAAAAAGAGGCCTAGCAAGGCGGTTGAGCTATGAGTTACGTGGGAATTCAGGTGGTTGAAGTTGGGCCGCGGCACTCTGCTTTAGTATATACTCCAGCACCTGCTCGGGGTTAATATCTACCCCACTCAGGTTTACAGATAAGGCAGTGAAACCTAGCCCAGGGTTGAGGTTTGCCAGTTTACGCTTCAGGGGCGGTAAGCGGTTGATATAGGCCTGCTCATTGTGCAGGTGCAGGCAGATAAAGTATTCGTGGTTGATAGACTGCACATATGCGTCCTGAATATCAGCCCACGGAATCATTCCCACGCCTAGGGTTCGGTCCAGAATGCCCTCGTCGGAGATTTGCAGCCGCGGCCGGGTATCAAAAAACTGCCAGGCGCTTACCACCGCGCACATTCCAAAGAAGGCAATGGCGACCAGCCCCATTCCCCACTTGCCGTCAGCAACAATCATCCAAACGCCCATGGTTACAAACGCTAATCCGCCCAACGTGAGGAGAGCGTAGCGCCAGCGCGAGTTGTAGTAGATGAGGTCCTCAGTCATGACGGTGTAGCTGCTTAGCTGGGCTCTTCAATCATCAGGTTGTGGTTGGTATAGATGCAGATGTCAGCGGCAATGTGCAGGGCATCTTCTACCATTTGGCGGGCCGTGAGGTGGGGCGCGTGCTTTTTCAGGGCTAGGGCTGCGGCCTGGGCGTACATGGCACCCGAGCCAATAGCCGCCACGTCGAAGTCGGGCTCCAGCACGTCGCCGGTGCCGGCAATGATGAGCAGCTCGTCTTTGTCGGCTACCACCATCATGGCTTCCAGCTTGCGCAGGTACTGGTCTTTGCGCCACTCTTTGGCCAGCTCAATAGCGGCGCGGCGCAGCTGGCCGTTGTAGCTGCCCAGCTTCTCCTCAAACTTATCGAGCAGCATGAAGGCATCGGCGGTAGAGCCCGCAAAGCCGGTTACTACTTTGCCATCGTGGAGCTTACGCACTTTGCGCACGTTGCTTTTCGCTACGTGCTTGTCCATGGTGGCCTGGCCATCGGCGCCAAGGGCAATTTCGCCGTTGTGGCGCACGCCCAGCACAGTTGTGGAACGGATTTTCATGGCAGAATCAGAAAGAATAAAAACAGTTTTTCGGCGGGGAGGCGCAAAGCTACGGGAATCCAGCGGCAACGCCCAGCGCGCAACGGTACACCGCCACGCGCTGGCCGGCTTACTGCACCGCGTTGCGCGGATCAGTTACGGGTTTCATTTCGTAGTCGTGCGGAGGCTCAGCCCCGGCTAGGTGCTGCACAAAGTAATCCCAGCGGCGGCGCATCATGTAAGGCCCGTAGGCTCCGTAGCCGTGGGCAGCATTCGGGAACACTACTAGGTCGTAGCTGCGGTTAGCCTTGGTAAGCGCCTCTACTACCAGCCAGGTGTTATAGGGCGGCACGTTGTCGTCCATGAGGCCGTGGGCCAGCATCAGCTTGCCTTGGAGGTTTTTGGCGAACGTGGCATTAGCCTGGTTGTCGTAGTTGGTGGTGCCGTCGGGGTTCGTTTTGAGCAGGCCAATGTAGCGCTCGGCCCAGTCGTCCTCGTAGTTGCGGTTTTCGTGGTTGCCCGATTCCGAGATGCCAACTTTAAAGAACTCGGGGTAGCGGAACATAGCGGCGGCCGTGGCGTAGCCTCCACCCGAATGGCCCCAAATGCCGGCGCGTTCTACATCAATGTAGGGGTAGCGCTGGGCTAGTTGGCGCATGCCGGTTATCTGGTCCGACAGCGTATTTTCAGCCATGTTGCCGTAGCAGGCATCGTGGTAGCTCTTGGAGCGCAGAGGGTTGCAGCTACCCTCAATTATTACTACTACAAAGCCTAGCTCCGCCAGGGCCTGATGGTCGGTGCGGGCGGCGCTGAACGACCAGTTGCCCACACCACCGCCCTGCGGGCCGGGGTAGATGTAATTAATAATGGGGTACTTTTTGCCGGGGTCCAGGGTAGTAGGCGTGAACATCAGCCCGTACAGGTTGGTCTGTCCGTCGGCGGCTTTTACTGTGATAGACGTGGGTGCTTTCCAGCCGGTAACAGCGAGGCGGGAAATATCCGTTTTCTCCAGGGTTGAGAGCAGCTTGCCATCAGCAGAGCGCAGCACCGTCTGGCCTGGCTTGTCAGGTTGAGAGTAGGTATCGATGAAGTAGTTACCCGAAGGTGAGAGGGTAACCTGGTGGTTGCCGGGTTCAGGCGTGAGCAGCTTGAGGTTTTTGCCATCCAGCCCAATGCGGTATAAGTGCGTGAAATAGGGGTTGCCCGGTTCCCGGCCATCGGCCAGGAAATACAGCTCCCGCTTCTTCTCATCCACGTGCAGCAGTTGGGTTACCACCCAATTGCCTTTGGTAATCTGACGCTTTACTTTGCCGGTACCGGCATCGTAGAGGTAGAGGTGTCCCCAGTTGTCTCGCTCCGAGTACCAGATGATTTCTTTGCTCTTGGGCAGATAGCGCCAGTTGATTGCGCCCTGGCCCGACTCATACTGCGTGGCTACGGTTTCAGTAAACACGTCGCGCACGGTGCCGGTAGTAGCATCTGCAATGTGGAATTTCTCTTCCTTATGGTCGCGGGAAGTCGAGACGAAGGCCAGTTCCTTGGTATCGGGGCTCCAGTCCACGTCATCGAAGGTGCCGCTGCTGGAAATATCATCGGAGAGCGTGCCCCGGTGCGGGTCAGGGGCCATCTGGAAGCGCACCACTTTCGTGCTGCTTACTTCAATTATTACCCGTTCAATGGTGGCAATGTCTTTATCACCGGGCAGGGGGTATTTCCAACTGTCCAGGCGGGGGTGGCCAATGTTGGTGGTCACGAGGTACATGTCGCCTACCTTGCGCTGGTCTTGGCGGAAGGTGGCAATCTTGCGCGAGTCGGGCGACCAGCGCAGCACCGGTTTGTCGCTATGCGTCCAGCCGGCGTTGTCGGTAGCGTAGCCGTAGTCCTTGGTGCCGTCGGTGGTGAGTTGGGTAAGCTCGTTGGTGCTGGTATTGCGCACCCACAGGTTGTCGTCCTTGATGAAGGCAGCCAGCTTGCCGTCCGGCGATTCTATTTCGTTAGCTGCGTTGGCGCTGGGCTTCTCCGGCGAGGTATCTGGGGCTAGCTGCCCACTTACTACATCGTATTTCCAGGCTTTGCCGGCGGCCGCAAAGGCAATGGATTTCTCATCAGGAGCATACGAAAGGTTGCGGAATGGCAGGCGGTTGGCCTCATAGGTTTTGCCGCTGGCCGAAGACAGCGCAGCGGCTAGCTTGGCTTGGTCGAAGGCTACGGAGCGGGATTTGCGGGCGGGGTCTACCAGCACGAACTCACTACCCCGGGCGGTAAGCACCCGGTACCAGAACCGGTCGTTGGCGAGCCAGTGCGGCTGGCCGGCACTACCGTCTATTAGGGGTTGGGTGTTGTAGCCTAAAAAGCGTTCAGCCCGGGCGTAATCCTGGGCCGTGAGAACGGGCCGCTGTTGGGCCGAGGCAGTGGCCGGAGCCAACCATACCACCGCCGAAAGGACCAGTAGATACTTGTGCATAAAGTTGAGAGAAGGTGGGACAGCCGCCCGATTCCGGCGGGGACGGAAGGTAGCACACATTCTGCTCACTGCACATTGGTAACCGCGCAAACCTGTATAAACGCAGCATGCCGGACGAGCTAGGCCACTACCCCAGCTCATCCGGCATGCTATATCTAGCGTAACGGCTGCTACCCGCAGAAACTAGAAGCGGGCCTGAAGCTTCGCAAAGTAAAACCGCCCGTTGGCACCCATTTGCACAGGGTCCCAGGCGCCGCCGGTTTCCGTGAGCTGCGGATTGAACAACGTGGGGTAGCGGTTGAAGAGGTTAGCGCTGCCTACAATGAACTGCAAATTGTTGGTGATGGCATAGTTCAGCGTCAGGTCCGTTGTGATGCGGCTGTCGTAGTTCATCTCGTCGCCGTTGAAGTCGATGAGCGTAATTTCATCAAAGCGCACAAAGCGCACTAGGGCACCGAAGCGGCCCAACTGGTAATCAAAGGTGAGGTTGATTTTGGAAGGCGGCGCGGAGGCTTTCACAAAGGCTTGCTCCCGCGCGCCAAAGAATTCATCTTCCCGGCCCGTCAGGCGGCCTGAGGTCTGGATCCGATCAATGCGCAACCTGTTGAAGTTGGCAGCCAGCGTGGAGTTCAAACGGCCTGTGCCAAGCGTGAGCGTGTGGTTTAGCACCACATCAAGACCTAGGGAACGTGTGTCGGCGGCATTTGCAAAGAACTGGGCCTGATTTACCCGAAGGGCTTCTAAGTCCGCCCCGATAACGGGGTCCAGATTCCCGTCAGAGTCTCTGGAAGGAAACTGGCTAGTAAGCACCACGCGGTCCTTCACCTTGATATAGTAGCCGTCCAGGGTTAAGCTCAACGTGGAGCCTAGGCGGCTGGTGAGACCAATGTTGGCGCTATTGGAGGTTTCCTGTTTGAGCGCTGGAATGCCTAATTTTTGGGTAACAGGGCTATTGTTGCGGGCCAACAGCACTTCTACCGGCTCGCCATTGATGAAGTTGGTGAAGGTTGAGTTGAAGTTGATTTGGGCCAGAGAAGGCGCCCGGAAACCGGTGCTGTAGGTGCCGCGCAGCGTCAGGAACTCCGTGAGGTTAAAGCGCGTGGAGGCTTTATAATTGAGGGTGCTGCCGAAGTCAGAGTAGTTTTCGTAGCGCAGAGCCGCGGCCAGCAGCCAGCGCTGCGTCACGCTCAGTTCGCCATCTACATACACGCCAAAGTTGTCGCGCTGAGCCTTGATGGCATCGCCAGGCTGGTAGCCGGGGAAACCCTGTGAGCCGCCCGAAAACTCGGGGTTGTAGTTGCGGTACGAGCCTTCTTCGCCGGCAAACAGTGAATACCATTCGCGGCGCCATTCGGCCCCGGCAGCTAGGTTGAAGCCCTGCAGCACCGTTTTATAGTTGCGCGTCAGGCCCAGGTTTACAACGTTCTGTTGCAGCTGAAACCCACCGGCATCAAAGGAAGTGGGAGAGCTAGCGCCCAGGGAGGCATTCAGCGTGTTGCGCACGCCGTACTCAAAGCGGTTAGAGCCGAAGTTGTTGCTCAGGTCCAACTGCCAAGCATCTTCCGTAGCGCCCAAAGCGGTTCGGAAACCGGCTACAGCCGAGGCATCCACAATGTCGCTGGTAATGATGGGGTCGAAGCCGTTGGGGTAGATGGCCGGCACGTTCCGCCTGTCTTCGGGGAAACGAGTCCAGGCGTAGGCGGCGCCTTTGCGCAGGTTGCCGCCGCCAAACACGTAAATGTGGGCTTTGTCGGTGAGCGCAAACTTGGAGTTGATATACGCCGAGGTGTTGCTGACTTCCGGGTCGCCGTATTCGCGGCGAGCCAGGCCATCGGGTGCCGGAACCGCGGCCCGCTGGGTGTGCTCGCGCTTGTTATAGTCGACGGTAGCATTGATGAAGCTTCCCTTCTCGCCGAGACCTAGTCCGTAGTTGAGGTTGGCGTTGAAGTTGCCACCGTCAAACTTCTCATCGTCGCGGCGGTATTTGGCGTCGTAGGCGCCGTAGTTCACGTTGGCAGTCAGCTCCTTTACTGAGCTTTTCAGCACGATGTTGATAACGCCCGCAATGGCATCGGAACCGTACTGGGCCGCCGCTCCATCGCGCAGAATCTCAATGCGCTCTATGCTGGCGGCAGGTATCACGTTCAGGTCGGTGCCCGTGTTGCCGCGGCCGCGCGTACCAAACAGGTTTACCAGCGCCGACTGATGCTGGCGCTTGCCGTTCACCAGTACTAGGGTCTGATCGGGGCCCAACCCGCGCAGGGTGGCGGGGTCCACGTGGTCGGCGCCATCGGAGCCGGTCTGGCGGTTCGAGTTAAACGACGGGGCTACAAACTGCAGCAGTTGGTTTACATCGAGCTGGCCGGTTTTGGTGGTTACCTCGCGCAAATCAATGATATCCACTGGCGAAGGTGAATCGGTAACGGAGCGGTTCTGGCTGCGTGAGCCCACCACCTGCACTTCCCCAAGGCCCGTGGAAGCATCCGTGAGCCGCACACTTACTTGGCCGCTACCTTCCACTTCCTGCGTGGCATACCCAATAGAGCTGATTTGCAGGCGAGGGCTAGCGGTGCGAGCCCGTAGGGCAAAGCGTCCGTCGTTGCCGGTGGCGGTGCCATTGTTGGTACCTTTTTCCACCACCGTAGCCCCTATTACAGGTTTGCCGGCGGCATCCAGCACTTGTCCCGTAATGGCTTGGCCTTGGGCAAAGGCCGCAGCGCTGGCCAGGCACATAGTCACTGTCAGTAGATTCTGCTTCATATGCATCACATGATTTTAGTAATCAGACAACCAGGCGCTGCCGGCGTAGCACCCTTCGCTGGTAAGTATATATATTTTATAATCAATTTTTAATCTGAGGCCTCTTAATACCTCGTCGGCTACCCTCAATTGCATGGCAAACTGACCGCCCGTTTCAGCTCAGGCAGTACCTAGGAAACACAAAAGCCGGTTCTTTCGAACCGGCTTTTGTAATACTGGAATAACGAGTGCTTATCAGATGAGCATGCGCATGGGGTCTTCCAGCAGGCTTTTCAGCGTCTGAAGGAAGGCCGCACCGGTGGCACCATCTACCACGCGGTGGTCGCAGCTCAAGGTCACTTTCATCACGTTGCCAATAGCCAGCTGTCCGTCTTTTACCACGGCCGTCTGCTTAATGCCACCCACGGCCAGAATGCAGGCATCCGGGGGATTGATGATGGCGGTGAATTCTTCGATGCCGAACATGCCCAGATTCGAGATGGTGAAGGTGCTTCCCTCCCACTCGGCGGGCTGTAGCTTCTTGCTCTTGGCCTTGCCAGCCAGTTCTTTCACCTCGTTGGCAATGGTAGAGAGGCCTTTGCCATCAGCATTGCGCACGACGGGTACCAGCAGCCCTTCGTCCACGGCCACGGCCACGCCAATGTTTACCACCTTGTTCTGGCGGATTTTGTCGCCAAGCCACGAGGAGTTCACAGCGGGGTGTTGCTTTAGAGCTACGGCTGCGGCTTTGATAACCAAGTCATTGAACGAGAGCTTCGCTGGCGAGAGGGCATTCAGCTGGCCGCGCACTTCCATAGCGCGGTCCATCAGAATTTCCATCGTCAGGTAGAAGTGCGGTGCCGTAAACAGGCTTTCCGACAAACGACGAGCAATTACCTTACGCATCTGCGACACAGGCGTGTCGGTGTAGGTGCCTTCAGCGGGGGTAGCAGCCGGAGCGGCAGCGGGTGCAGCTTTTGGCGCTTCGGCTTTGGGCTGCTCGGGCAGGGCGGCCTGAATATACTCTGACTGCGTGTTGGCGGCCTGAGCTGGCTGCGAAGCCTGGGCTGGAGCAGCGGCGGCAGCAGGCTGCGCGCTTTCCAGGTCGCGGGATACGATGCGGCCGTTTTCGCCGGAGCCTTTAATGGTGCTTAGGTCAATGCCTTTGTCTTTGGCAATGCTCTTGGCCAGCGGCGAAGCGAAGATGCGGCCGCCATTCTGGGCCGGAGCAGCTTCAGCGGCTGGCGCAGGGGCCGAGCTGGTAGCAGGAGCAGCAGTTGCCTCCGCGGCAGCAGCGGGTGCCGGAGCACTTCCGCCCGATTGGCCACCTAGCAACGCCTGCACGTCGGCGCCTTCTTCCCCAATGATAGCCAGAATGCCATCCACGGGAATAGCCTCGCCTTCCTTCGGGCCGATGTAGAGTAGCGTACCGTCTTCGTAGTTGTCCAGCTCCATGGTGGCCTTGTCGGTTTCCACTTCAGCCAGCACGTCGCCGGACTTCACCTTGTCGCCTACTTTCTTGAGCCAGGAGGCGATGGTGCCTTCCGTCATGGTGTCGCTCATCTTCGGCATCCGGATAACCGTAGCCTTTTTGCCGTTGCCAGCAGGGGCAGCAGCCGGAGCGGGTGCGGCGGCAGGAGCAGGAGCCGGGGCGGCCGGAGCGGCTGCTACGGGAGCTGGAGTTGGCGCCGGAGCAGGTGCTGGGGCAGCTTCGGCTTTAGGAGCTTCAGCAGCCGGAGCCGGAGCAGCACTGCCACCGTTTAGCAGAGCCGAAATATCTTCGCCTTCTTTGCCTACAATAGCCAACAGGCCATCAACGGGCACTGATTCGCCTTCCTTCGGGCCGATATACAGGAGAGTGCCGTCCTCGTAGTTTTCGAGTTCCATCGTAGCCTTGTCGGTCTCCACTTCGGCCAGGATATCCCCGGATTTTACTTTGTCGCCTACTTTTTTGAGCCACGAAGCAATGACCCCATCGGTCATTGTGTCGCTCATTTTGGGCATTTTTATGAGTTCGGCCATCTGGGTCTTCGTTGGGTTGAGTGGGCCAAAATTAGCCCGAAAATCCGGGGGTGCAAACTAAACCCCTTCTTCTAAGAGCACGCGTAAAACAGCGAATTTTCGCCTTTGCAGGCAGCCTCTGGTTTAGATATCGGCAACGGCAACTTGAATCAGAATCAATACCGACTTCTTTACTCGAAGGTTATTGGCACTGTCCATTGCTCCTGGCTACACTTCTGGCGGTCGGCTAGGTTGCTACGCTGAATGGTAAGGGAGTGAATTACAGGCCGCACTAGGGGTAGTAACCGCTGCAACTGGGCTGAATCGGTTGCTGATTCAACTGTAAAACGTGGTTTACCCGAGCTTTTCCAAACTACTCTAGCTACACGAATCTGCTCCTGATTGATCTGGAGGTCCGGGTTTATAACGAAGCTAACAAATACCCTTCCTTTTAACGCTGGATGGCTAATGCGCAAAGGCTTAGCTTCCAAATCATCTATTTGATAGCAATACTCGGGAGAATAGCAAAGAGCCTTCTGCGCCGTGGCGGTGGTTTGTTGTGGTTGTGGAGCTAGTAGGGGCTCCTTTGGTTCCGGCCCCTGGCAGCCAATTAATAGGCTAAGCCAACCGCCGGCTATCCAATAGGCCCTAGGCGTGGGTTTCATGCAAATGCCGCACATCCAGAAAGCTCTTCACCGTAAACTGCGAGCCGGTGTAGTGCAGTTTGTAGAGGCACAGGTTATGGTGCTCGAAAGAATCCATCTGGCTGAGCGGGTAGCCTAGCAGCTGGCAGAGCAGCACGCGCATAGCACGGCCGTGCATGCACACGAGCACGTTTTCTTCGTCGGGGCGCGAGGTAATCAGGTCGATGACGGGGCGCTGGCGGGCCGCTACCTCATCGGGGCTTTCGCCCCCTATCAGGCGAGTATGCGTTTGGCCGGCTTTCCAGCTCTGCAGTACGTCGTGATATTCCTCGTCTTCTTCCGGCGTGATGCGAGTGCCCTCGCGCACGCCCCAGCTAATCTCGTTCAGGCCGGCGTGCTGCTCGTGCGGCAGCCCCAGATCCAGAAAACCCTGCACCGACTGATGGGTGCGCTGCAAAACAGAGGTATACACCTTAGCAAAGGGCACGTGGCGGTAGGCCGCGAAAAAACGCGCTGCCTGGCGGTGGCCAGCCTCGTTCAACGACGAATCGACACCGCTGCCCTGTACAATGCCGCGCACGTTAAAATCGGTCTGGCCGTGGCGAATGAGGTATATTTTTTTGACGCTCACTTTCCCCCTAGTTTTGCTGTTTCTGCCGTTAAAGTACGGCGATTTTGCTCGGGCGTTCATTTCGGGCGCCTGAGTTTTCTTCTATCTCTTACGCTACCTACGGCTTAGCTCTCGCCAGAACATCGGGCGCTGAACTTGTTATTACGGAACAAAGGTGTTTTTCTTTTTCCGGGATGACGCTGCCGCTCGCTTCTTCCACCCTTCCTCATGACGCTGGAGCAAATTAAACAGTGGGTTGGAACCCGCCCTACCCTCGCCGATACGCTCGGCATTGAGCTAACTGCCCTTACCGACGAGTACCTGGAAGGTCGTATGCCCGTTGATGGCCGCACCCACCAGCCCATGGGCCTGCTGCATGGCGGCGCTTCCGTAGCCCTGGCCGAAACACTAGGCAGCATTGGGGCCGCCACTAAAATCGACCCTAGTAAACAAGCCTGCGTGGGCCTCGAAATCAATGCCAACCACATGAAAGGCGTGCGCGAAGGCTACGTAGTGGGCCGGGCCACGGCTTTGCACGTGGGCCGTAGCACGCAGGTGTGGGAAATCAGAATCACCCACGAAGAAACCGGCGCCTTGGTATGCATCAGCCGCATTACCATGGCCGTAATTGATTTGCCCGCCGCCAAACCCCAGGCATGAGCACCCTCCAGCGCATTTCCTGGAAGCCCGACCTGCCAGTAGCCGACCGGCTGCAGCGGCTGGTGGCCCTGGCGCTTACCAGCGGCCGTCCCGTGGCCCTGTGGCGGCTTCCGAATGAAACGCACCCTAGGCTCTGCCTGAGCCTGAAGGTAGATGCCGCGTTTGTGGGGCTGCCGCCGGCGCTGGAGCCTACGGCTCCGGCGGGCTTTGCCTTCTTCCCGTTCCGCGACTCCGATCACAACCCACCACTTTTCCTGCCCGCCGACCTGTTCTTTGACCTGGCCAAGCCCGAAGAAATTCAGGTAAGCGCGGCCGCGGCTGGGCGCCTGCCAGAGCTGCGCCAGCGTTTCGCTAGCCTCTCTGACACGGCCAACCTGCCCTGGCACGTGAGTTGGCAGCCCGTTCCGCCCACCGCTTCGCAACCCGAGTATGAGGCCTTGGTTGCGGCGGGGGTGCAGGCTATTGAAGAAGGCGTGGTGCAAAAAGTAGTATCGAGCCGGGCGGTGCGGCGGCTGTTGCCGGCGGGGTTTGATGCACTGGCGGCTTTCGAGGAGTTACAGCAGCGCTATCCTAATGCCTTTGTCTCGCTGGTGAGTGCGCCGGGAGTAGGTACCTGGCTGGGCGCTACACCGGAAGTACTGGCTGAAATTACTGAGGACCAGGTGTTCCGGACAATGGCGCTGGCCGGTACGCAGCCGCTGCTACAGGGCATGAAGCCCGCCACTGCCCGCTGGGCTCACAAGGACCTGGAAGAGCACGCCATGGTGGCCCGCTACATTGTGAACTGCTTTAAGCAGTTGCGCCTTCGCGAATACGATGAGCGCGGGCCGCGCACGGTAGCGGCCGGGCAACTGCTGCACCTGCGCACCGACTTCGCTGTGCATCTTAACCACGTACCCTTCCCTACCCTCGGTACCGATATGCTGCGGCTGCTGCACCCTACACCCGCCGTGGGCGGCGTGCCTAAGCAGCCCGCCCTGGAATTTTTGCGCCGCAACGAAGGCTACGACCGCGCGTACTACGCCGGTTTCCTGGGCCCCGTGAACCTGCCTGATGCCGGCGTAGCGCGTTTGTACGTAAACCTGCGCTGCCTGCAGTTGCGGCCTCAGGAAGCCATTCTCTACGCCGGCACCGGCCTTACCATCGACTCCGATCCGGCCCGCGAGTGGCAGGAAACAGAGCTGAAGCTGCGCACCGTTGGGGCCATTTTAAGTGAATAACCTACTTCATTGCCTGAAAGTCGTATGGTCGTTCATTTAGGTATCAGCCGTTCTGCCCTATCCTATGCCTTCTTTGCAAGCCGTTCATAACATCCCCGAAATCTGCGCCCAGCTGGGCATTACGGATGTGGTGCTTTCGCCGGGCTCCCGGTGTGCGCCCCTCACCATTGCCTTTGCGCGCCACCCGGGCATTACGGTGCGTACTGTTCCTGATGAGCGGGCCGCAGCCTTTATCGGGCTAGGGCTGGCCCAGGCCCAGCAGCGGGCAGTGGCACTGGTGTGCACCTCGGGCACGGCAGGCCTCAACTATGCGCCGGCCGTGGCAGAAGCCTATTTTCAGCAGATTCCGCTGGTGGTATTTACCGCCGACCGGCCGCCGGAATGGATTGACCAGCTGGATGGGCAGACGGTACGCCAGTCAGATTTGTATGGCGCCCACGCCAAAAGCTCGTTCACGTTTCCGGCCGATACTGCCCACGCTGATGCCCAGTGGCATGCGGCGCGCATTGTGTCAGAGGCAATTGGGCTGGCAGAGCAGTTTCCAGCCGGGCCAGTGCAAGTGAACGTGCCGCTGCGGGAGCCTTTCTACCCCAAAGCCGGCGAGGAGCTCCAGTTTGGGCCCGTTAAAGTCACCCGTGAGCAGCCCGGCCGCCCTCAACTTTCAACACCTGTACTAGCCGAGTTGCGCCAGGCCATCCGTAGCACCAGCCGCGTGCTGGTGGTGAGCGGCCAGCACCCGGCCGATGCGCAGCTGCTACTAGCCCTCCGCCGGTTCGCAACCGCCTATCAGGTGCCAGTAGTCGGCGACTTAATTGCTAATTTGCACCTGCCCGCTGCGCCCGATTTCGACCAGCGCCTGCGCCCACTGGGCCGCCAGGATGTGTTTTTGGCCGTGCCGGAGCCGGGCCTGAAAGCAGCCCTTAAGCCTGAGCTGCTCATCACCTTCGGCAAGTCGCTTATTTCGAAGGCCTTGAAACTGTACCTGCGCACGGCCAAGCCCGCCCAGCACTGGCACGTGCAGCCCGCGGGCGCCGTTGCCGATACGTTTCAGTCGCTGACGAAGGTAGTGCGCCTGGAACCCACCGATTTCTTTTCGGTTTTGGCCGAAGACGAGCCTAGTAACATAGCTAGCGTGGTAGCCTCTGAGCCGACAGCACTAGGTTCGATATCGGGCCCAACTCCCCATAGTTTTGTGGCAGCGCAGGATGCTACGCGGGTTGCGACTGCGCCGGCCCCTAGTGGCCTAGTGCGGCTAAAGTGGCCCGGCAGTGGCGCCCAGCTGGGTGAGGCGGAAGCCGTGGCCAAAGCCGCGTACCTGAAACCGTGGGTGGCAGCCGAAAATTGGGCTACTGGCTTTCTGCAGGAGTTTATGCAGCAGCCTACGCAGCCGTTCAACGAGTTTACGGCTATTTACAAAGCCCTCCAGCTTCTGCCCGACCATACGGCGCTGCACTTGGCTAACAGCATGGCGGTGCGCTACGCCAATATACTAGGGCTGCCCACAGGCCGAACCGTAGAAATATTCGCGAACCGGGGCACCAGCGGTATCGATGGCTGCACGAGCACGGCCATTGGAGCGGCGCTGGCCCAGCCCGGCCGGCCGGTGGTACTGCTCACCGGCGACGTGGCGTTTTTCTACGACCGCAACGCTTTCTGGCACAATTACGCCACCCCTAACCTGCGCGTAATCCTGCTCAATAACCACGCCGGCGGCATTTTCCGCATGATTGATGGCCCGCGCCAGCAGCCCGAGCTGGAGGAGTTCTTCGAAACGCGCCAGATGCTTCGGGCCGAGAACACCGCCCGCGATTTTAACCTGCGCTATTTCGCTGTTTCTTCATTTGCTGAACTAGAGTCGGCTTTACCGGTTTTCTTTGCAGCGGAATCCGGCGCGAGTCTGCTCGAAATCACCACTGACAGCCCCACCAACGCCGAGTTCTTCGAACAGTACCGCGCCGCGGTACGAACGTCATTCTCTCAATCATAAGGAAACCTTCCCCTATGGCCGAACAACTTACCTGGACCCCGATTAAGGAGTTCCGCGAAATTCTCTTCTCGCAGGCTGGCGGCATCGCCAAAATCAGCATCAACCGCCCCCATGTGCACAACGCCTTCACGCCCCTTACGGTGCAGGAGATGATTGAGGCCATGGATATCTGCCGCAACCGCACCGATATCGGCGTTATTATCCTGACCGGGGAAGGCGGCAAGGCTTTCTGCTCGGGCGGCGACCAAAGCGTGCGTGGCCACGGCGGCTACATTGGCGAGGACACCGTACCCCGCCTGAATGTGCTGGATTTGCAGAAAATGATTCGCTCCATCCCAAAGCCCGTAATTGCCATGGTAGCGGGCTGGGCTATTGGCGGCGGCCACGTGTTGCACGTCGTCTGCGACCTGAGCATTGCCGCGGATAACGCTCGTTTCGGTCAGACCGGCCCCAAGGTGGGCTCCTTTGATGGCGGCTTTGGCGCTAGCTACCTTGCTCGCGTGGTAGGCCAGAAAAAGGCGCGCGAAATCTGGTTTCTCTGCGACCAGTACGACGCGCAGGAAGCTCTCGACATGGGTCTTGTAAACAAAGTGGTGCCCCTCGATAAGCTCGAAGAAACCACCGTGGCGTGGTGCCATAAGATTCTGGAGAAAAGCCCGCTGGCGCTGCGCATGCTCAAATCGAGCTTCAATGCCGAGCTGGACGGACAAGCTGGTATTCAGGAGCTGGCCGGCAACGCCACTCTATTGTACTACCTCTCCGAGGAAGCCAAAGAGGGCAAAAACGCCTTCATCGAAAAGCGCACGCCCGACTTCTCGAAGTACCCCAAATTCCCATAAGGCCTCGGCCCGCAATCCAGTGTAGTAAGCGCTGCCTGCCTGTAAAGGGCGGGCAGCGTTTTTTCTGTACTTTTCGCCCCAGGCGGCGCGGCTGCCTATAGTTGTTACCTCATAACCTGCCCTCCCCTCATGAAACGCTTCCTACTCTTACTTGCCCTAGGCCTTGCCGGCGCCACAAACGCTCAGGCGCAGGTTACTACCACTAAAGCGGCCGCCAGCGTTACTGCCCCCGACCCAAACAAATCAGTGCAAGTTGTGGAGGCGTCCTGCGGTCAGTGCCGGCTCGGGCTGCCAGGCAAAAGCTGCGATTTGGCCGTTCGGATTGATGGCAAAGCCTATTTCGTGGATGGCACCAACATCGACTCGCATGGGGATGCGCATGCCAAGGACGGATTCTGCCAAGCCATCCGGAAGGCCAAGGTGCAAGGCGAGATAGTAGATAACCGCTTTGTAGCCACGTATTTTCAGCTTCTGCCGGAAACCCCCAAAGCAAAGTAACCGAGCAACAGTTGCACCCCAGCTACTCCCGTTTACCAGCCGCTATTTTTACGCCGTATGGCCAACTATCAGGTAACCAACAAGGGAACCCGCGACTTCACGCTTCTGGCCCATGATGAAGTGCGCGGCACGCTGCACTACACTGAATGGTTTTCTTTGAAAGCAGTGCTCACGCTGCCCGATGGCGCCACCTTTCGGATAGGTCCCAAGGGCGTGTGGGGCACCACTGTAGAGCTAACAGATCAGCAGGAGAAGGTGCTGCTGAACTTCAAGATGAACTGGAGCGGCACCATCATAATCAAGTCGAAGCTCAACAGCCGAGTGTTTCTGTTCAAGCAGAAAAGCCTGCTCAAAAACACCTTCGTTCTTCTGGATAAAGATGAAAAGGAGCTGATGGTAGTGAGTCCATCCTTTCAGTGGAACTCGCTGAAACCTAGCTATAGCCTGTCTGCTACTGAGGAGTTTGAGACTCTCGATGAGAAAGACGTGCTGCTGCTCACCACCATTCACTGCGCCAACTACTACATGTCGATGATGGCGGCTTCGGTTGCTATTGCTACTTAGGCTGGAGGCCATTCCAACTAGTCGAACTGTATTTCACTACATGCACACTCTGCTACTAACTAATTGGTTGGGCCCGATATTCTTTATAATTCTAACATTAGGGGCGCTTCTGATCTGGTATAGCTTGTTTGTGGAAGCTTTCAACCTGTTGCGACAATTCTTCCGCTGGATTCGGGGCGGCCAAAGAAAATTATAGCACAACTCACCCACAGAAATAAGCGGCTACGCAGAAGCGCATGCACAATCAGGCAGATTAGTATCCATCAATACAATATGAAAAATAGCTTCCTGCTTTTACTTCTTTTCCTGGCGCAAAGCGTTGTAGGCCAACAAAAAACACCCGCTCTCGCCCCTCGCACCGACGCCCAGAAGCTAGACTATTTTTTGAAGCTGACGGATACGCTGCGCACTAAAGCGCACAACTCCGGCATGGCGGTGGTCATTATCTACAAAAATCAGGTGCTTTATAAAGGTGGCCTGGGCTACCGCGATGTTGAAAAAAAGCTGCCGGTTACCAACAACACACTTTTTGAAATTGGCTCCTGCACCAAGGCCTTCACGGGCGTGCTGGCCTCGCAGCTGGTAGCCGATGGAAAGCTGAAGTGGGACGACAAAGTAGTTAGCCATTTGCCTGCCTTCAAGCTACAGGATACCTACGCCGCCCAGAATGCCACGGTTCAGGACTTGCTAACCCACCGCGTAGGGCTTGACAAGCACTTTTATCTGCTGTACGGCCCCAAGTTTTCAAGAAACGAAATGCTGGAGAAAGTCCAGCATTTGAGCTTTGACGGTTCTTTCCGGGAGAAATTTCTCTACAATAACCTGATGTACACGGTGGCCGGCATTGTGGAGGAAAAAGCGGCTGACACTACGTGGGAACAGCAGGTCAGGCAGCGCATTTTCGAGCCGCTGGGCATGAAGAACTCCTTTACCACCTTCGAAGAATTTCAGAAGTATCCGGAGAAAACCATCAGCTACAAAAACGATGGCACTACCCGCGTGCCGCAAGAAGGCTTAGACGCCTGCGCGCCGGCCGGCAGCATCACGTCAACTATTGATGACATGGCCAAGTGGCTGGGCATGTGGCTGGGCAAAGGCAGCGTACAAGGCCAGCCGTTTCTGTCGGAAAAGCAGTACAACTTTCTGACTAGCCCCCTCACCGTCCGGAACCCCGCCGAGCAGGTATTTTATGGTATTGGCTGGGACGTGGATACCAACCGCAAAATAGTTTACCACGATGGCCGCACCGGGGGCCAAAGCTCCCGCATTCTGATGATGCCGCAGGCCGGTTTTGGCATTGTCATCCTGACCAATCAGCAAACGGATTTGCAGAACCTGCTGATTCGGTACGCCACCAATATTTTCGTGGAAGACCAGTACGAGAAGATGCCTGATTTTGAAGGCTTTGTTATAGCCAATGCCAATAAAGCACAGAGCAAGCCGGAGCAGAAACTCTATACCATAGAGAACAAGGAAACGCTTAAAAAACTAGCAACTATAGCCGGAGTATACACGCACCCGGCGTATGGTACCATCAGCATAACCCGAGAAAACAAAAACCAACTCCGCTTTGCCTATTATGACTTTAAAGGCACTGTAAAGCAGACTTCAGACACTGGTTTTACGGCTTTCACGGAGCACTTTACCGGAACCGACCAGTTCGAATTTCAGGTGCTGACGGATGCCGCGGCCAAAGTCAGTGGCTTAGAAATCAAGCTGCCGTATTCGGCCCCGCTCACGTTTACCAAAACAGCAACCAGCAAAGCCCTGTAAGGTCACACTAATAGGGTATAATAGTAAGCGCCACCTAGTATCAGGTGGCGCTTCGTGGTTTTAGCTAAAATCAGAATATCGAGCCGTAGGCGGCGCAGCCTTCCCACCAGCCGAAGAAGTTGCGCAGCCGTTCGCTTTTGCGCTGTTTCTTCAGCAGCTTCCGGGCTCGGCGGGCCATATCGGGCGGCAACGGGGCCGGAATAGCTACTACGTGCTTGCGCAGCGTGAGGTAGCGCCGGAAAACAAAGGTTTTGGCCAGGGCAAACGGACTCGGGGCGGTGGGCTGCATGGCTTTGGGAGATAGTACTAGGGTAATATACACCCATAACCTCCTATAAGTCAAGCGGAAGTTGTTTAATTACCCGCTGCTCGGGAGCTTCCCAACGAATTTCGGTTATTCCTACGCACTGGTTTACTACCCCTCTTCGCCTCGCAAACCCCTAGCCGCCCTTTCACTTCCCTTTCCTCATGACCGATGCCGAATTCCACGATGCTATCCGGCGCGTACGGCGCTGGCACTGGCTGCACTACCTCTTGCAGGCCCTACTCATGCTTGGTGTGGTAGCGGCTATGGGCAGCCAGCTGCAACCTCAGGCGGCCCGGCAGCCACAGGCACCTTCGGGGCTGGCGCTCGGGCTGCTGGGGGCCTTAGTGCCCGTGGTGGGTGGGGTACTGTATCTGGTTGCCCGGCGCCTGCGGCCCAACCTGAGGCGGCTGGCCGAAGAAAATCTGCGTATTTACAAGGGCCGGGTATTTCTGCGCAACAGTTTGCTGGGCTTGCTTGGGTTGCCTTTTTTGGTTTCGTACTTCCTTACCCGTGGGGTGCTGGAGCTGGTGGCGTGCGGTTTTCTGCTGGTGGTTTTGTGCTTGGTCACGGCGCCTTCGGCCAAAACCTACCAGCGCTGGCTGCTCACCTAGGGTAGTTGGCGGCCCCAAGTGTCTGTTTTTGCTTGATTTTCTGATTCTCTTGTATGGCTTCTTCCTCTGACCTGCTTCCCGACTCCCTCCTGCTCAACGGCCGCGAATTCCTCTACGCCGATATTCAGCAATACCCCGCCAACTCCCCCACTGACCTGAATGGCTACGAGGCGCGGGTGCTGGACTTCTGCCGGCAGTGGCTGAACGGAGCGCAGGAGTTTGGACTGCAGACCTCGGGCTCTACGGGCACGCCTCAGTCTGTGACCATGACGCGGCAGCAGCTGGAAGCCTCGGCCCGGCGCACCGGCGACTACTTCGACCTGGGCCCCGGTGACCGAATGCTGGTGTGCCTGAACTGTGAGTATGTGGGTGGCCTCATGATGCTGGTACGGGCATTTGAGCGCCGCATGCACCTCACCATTGTAGAGCCCCAAGCCGATCCGCTAGCCCTTGTGCCGGCCCAAACCACCTTTGACTTCACCTCCTTTGTGCCCTTGCAGCTGCGGGCCGTGCTGGAAGCCGGCCACGCCCCGCGCCTGAATCAGATGAAAGGCATACTGGTGGGGGGCGCCGCCGTAGAGCGCAGCCTGGAGCGCCAGATCCAGGAGCTGACGGTGCCCGTTTACGTGACGTATGGCATGACGGAAACCGCCTCGCATATTGCCCTTCGCCGCCTCAACGGGCCTAGTCCGGCCCCACATTACCAAGTGCTGCCCGGCATTGAGGTAGGGCAGGATGAGCGCGGCTGCCTTACCATCCGGGCCGACGTGACCCGTGGGGAGCTCATCACAACCAATGACCGGGTACAGCTCCTAGATGCGCACCGTTTTGAATGGCTGGGCCGAGCCGATTTTGTGATAAACAGCGGCGGCGTGAAAGTGCAGGCCGAGAAAGTAGAGCTAGTGCTAGAAGTAGCTCTCATGGAGCTGGGCCTAAGCCGCCGAGCTTTTGTAGCTGGCCTGCCCGATCAGCGGCTGGGGGAGCAGGTAACGGCTTTTGTGGAAGGCGATGCGCTAACGCCTGAGCAGCAGCATGCCTTGCAGGAGTTGCTCGGTCAGCGCCTGGGTAAGTATGAACAGCCCCGCGAACTGATCTTTGTGCCCCGATTCCGCACTACAGCCTCCGGCAAGCTCGACCGCCTCAGCACCGTGCGAGAGGCTCACTAGGCATTGCTTGTGGGCAAACCGGGCCTGACCGCCCAATGCCTAACCCTGCGTTTAAGCACAACCGCCCTGGGCCCCTACTGGGGCGGTTGTGCTGCCAGAGTTTGGCTCCGGGCAGGCCCTAGTCAGGAAAAGTTCTGGCAAGCTAGATTTGCTTGGCTTGCGCTTTCTTGCTTTCGTTAAATTATGCGTTGATTTGTACAAGTTCTCCACTCTGCCTTGTATTAATGAAGCGCCCTCCCCTATCGGCGGCTGCCCTCTTGCTGATTGCTCAGCTGGGCGGCGGCTGTGCCAGCACCTCCCACATCACCGCTCCCCCCATCACGGCTGTTAGCAGCAGCCCCACCGAGGTAGCTCCCCAAGCACAGCCCGTAGCAACCGAAGCGCCAGCAGCACCCGCCACTCCGCCCTTTCAGGTAGTTACGGAGCAGTTCGCCGACCTGCGTATTCTGCGCTACCAGGTGCCCGGCTTCGAAGAGCTGGAACCCCGCCAGAAAGAGCTGCTGTACTACCTGTACGAGGCCGCTCTAAGTGGCCGCGACATTATCTACGACCAGAATTACAAGCACAACCTGCGTGTGCGCCGCACCCTGGAAGCGCTGTGGCCCGCCAACCAGGAGCGCCTGACGGCCAGCACCAATCAGCAGCAGATAGCCCAGGCCGGCAAGTTTGCTACTTACGCCAAGCGCGTATGGTTCAGCAATGGCGTGCACCACCACTACAGCACCCGCAAGTTTGTGCCCGAGTGCACCCCGGCCTATTTCAAGGAGCTGATTTTTGCCACCGACTCCAAACTATTGCCCCTGGAGCCCGGCGAATCAGTTACCAAGTTTCTGGCCACGATGACGCCCATCTTGTTTGACGCGAATGTGGCCCCGAAACGCGTAAACCAGGAAGCTGGCAAAGACTTGGTGAAGACCTCCGCCAACAACTTCTATGAGGGCATGACCCAAACGGAAGTGGAAACGCTGTACAAGAAAAAAGCCAGCAAAAAAGAGGCACAACCCGTTTCCTACGGCCTCAACTCCAAGCTGGTAAAGGACAAGCAAAACCGCCTGATTGAACGCGTGTGGCACACCGAAGGCATGTATGGCCAGGCCCTCACGAAAGTGGTGTACTGGCTGACCAAGGCCGTGGAAGTAGCCGAAAACCCCGAGCAAAAGCTGGCCCTGCAGAAGCTCATTGAGTTTTACCAGACCGGCGACCTGAAAAAATGGGATGAGTACAACATTGTCTGGGTGCACGATACCAAATCGCGCACGGATGTAGTGAACGGCTTTATTGAGGTGTACGGCGACCCGCTGGGCTACCGTGCGGCCTACGAGTCGGTGGTATCGTTCAAAGACCTGGAAGCCACCAAGCGCATCAAGGCCATCGGCGACGAGGCCCAGTGGTTTGAAGATAACTCCACCATCAAGCCCGAGCACAAGAAGCAGAACGTAGTCGGGATTACCGCCAAGGTAATTACCGTGGTAGTAGAAGCCGGCGACGCCGCTCCCAACACGCCTATCGGCATCAACCTGCCCAATGCCACCTGGATCCGGAAAGAGCACGGCTCGAAGTCGGTGAACCTAGGCAACATTGTGGATGCCTACGGCCTGGCCGATGCCGGCGGCCTGCTGGATGAGTTTGCGTTTGATGAGGCCGAAAAGCAGCGCGCCCGCCAATACGCGGCGCTGGCTGGCAAGCTGCACACCGATATGCACGAGGTAATCGGGCACGCTTCGGGGCAAATTAACAAAGGCGTGGGCACCCCCAAGGAAACCCTGAAAAGCTACGCCTCAGCGCTGGAAGAAGCCCGCGCCGACCTGGTGGCGCTTTACTACCTCCCCGACCCCAAGCTGACCCAGCTGGGCGTGGTGCCCTCCGCCGACGTAGCCAAAGCCGAGTACGACAACTACATCCGCAACGGCCTGATGACCCAGCTGGTGCGCCTCCAACTCGGTGAAACCGTAGAAGAAGCTCACATGCGCAACCGCCAGATGGTAGCGAAATGGGCTTTCGAGAAAGGCAGCAGAGACAACGTTATTGAGAAGATAACCCGCGACGGCAACACGTATTTCCGGGTGAACGACTACGGGAAGCTACGCGGCCTGTTTGGGCAGCTACTGCGCGAGCTCCAGCGCATCACCAGCGAGGGCGACTACGCAGCCGGCAAAAACCTAATTGAAACCTACGGCGTGAAGGTTGACCCAGCCCTGCACAAGGAAGTGCTGTCTCGCTACTCAAAGCTCAACATTGCCCCCTACGCTGGCTTCATCCAGCCCAAGCTGGTGCCCGTACTGCAGGACGGTAAAGTGGTGGACGTGAAAGTGGAATACCCCACTGACTTCTCGCAGCAAATGCTGGAATACGGCCGCAAGTACCGGTTGCTACCCAACTACAACTAACCTGAATTCTAAAAATACAGGGAAAGAGCCGGTACCACTACCACATCTTTCCCTGTAACTTTTGCCCGCCACTCCAGATCCTCGTCTAACTTCTCCAACCATTCACCTCATGAAACACCTTTTCTCCACGCTGCTGCTGGCCACACTGCTGGGCTCGGCGGCACACGTTCAGGCACAGTCGGCTCCGGCAGCAGTGCGCCCTATGCAGTCTGAGCCTGTTCGGTACGAGTTCTGCGAATTGATGCGCACGGGCGCCATCAACCTGGGCAAAGCCGAAAAAGAAAAAAGCGGCGACATCTTCGTTGACTTCGGCTACGGCTACGAGAAGCTGGGCGGCTCGGAGCAGGTAGTGCGCGAGGCCGGCAAAATTCAGGTGTTTGCTACCACCATCAGCGCCCTCAACTACATGGGCAGCCTAGGCTGGGAAATTGTGCAGATTATGGAGCACCCCATTAACTACACCAAAGGTGAGCCTAGCGAATATGTGCGCCGCTATGTGCTGCGCCGCCCCACCTCGGCTAAAGCCATAGGCGCCGCCCGCTAACGGCAACGCCTGCTCCCTCTGAAGCAGCCTCGCCCGGCATCTGGCTACAACGCTAGGCGCCGGGTGAGGCTGTTTTTGGGCGCGGACCTACGGGTGTGCAGCCGCACCTTTTACTGGCATACAAACTGGTGTTGCTAGGGTTGCGGGGCGGGCAAAGGGGTAACGGGTGGCGGGTCTTCGCGAAGTCCGCTCTGCGAAAACAAGCGCTGCCGCCCCCTAACCACCCGAATAAAGTCGCTCAGAAAAAGCTTAACCCGCCCGAAGAAAATGACGCCGCTCATTTCATCCTCGGGCTGTTGTCCCGCCGCTATAGCCTGCCGATACCCTGCTCCGGTGCCCACCCCAATCCACCGAAATACCCGGTAATGGGCCGCAATGGAGGGTTCTACCATAAACAGCACCTCGTTGTTGGTTCGGCGCACGCCACCATCCGGAAAGTAGTATTTAGTATAGTAGCTGCCCGCGCCCAGCTGCAAGGGCGTACTCAGCTCCCAGCGCTTGTTCCCGATGAACACGTACTCGCCATACGCCACCACATAGCGAAACCGAACCTCGTCGCGGGTACCAGCTGGCGTCCCGATGGGCTGCGCAATACGCGTCGGTACGCCTCCAGAAAGCCGGTACAGACCTATGCCTGCCCGCCAGCGGCCGCGCCATTCTATGCCGCCTTTTATTCCGTTGATTCCTACTACTTTGCCATTCAGAATAGAGAACCGCTGATCAAACTGAAACACCGGCCGGCGGTGCGCCTGGCGCACAAAGGTACTATCAGCAAGTGCCCAGGCGGTTTGGCCGGGCAGTAGGGCTAGCGGGATAGATAAGGCAAACAAACGGGATAGACAGGCGGCATTCACGGCACAAAAATACGTTCTCCGGCGAGGAAATCAGGGGCAGGGCACTTTGGCTCACCACCTGCCCTAGTACGGTTGACCCGGTGTAACGGCGGTTTCACCCCATTTTACCCTGACAAACACCTCCATTATCCCCATGTTTACGGCGTCATCCGCTACTAGGTCTATATGGTACTGCAACCCGACGTTCTGTTTTCGCTGGCTAACCCGGTTGCTATGTTGGGCTGGGCCTTGCTGGTGCTGGCTCCACGCTGGTACGTAACGCAGCGCCTAGTACTGAGCGGGGCCCTGCCACTCCTGCTGGCCGCAGCGTATGCCCTCCTGATTGGCTTGCACTATATTGGGCCTCATGGTTCCGAAGGCGGGTTTAGCTCTTTGGCCGGGGTAGCAGCCTTGTTCCGCAACCCGTGGGCGCTGCTGGCGGGCTGGGTGCATTACTTGTGCTTCGATTTGTGCCTCGGCATCTGGGAAAGTCTCGATGCGCGGCGGCGCGGGGTGCCGCACTTGCTACTCGTGCCGTGCCTTCTGCTCACGTTCTTGTTTGGGCCAGTGGGGCTCCTTCTATACTCTTTGGTGCGGCGTTTCTATGGCCGCGATGTTGCTACTTCCGCCTCCTCTGTCACGCGTTAGGTTTCCGTCGCCATGTCTACTTTCCTACCCCTGAAAACAACCTCAACCGGTACCTTGCACCCTTTATCCCGGCGCGTGGCGTTACCGCTGGCCTATGCCGCTGAGTGGCTTCGCGTGCTGCACCGCGTGAATCCGGTGTTGTCGGGGGCGGGTTGGCTGCACGTAGGGTTTCTGCTGTTGGCCCTCATGCTTTTGCCCTTCGACCATCGGTTGGTGACAGGCGTACCGGTGTGGGTGAAGCCCCTGAAGTTTGCCCTATCGGGCCTCCTCTACCTCTGGACGCTGGCCTGGCTGCTGGCCGATCTGCCCTCCCAGGCCCAGCGGGCCGTGCGCCGCATCAGCTGGGGAGTAGGCCTGAGTATGGTGGTTGAAATGGTGTGCATTTCGGGCCAGGCCGCACGGGGCACCACCTCCCACTACAACATCGCTAGCACCTTCGATATGCTGGTTTTCAACCTGATGGGCGTGTTCATCCTGCTGAATACCGTGCTTACCATGTGGGCCGTGTACCTGGTGTGGCGACACCGCCCGCACGGCCCCGCTGGCTACGTATGGGGCGTGCGCCTAGGCTTGTTGCTCTTTCTTATTGGAAGCGTACTCGGTGGCATGATGATTCACCTCAACCAGCACACGGTGGGCGCCCCCGATGGTGGCCCCGGCCTCCCCGGCCTCGGCTGGAGCACCCGCGCCGGCGACCTGCGTATCGCCCACTTCCTAGGCCTGCACGCCTTACAAGCCGTGCCGTTGCTAGGGTGGCTTATGGCCCGAACCGTGCCTAGTCGAGCGGTGCTACTCACATGGCTAGGGGCGTTGCTCTATGCCGGCTTAGTGGCGGCATTGTTTGGCCAGGCCATGCACGGGTTGCCCCTGTTTTAGAGGTAGGATATGTAGGTAGATAGGATATATAGGCCGTCATTCCGAGCGCAGTCGAGGAATGACGGCCTGTTTAATGACGTTCTATTTTACTTCGTCCTGTACCCTCCTCACTATTCACCACGTCATCCTCCTACTTCAACTGCTTGAATTTGCGCTGGATTACCTCTTGCACCGGCACGTTTTCGATTTTGCTTTCCAGCCAGGAAATGATATCGAGGTAGAGAAAAGGCCGGCGCTCAAAAGGGTTTTCGGCAATGCGCACGAGCTTGTCTTTGAGCTGGATAAAGGCCTCTTTTAGCTTAGAAGGAGCCACATCGCCGAGGTTGCGCAGGAACTGGAATATGGCCTCCTGCATTTGCTGCTGGTCGTTCATTTTGCCCAGGAAACGGTACACCGAGCGGATTTGGTAATCCAGGGCCTCGTCGCGACCGGCTTCGTAATGGGCAATCAGGTTCAGAATGCGGGCAAAGCACTGAATGTCTTCGCGCAGGCTCGCCTCCTTGAAATAGATAACCTTGTTAAGGTACTCAATGGCCTTATCCGACTGGCCACTGCCGAAGTAGAGGCTGGCAATTTTATAGTAGAACACCAACCGCCGGTGCGAGTCGAGCTGAATGCGGAAGTGGTCGAGCTTTTCCAGCAGCTCCGGAATGATGGTGAGGCCTTCCGTAAACTGCCCGCGCATGAAATACCCATTAAGCCGGTTGGTGTAGATGTACAGGAACAGCAGCATTTCAATGTTCGGGTTCGAGTACCGGTTGGGGCCAGCGGCGTAGGCCTCTAGCTGTGCTAGCACCTGCTCAAATTTACTGTAATACAGCATGTTGTGCGCCGTAATCAGCAGGTTGTGCAGGCCTTTGATGTACAACATGGCCTGCTGCTCCCGCATGAGTGGGTTGTTCTCAAACAGATCTACCCATTTCTGCGCGTAGCGGAAGCACAGCCGGAAGTTCTGCGTGATGGTGTAGTACCACACGTGGGCCTGGTAGTAATAGAGCTGCTCATAAAAGCCCGCTTCCCGCGGGTCCATTGCGGGCAAACCGTCGTGGAAGTAGGCCGTGATTTTCTCGTAGTCCTGCTGGTTGCGGGTGTGCCCTATTTTGAGGTAGCGCCCGTACATGCGCAGCGCCAGGTTGGACAGCTCGTGCTCCCGCGAAACGTGCGCCACAGTACTGGTCGCCTCGTCCGATAACTCACGCGCCCGTCCTCGCAAACTGCGCGTGATGTACTGCCCTTCAATCAGCTTCTCAAAGTCGAGGGCCAGCAATACAATGTGTTGCATTTCAGCCTGCCGCGCCGAGGCTTTCACTTTTTCCAGCATGCGTAGGCTCTGCTGATAGAGGCCCCGGTTGTAAAGCACGCGGGCATAATCAAGTTGCTCCCGCAGCTGAATATCGAGGTTGTGACTGGCGTGGTACATGCGCAAACTCGACAGCAACTGCCGATACAAGTTCGCCTTTAGGTTGGCTACTTGCACTTTCTTAATGGCTGGCACCTGGGCCAATACGCGCTCCTCGTCGTACTTCTCCTGTCCTTCCAGCGCATCGAAAAGCTGCAGAAACTTCAGCCCATCAGTAGAGCCCTGCCGGTTGGCAAACAGCCGGAAGTGCCGCTTTTCAGTGCGGGTCAGGGTCTTGATTAATTGAAAAACCGGATCGGAATTTTCGTTGGGCATCGTATTTGGGGAAAATACAAGTTATTACCTATCAATATTTTACCTAATAAAAACCAAATATTAGAAATGGTAAGGAAGTAAGAAAAACGTTTTAATGCTTAGCATAAGCTAGTGTACTTGCGCTCATCAATAGAGCGTAAAGATGATATGCCTGAGCACTTTTCCACTTCTTGGTCCGCAATATTTCTTCCTCTTGTAACGGCCGGCTGGCGAGCCATACTTACGCAGGCCACACCTTCCGGAGATACTATCAGCGGCTGCTACTCTCTCCAAAGAATTGCAGCAAACCAAGGCTCCGGTAGGCCACTCCTTCTACCCTCTTCCTCTTTTCACTTTCGATTTCCATGACCTCTGTTTTCCGCCTCGTCCTGCATGTCATTATTCTGCCACTGCCGGGCTGAAAGGAAGCGCATTGTCCTGATTCGACTAGCCTTTCTCAGCCCCGCGCTCGGAAAGGCTTTTTCATAGCCATTTTTTCTCTCCCTACCTCACTTACTACCATGTACTTCACCAGTAACACCATTGCCTTTTTGGATGGCGAGTTTGTGCCGGCTGAGCAGGCTACCTGCGGCGTGTATGCCCAATCCTTGCACTACGGCTACTCCGTATTCGAAGGAATCAGAGCCTATAATACGCCAACCGGAACCCGCATTTTCAAGGCAGAGGAGCACTACGAGCGGCTGCATTACTCGTGTAAGAGCATTGGGCTGCCGCTGGAGTATTCGGTAGAGGAGCTTACGCGCATCAGTTATGAAGTACTGGAACGCAACAACCTGACGGATGCGTACATCCGGCCGCTGGTGTATGCCGCTACCCCCAACATGAGCCTGAAAGCCGCCACCACCAGCAACCTGCTGATTGCGGTGTGGGAATGGGGCAAATACCTCGGCGACCAGAGCCTGCGCCTCACCATCTCGCCCTACGAGCGGCCTAACCCCAAAGCGGTTCCTATTGAGGCCAAAGTAGGCGGTCATTACGTCAACTCCATCATTGCCAGCACGGAGGCCAAAGGCCGCGGCTATGATGAAGCTCTACTGCTGGATATGAACGGTTACGTAGCCGAAGGGCCTGGCGCCAACTTCTTCTTCGAGCGCGACGGCGAGCTGTACACGGCCCCACAAGGCAGCATTCTGCGCGGCATCACCCGCAATACCATTATCGATCTGGCCCGCGAGTCTGGCATTACAGTGCATGAGAAGTTCTTTAAGCCAGAGGAGCTGCGCACTGCTTCAGCGGCCTTCATGACGGGCACCGCGGCCGAGGTTATCGGCATTGCCTCGGTGGATGATGTGGTGTTTGAAAAGTCGTTCCAGCACTCCATCGGCGGCATGCTCGCCGGCCACTACCACGCTCTTGTAACGGGGCAAGCGGTGAGCCGCAACGCGAGCTACGCCGAGAAAGCTTAATAGAGGCCTACAGGATATCAGAACGAACCGATAACAGAACGTCCTGCTGAGCGGAGCCGAAGCATCACTACCGCTTCGTTGCAGAACCCTAGGCCAGTTGAGCAGCCAACGGTAGAGATGCTTCGGCTCCGCTCAGCAGGACAGTTTCTTACCAAACCCATAGCACAAACTCCACCCATGGCCCTGAATAAATACAGTCGCATCTACACCCAGGACGACAGCCTGCCGGCGTCCCAAGCCATGCTCATTGGCTCGGGGCTTTCGGATGCTGATTTGCACAAGCCATTTGTGGGCATCTGCTCCACGGGGTTCGAGGGCAACACGTGTAACATGCACCTCAATGGCCTTGCCGACCAGGTGAAAGTAGGCGTGCAAGAGCAAGGCCTGGTAGGACTGCGGTTTAACACGATTGGGGTCAGCGACGGAATTACCAACGGCACGGCGGGCATGCGCTACTCCTTGGTTTCCAGGGAAATCATTGCTGATTCCATTGAAGCCATGGCCGGGGCGCACAACTACGATGCGCTGGCCTGCGTGATGGGCTGCGACAAGAATATGCCCGGTGCTCTCATTGCTATGGCGCGACTGAACCGGCCTTCCTTGATGGTGTACGGAGGCACTATTAAGGGCGGCTCGTTTAAGGGGCAGCAGCTCAACATTGTGTCGTGCTTTGAGGCCTATGGCAAGAAGCTGCAGGGGCAGATATCGGACGAGGATTACAAGGGCATCATCCACAACGCCTGCCCGGGTCCGGGGGCGTGTGGGGGCATGTACACAGCTAACACCATGGCGGCGGCCATAGAAACGCTGGGCATGAGCGTCCCGTTTTCCTCGTCCTCCCCAGCAGTGAGTCAGGAGAAGCAGCAGGAGTGCCTCACGGCCGGCTCCTACCTGCGCCGCCTACTCGAACTTGACCTCAAGCCCCGCGACATTCTGGTTCGCGAAGCCTTCGAAAATGCCTTGGTGATGACCACCGTGCTCGGCGGCTCTACCAACGCGGTGCTCCACCTGATTGCCATTGCCCACGCCGCTGGCGTGCACCTCACGATGGAGGACTTCCAGGCCGTGAGTAACCGCACGCCGGTGCTGGCCGACCTCAAGCCCAGCGGCAAGTACCTGATGGAAGACCTCTCGGCCCTAGGCGGTGTGCCAGCCGTGATGAAAACCCTACTGAACCTAGGCCTGCTCCACGGCGACCTGCTGACGGTAACGGGCCAAACCCTGGCCGAAAACCTCGCTAACGTGCAGCCCCTGGGCGCCGAACAGGATTTGCTTCGCCCTCTGGATAACCCCATTAAAGCCGACGGCCACATTCAGATTCTGTATGGCAATCTGGCCGAGAAAGGCGCCGTGGCGAAAATCACGGGGAAGGAAGGCCTCCGGTTTGAAGGTCCGGCTATTGTGTTCAACTCCGAAGAAGAGCTGAACGAAGGCATCACGCAGGGTAAGATTCAGCCGGGTCATGTGGTCGTGATTCGCTATGTGGGGCCCAAGGGCGGACCCGGCATGCCGGAAATGCTCAAGCCGACCTCAGCCATCATTGGGGCAGGCCTAGGCGACAAGGTAGCGCTCATTACAGACGGCCGCTTCTCAGGTGGCACGCACGGCTTCGTGATTGGGCACGTCTGCCCCGAGGCCTACGATGGCGGCACCATCGCGCTGGTGGAAGATGGCGACTGGATTGTGCTGGACGCCGGCACCAACACCATTGATGTGCAGGTAGATGACGCGCTGCTGGAGCTACGCCGCCAGCAGTGGCAGCGGCCCCGGCCCAACGTGCAACAAGGCGTGCTGCTGAAGTATATCCGCACGGTCAGCGACGCGAGCCGCGGCTGTATCACTGATTACCAGGAAGACCATGTACATGAATCCACAACCCCAGCCCGCGCCAACCTCGCCTGAAACGGCCGTAGCCACGGCGGAGCTTAGCACCCAAACGCTTTCGGGAGCACAGGCTACGCTGCACGCGCTGCTGGCGGAGGGCGTGGACACCGTATTCGGCTACCCCGGCGGTGCCATCATCCCGATTTATGATGCGCTCTACGACTTCAAGGAGCAGCTAAACCACGTGTTGGTGCGCCACGAGCAAGGCGGCATTCACGCGGCCCAGGGCTATGCGCGTTCGTCGGGCAAGGTGGGAGTGGTCTTCGCGACTAGCGGCCCCGGTGCTACTAACCTCGTGACTGGCCTAGCCGACGCCCAGATTGACAGTACGCCGCTGGTGTGCATCACGGGGCAGGTATTCGCGCATTTGCTGGGCACCGATGCCTTCCAGGAAACCGACATCATCAACATCACAACGCCGGTTACCAAGTGGAACCACCAAGTAACAGATGCCAGCGAGATTCCGGAGGTACTGGCCAAAGCCTTTTACATCGCGCGCAGCGGTAGGCCTGGTCCGGTGCTGATTGACATCACCAAAAACGCTCAGATTCAGAAGGCCGACTTTGAGCCGTACCAGCCCTGCACCCACATCCGCAGCTATAGGCCTAGGCCACTTATTCGGCACGAGTACGTGGCGCAGGCAGCTGCTCTCATCAACCAAGCCAAGCGGCCGTTGGTGCTCTGGGGCCAAGGCGTATTGCTAGGCCAGGCCGAGCAGGAGTTCAAAAAGTTCATTGAGAAAAGCGGCATTCCAGCCGCCTGGACCATTCTTGGCGCTGGCGCCCTACCCACCGGCCACCCGCTCAACGTGGGCATGCTGGGCATGCACGGCAACTACGGCCCCAACGTGCTGACCAATGAGTGCGACGTGCTCATTGCCATCGGCATGCGTTTCGACGACCGGGTAACGGGCCGCCTAGATAAATATGCCAAGCAAGCCCAAATCATTCACCTCGACATCGACCCCACGGAAATCGACAAGAACGTGAAGGCCACCGTGCCGGTGTGGGGCGACTGCAAAGAAACCCTTCCCCTGCTCACGCAGCTAGTAGAGCCCCGCTCCTACCCCGAGTGGCGGCAACGCTTTACGGAGCACGACGCCGAAGAAATAGCGGCCGTGATCCAAGACGAGCTGTTTCCGACCTCCGACGAGCTGACGATGGGCGAAGTAATTCAGCAGCTGAATGAGCTGACCCAAGGTGAGGCCATCATCGTGACTGATGTAGGTCAGCACCAGATGGTAGCTTGCCGCTACGCCAAGCTCAATCACACCCGCAGCAACATTACCAGCGGTGGCCTAGGCACCATGGGCTTTGCTCTGCCGGCCGCCATCGGGGCCAAGTTTGGCGCACCGGAGCGCACGGTAGTAGCTGTTATCGGAGACGGGGGCATTCAGATGACGATCCAAGAGCTGGGCACCATCATGCAGACGGGCGTCAACGTGAAGATTCTGCTGCTCAATAACCAGTTCCTAGGCATGGTGCGCCAGTGGCAGGAGATGTTCCACGACCGGCGCTACTCCTTCGTGGATATTGCCAGCCCCGATTACGTGACCGTGGCCCGTGGCTACAGCATTGCCGGCCGCCGCGTAGACAGCCGCCCCGAGTTGCAACCAGCCCTGCGCGAAATGCTGGAGCACCCCGGCTCCTTCCTGCTGGAAGTAATGGTGACGAAGGAGAACAACATCTTCCCCATGGTGCCGCAAGGCTGCGGAGTAAGTGAAATCCGACTGAAATAGAACGCGGTCCGACAGATCAAAAAAGAACGTCATGCTGAGCGCAGCCGAAGCATCTCTACCGCTGACTAATTACTGGACTAAGCCTCTACAACGAAGCGCAAGAGATGCTTCGACAGGCTCAACATGACGGCTTAGTAGCTACCCCTTATAACCATGAATCAGCAACCCATCGAACGGCAGGAGTACAACATCACGGCCTACACCGAGAATCAGGTGGGACTGCTGAACCGCATTGCCATCATTTTCTCTCGGCGCAAAATCAACATCGAGAGTCTCAACACGTCGCCTTCGGAAGTTGAAGGCATTCACCGCTTCAATATTGTGGTGGTGGAAACCGAGGAGGTAGTGCGCAAAATAGCCCGGCAGATTGAAAAGCAGATCGAGGTGCTGAAGGTGTACTTCAATACCAACGAGGACGTGATCTGGCAGGAAATGGCGCTGTACAAAGTGCCTACCGATGTCATTGCCGAGCGGGTGATTGTGGAGCGACTGCTGCGGGAACATGGCGCCCGCGTCGTGGTGATTCGGAAAGACTACACGGTATTCGAAACCACTGGCCACCGCGAGGAAACCGACAAACTTCTATCCGTTTTGGCCCCTTATGGCCTCATTGAGTTTGTGCGCTCGGCCCGCATTGCCATCATCAAAAACAGCCAAGGCTTTCACCACAAACTCCGCGAGTTTGAGCGAGTGGAACCCAGCCACGAGGTCAGTGAAAACGACTACCTCAACAGCCGCGACAAGGTATTCACGATGTGAAAGCACCCGCCATCGTGAGCAAAAAAGCACGTCATGCTGAGCGAAGTCGAAGCATCTCTACCTCTAACTAACTACTGGCCTAGGCCTATTTCAATGAAGCGGTAGATATGCTTCGACTCCGCTCAGCATGACGGCCTGAAAACAACAAAACGACATTTTCATCTTCCAACCCAATACCCAACATCATGGCAACCATCAACTTTGGCGGCGTAGAAGAGCACGTAGTGACCCGCGACGAATTTCCTTTGGACAAAGCCCGCGCTATTCTGAAAGACGAAACCATTGCCGTGATTGGCTACGGCGTGCAGGGCCCTGGCCAGGCGCTAAACCTGCGCGACAATGGCTTCAACGTCATCATCGGGCAGCGCCGCGATTCTGCATCGTGGAGCAAGGCCGAAGCCGATGGTTGGGTGGAAGGCGAAACGTTGTTCGACATTGAAGAAGCAGCGGAGCGCGGCACTATCATCGCCAACCTCCTCTCTGATGCCGGCCAGATTGCAGTCTGGCCTACATTGAAAGCCAAGCTCACGCCCGGCAAAACGCTGTATTTCTCGCACGGCTTCGGCATCACGTTCAATGACCAGACTGGCATCGTGCCGCCCGCTGATGTGGATGTGGTATTGGTAGCTCCCAAGGGTAGCGGTACCAGCCTGCGCCGCCTGTTTGTGGCGGGTGGCGGCCTGAACTCCTCGTTTGCCGTGTTCCAGGATGCTACCGGACAGGCCTACGAGAAGGCTATTGCCCTTGGCATTGGGGTAGGCTCGGGCTACTTGTTTGAAACCGACTTCAAGCGCGAAGTATACTCTGACCTTACTGGTGAGCGGGGCGTGCTGATGGGTGCATTAGCGGGCATCATTGAGGCCCAATACCAAGTGCTGCGTCAGCGTGGCCATTCCCCTTCTGAGGCCTTCAACGAAACCGTGGAAGAGCTCACCCAGAGCCTCGTGCCACTAGTTGGCGAAAACGGCATGGACTGGATGTTCAGCAACTGCTCCGTAACCGCCCAGCGCGGCGCCCTCGACTGGAAAGGCCGCTTCCGCGAGGCTACCCTGCCCGTGCTGAATGAGCTCTACGACAGCGTAGCCTCGGGCCAGGAAGCCGCCCGCACGATTCAGCGAGGTTCTACCCCCGGCTACCGCAAGGAGTTGGAAGCGGAACTGAAGGAAGTGCGCGACTCAGAACTGTGGCAGACCGGCGCCACCGTGCGCGAGCTACGCTCCAAAGCCACTGAAAAGGTGGAAGAACTAAGCTAACTACACCATTGAATCTAGAAGAACGTCATGTCTCGCTCCGGTCGACATGACGTTCTTTTTTGGTGCTCACAACTACCCCTATGGAACCAGAAACCCTAACCTCTGCCCCAACGGTACGCTTGGAAAACGTGGAGCGAGCGGCGCGCACGCTCGATGGCGTGATTTACAAAACGCTGCTGCAACACAACCTAGGCCTATCCGATGCTTACGGGGCGCAGGTGTACCTAAAGCGCGAGGACCTGCAGGTGGTGCGTTCCTATAAAATTCGGGGGGCGTATAACAAGATGGCCGGCTTGAGCGGGGAGCAGTCGGGGAAGGATGTGGTGTGTGCCAGCGCCGGTAACCACGCGCAGGGAGTGGCCTACGCCTGCCAGCTGTTGGGGCTGCGGGGCCATATTTTCATGCCCGCCCAAACCCCGGCGCAGAAGGTAAACAAGGTGCGCTTGTTCGGGAAAGACCAAGTGGAAGTTGTCCTGACTGGGGCCACCTTCGATGACACGTACAAGGCAGCAAAAGATTTCTGCGACCAGCGCGGCAGCACCTTCGTGCACCCCTTCGATGACCTAGCCATTGTAGAAGGGCAAGCCACGGTAGGCCTAGAGATTCTGCGCGACGCCCCCGGCTCCATTGATTATTGCTTCATGCCCATTGGCGGCGGTGGTCTGGCCTCGGGCGTCAGCAGCGTGTTCCGGCAGTTGAGCCCCCACACCAAGCTGATTGGCGTGCAACCATTAGGAGCACCTTCCATGCAGCGCGCTATCCAGACTGGCCTACGTCAACCCCTAGAGCACATCGAGAGCTTCGTGGATGGGGCAGCCGTGAAGTGCCCCGGCGAACTGACGTTTGAGCTATGCCGGGAACTACTGGATGAGGTGGCGCTGGTACCGGAAGGCCAGGTCTGCGAAGACCTACTAAAAATGTACAACGAGGAAGGCATCGTGCTGGAACCAGCGGGCACGCTCAGCGTCTCAGCCCTGCACCAGTACGCCGATCAGATTCGGGGTAAAACGGTGGTGTGCGTGCTTAGTGGCTCAAACAACGATATCACCCGCATGGAGGATATCAAGGAGCGGGCCATGCGCCACCAAGGCCGCAAGCATTACTTCTTGGTCACCTTCAATCAGAAGCCCGGCGCCCTCCGCCGCTTCGTGAACAACGTCCTCCACGAGGGCGACGACATCATCCAGTTCCAGTACATCAAGAAGAACAACAAGGAAAAAGGTCCTGTCTTTATAGGCCTAGAAGTCCAGCGCCCCCACGATATAGATGGAATCCAGTTGCGCATGGCCGCTGAAGGCTTCGGCTACGAATACCTCAACGGCAAGCAAGATTTCCTGAGTTTACTTGTGTAGTTCGAGTTGAAAGAACGTAGCTCCCCTCCTCAGATGAGGAGGGGCTGGGGGTGGTTGAACTGGCCTAGAACCACTTACTAGAACAATTTATCAGGCCGTCCTGCTGAGCGGAGTCGAAGCATCTCTACCGCTTTCCTGAACCGTGTTAGGCCAGTTGGTTAGCCAGAGGTAGAGATGCTTCGACTCCGCTCAGCATGACGGGCGTTGTAAACAACGATTGGTCAACCACCCCCAGCCCCTCCTCATCTGAGGAGGGGAGCTTCGTTCTTTAGGATGTTGGCCATTGTATTTCATTAATACACAATCCACTCATCATCAGTAATTTATAATTTACAAATCAACTTTTAGAAATAGTAGGCGTGCCGAGAAACCGTTTTCATTCGCACACTGAAGCCATGTACTTGCGGGCAGCACATTTCGCTGACAGAACCCTATCGACATGGCAACTCAAAAAATCCACATCTTCGACACGACCCTGCGCGACGGGGAACAAGTGCCGGGCTGCAAGCTGAACCGGGACGAGAAACTACTGATTGCCCGACAGCTAGAGCTACTAGGTGTTGACGTAATTGAGGCTGGTTTTCCGGTATCAAGTCCCGGCGACTTTGCAGCAGTAGCGGCCATTGCAGCTCAAACGCGCTACGCTACCGTCTGTGGCCTTTCGAGAGCAGTGGAAAACGATATTGTTACAGCCGCTGAGGCGTTGAAATCTGCCAAATATCCGCGCATTCACACCGGTATTGGTACCTCTGATTCGCACATCCGATTCAAGCTCTGCACTACCCCTGAGAAGGTATTGGAGCGGGCCGTGGCAGCTGTGAAGCTGGCGAAGTCCTTCGTGGAAGACGTGGAGTTTTACGCTGAAGACGCGGGCCGCACGGATAATGAGTTTTTGGCCCGAGTCTGCGAGGCTGCTATTCGCGCCGGTGCTACCGTGCTCAACATTCCCGATACTACCGGCTACTGCTTGCCGAGCGAGTACGGCGCCAAGATCAAGTACCTCGTGGACAACGTGCGCGGCATTGAGCATGTGCGTCTCTCCACCCACTGTCACAACGATTTGGGCATGGCCACGGCCAACTCTATTGCCGGCGTGCTCAACGGAGCGCAGCAAGTGGAGTGCACCATTAATGGCGTGGGTGAGCGGGCCGGCAATACGGCCCTGGAGGAAGCCGTCATGGTGCTGCGTCAGCATCCCTACCTCAACTTCGAGACGGGCATCAACACCAAACTGCTCGCCGAAACCTCGGCCATGGTGTCGCACCTCATGTCGATGCCGGTGCAGCCAAACAAGGCTATTGTGGGCGCTAACGCGTTTTCGCACTCCAGCGGTATCCACCAGGACGGCGTTATCAAGCACCGCGAAACCTACGAAATCATCGACCCACGCGAAGTGGGCATGCCCGATTCGGTCATTGTGCTCACGGCCCGCTCCGGCCGCGCTGCCCTGGCCTACCGCCTCCAGAAAATCGGCTACGACTTCGACCGCACCGCACTCAATAAGGCCTACGCCTCCTTCCTTGTCCTCGCCGACCGCCAGAAAGAAGTGGTTGACGAGGACTTGCACGTGATGGTGGAGCAGGAGCAGTTGGTGACGGTGGAGTAGCAATAGCAGCATGTCGTTCCGATTAATCATCCCACCCCACTCTCATGTCGTCTAAAACCTTATTTGATAAAATCTGGGACGCGCACGTGGTGCGTGAAGTAGCTGGCGGCCTCACGGTGTTTTACATCGACCGCCATCTGATTCACGAAGTCACGAGCCCTCAGGCATTCGACGAGGTTACGGCTCGCGGCCTCACCCTGCGCCGCCCCGAGCAGATAGTTGCCACCGCCGACCACAACGTACCCACGCGCCACCAAGACCAGCCTATTCAGGACCCGCTGTCCCGATCCCAAGTGGACAAGCTCACGGAGAACTGCGCCAAGTTTGGCGTGGAGCTCTATGGCCTAGGACACCAATACCAAGGCATTGTGCACGTAATTGGGCCGGAGTTGGGCATTACGCAGCCGGGCCTGACCATGGTGTGCGGCGACAGCCACACTTCTACCCACGGCGCGTTTGGCACCATTGCCTTCGGCATTGGCACCAGCCAGGTGACGCAGGTAATGGCCTCGCAGTGCCTCTTGCTAGACAAGCCCAAGCGCATGCGCATTACCCTAGATGGCGACCTGCGGCTTGGCGTAACGGCCAAGGATTTGATTTTGTATGTGATTTCGCAGTTGGGCACCGGCGGCGCCACCGGCTACTTCGTGGAGTACGCGGGCAGCGCCATCCGGAGCCTGAGCATGGAAGGACGCATGACTGTCTGCAACATGAGCATTGAAATGGGTGCTCGTGGCGGCCTCATTGCCCCCGATGCCACCACGTTTGACTACCTGAAAGGCCGCCGGTTTGCGCCCCAGGGCAAGAGTTGGGACCGGGCCGTAGCACATTGGCAGACCCTGTACTCGGACGAAGACGCCGTGTTCGACGCAGAGCTGCAGTTCGATGCCTCGGCCATTCAGCCCATGATTACCTACGGCACCAACCCCGGCATGGGCATTCCGCTCTCGTCCAACATTCCGGTGCTCAACGGGGGTAGCGAGGCGACTAGCTTCGATAAGTCGTTGCGCTACATGGGCTTTCAGCCGGGCGAGTCGCTGCTGGGCAAGGAAATCAACTACGTATTTATTGGCAGTTGCACCAACTCGCGCATCGAGGATTTGCGCACGGTAGCGGCCTACGTGCGGGGCAAGCAGAAGGCGGCCCACGTGGAAGCCATCATTGTTCCTGGCTCCAAACAAGTAGAGCAGCAAGCCATTGCCGAAGGCCTCGACAAGGTGCTGGCCGCTGCAGGCTTCGAGTTGCGCGAGCCCGGCTGCAGCGCCTGCCTAGCCATGAACGACGACAAAATTCCGGCCGGTGCCTACTGTGTCTCTACCTCCAACCGCAACTTCGAAGGCCGCCAAGGCCCCGGCGCCCGCACCCTGTTGGCCAGTCCGCTGGTAGCTGCAATTACAGCGGTGGAAGGTCGCTTGGTGGATATCACGCAATACTTGAATTAGACACTAGAACTAAGGCTCCCCTCCTCAGATGAGGAGGGGCAGGGGGTGGTTGATTGATGTAAGAACAACTTTAGATCTAGTTCTAAAAACCGTTCTAGACCACTTCAACCACCCCCAACCCCTCCTCATCTGAGGAGGGGAGCTTAGCCTAGCTCTAACTTTATAACCCTTCCCCACCCCATGGAAAAATTCCAAACGCTACGCTCCGGCGTGGTGCCGCTGCCGATAGAAAATGTGGATACCGACCAGATCATTCCGGCGCGCTTTCTGAAGGCAACAACCCGCGAAGGATTCGGTCAGAACCTGTTTGCCGACTGGCGCTACACCGCCGACGGGCAGCCTAGGCCCGACTTCGTGTTGAACGACACCCGTTACCAAGACCATCAGATTCTGCTAGCCGGCAAGAACTTCGGGTGCGGCTCTAGTCGGGAACACGCCGCCTGGGCCTTGTATGATGCCGGTTTCCGAGTGGTTATCAGCAGCTACTTCGCTGATATTTTCCGGGGCAACGCACTCAATACTGGCCTACTGCCGCTGCAAGTTTCCGATGAGGTGTTGCAGGGCCTTTTTGAGGCGGTGGCGCAGGACTCGAATACCGCACTGACGGTGGATTTGCAGGCCCAGACGCTTACCATACCGGGTTGGGATGAGGCGATTCACTTCGAGCTGGACGCTTACAAAAAAGAGTGCCTGATCAACGGGTACGACGACATTGATTTTCTCATTAGCCAGGAGGCGGCCATCACGGCTTATGAACAGCAGCGGTCATGGGTATTCTAAGCAAACGAATTGTGGTGTTGCCGGGCGACGGTATTGGCCCCGAAGTGTGCGGCGAGGCGGTGCGCGTGCTGCGCGCGGTGTCGAGCCGCTTCGGGCACGAGTTTATCTTCGATTATCAGTTGATGGGAGCTTGCGCTATTGATGCCACGGGTACTCCGCTGCCAGATGCTACCCTCGATGCCTGCCGCCAGGCCGATGCGGTGCTACTCGGTGCCATCGGCGACCCAAAATATGACAACGACCCCAAGGCCAAAGTACGCCCGGAGCAAGGCCTACTAGGCCTGCGCAAGTCGCTAGGCCTGTACGCTAACATCCGCCCCATCACGGCTTACGACCAGCTACTGGAACACTCCCCACTAAAAGCGGAGCGCATCCAAGGCACCGACATTCTGATTTTCCGGGAATTAACGGGTGGCATTTACTTCGGTGAGAAAGGCCGCAGCGAGGACCGCACCTCGGCCTACGACAACTGCACCTATTCGCGGGAGGAAATCCTGCGCATCGCGCACCGGGCCTTCAAGGCCGCTGAAACGCGTCGCCACAAGCTCACGCTCGTGGATAAAGCTAACGTGCTGGAAACCTCTCGCCTGTGGCGCGAAACCGTGCAGAGCATTGCCCCCGAGTACCCTAGCGTAGCCCTCGACTATCTGTTCGTGGACAATGCTGCCATGCAGATTATCCTCAATCCGCGCCAGTTTGATGTTATCCTGACGGAAAACATGTTCGGCGACATCATTTCGGATGAGGCATCAGTCATTGCCGGCTCGCTAGGCCTGTTGCCCTCAGCATCAGTGGGTGATGGGGCTGCGCTGTTTGAGCCTATCCATGGCTCCTATCCGCAGGCCAAAGGCAAAGGCATTGCCAACCCCATTGCCACCATCCTCTCGGCCGCTATGCTCCTCGACCACTTCCACCTGCAAGAGGAAGCCGATTGCGTGCGCGACGCCGTGCAACACGCCCTCGACCAAGGAGTGGTAACGCCGGAGCTGAACCCCACCACGCTCTACACCACCGAGCAGGTCGGCAACTTCATTGCCTACAGCGTGCTGGACATTGCCGATTGTGAGGTACACCGCAACAACATCAGGCTCGGGATGAGCACTATTATTTAAGAGAAGAAGTATGGGTGGGGACCCTAGCCCAGTTGTCCGGCAGCAATGCCGGGCGGCTGGGCTTTCTTGTTTCCTGGGAAGCCGAAGCGCTTCAGTTGGCCCTAGGGCTTTCGTTGCTTCGCCCTACTCCTGCTGCATTTCGCCCCGATTCGGCTGGAAATGAGACGTGATTTTATGGAGGTTTGACGCAGTTACTACCCTAGTCTTACCTGCTACTCACAACTCCCATGACCAGTCTCTGCCTTCGTCCGTTGCGTTTCCTGATTGCCTGCGTGCTGCTTCTGACTAGCCTAGGCCAGTGTTTGGCGCAAACCAACCAGTCCGCCCGCTCCACTGGCACTACTACCCTGCTCACCTCGGATTCCGTGAAGCTGTTTGTGCAGGTATCGGGGAAGGGGGTGCCGTGCGTGTTTGTGCATGGCGGGCCGGGCGCGGGCAGCTACTCGTTTGAGAAACTAGGCGGCAACCGGCTCGAAGACCAGTTGCGCATGATCTACTTCGATCAGCGCGGTAGCGGACGCTCGGCCAGCTCAGTGCGCAAAGATTACTCTATGGCACGCTTGGTGCAGGATCTGGAAGAGTTGCGCCAGCACCTAGGCCTAGAGAAATGGGTGGTGATGGCGCATTCATTCGGAGGAACCATTGCTACGGCCTACGCCACCAAATACCCCGAGCGGGTGCAAGGCTTAATCTTAGTGAACAGCGTGCTGAACCCCGCGGCTTCGCTGGAAGCCATGCTGCAAGTCGGCACCTCCCTGCTACCTACCGCTGAGCAGCCTAACACGAACATCCCGATGATGCAGCGCTTCGGCATGGTCATGGGCGCGTTACAGCAAAAGAAACTGGCCTACCAGCTCCAATACTCCGCTGATTCCCTGGCCGCTCGCGCCAGCCGTGCTGTCCGTGCGGTGCCTGCCAACCAGGATTTTGCTACCCAGGTTTTCAGTGGCCGCCTGCCCGATTATGGTCAGGACTACACGCCCGCTACGGCCCAGCTCACTATGCCCACGCTGGTGATTGTAGGCCAGGACGACCGCACCACGGGTGCTACGCCGCAGTCGTTCCGATTCTCAAAGCAGCAGGTAGTAACGCTGCCTGGCAAGCACTATTCCTTTCTGGAGCAGCCGGTTCAGTTTCGGCAGGTGGTGGTTAGCTTCGTGCAAAAGCTGCCTCGCAAATCTTAATCTATGTCCGTCGCATCTGAGCGCCCCACCCCTATTCGCCTAAACGACCGGTGGTTTCTGCTCATCGGCATCCCAGTGCTGTCGGTGCTGGTGATGTTGCCGCGAGGTGTCCTGCATGTAACTTCCTTTCCGGTCTTTCTGATAAACTGGGGCGTTTCGCTGCTGTTCACCTGCTCTTTTTGGTTTACGGGTCGGGCCCTCTGGATTGCGCTGTTTCGCCGCTTCCCGCACGTCGATCAAACCGTGCGCCGCCTGTGGCTTCTGGCGGCACTCAATACCACCATCGCAGCCGTCGTTACGCTGATCCTGGACAGCATCGTGGGGATGCTGCAAAACACCCGGCTCGACTGGCCTACGTTCTGGTTTGAGTTCGGCCTGAATATGGTCCCGACGGTTGTGGTGCAGCTGATTTACGAAAGCTCGAACTTCTTTCGGCAGTGGGCCGACAATGTGCGGCGGGCCGAACAGCTTCAGAGCGCCGGCGTACAAAGTCAGCTCGAAGCCCTGCAAAGTCAGCTCGATCCGCACTTTCTGTTCAACTCCCTCAACACCCTTTCCGCCCTCATCGAGCCCGAAAACGAACCTGCCCAGCAGTTTGTAGAACAGCTCTCCGACGTGTACCGCTACGTGCTGCTGGCCCGCGAGCGAACCACCGTGCTGCTCAGTGAAGAGCTGGCTTTTGTGGATGTTTTCCTGGCCCTGCACAAGGTTCGTTTTCGCGACAACCTGCGCGTGACCCAGCACGTGCCACCCGAAGCGCTAGGCCAGTTGGTAGCCCCGCTCAGTGTGCAGTTACTCGTAGAAAACGCCCTGAAGCATAACGTAGCCTCGCGGGAGCACCCTCTGGAACTGCGCCTCACCGCCGATACGGCGACAGGATATTTTACCGTCGAAAACACGCTGCGTCCGCGCACGGCGGGCCTGGCACCGGGCACCGGCACTGGCCTACGCAACGTGCGCCACCGCTACGAATTGCTACAAGCGCCGAGGCCCGTAGAAGTCAGCACCGACGATGGTTGGTTTCGGGTGCGGCTGCCACTGCTCAGCGCCTCCTAGGCCACTCTTTTACCCTCCTCGCCATGAAACCACTGCTTGTTCTTTTGATTGCATTCGGCGTGCTGGCGGCTGGCACGCATTTCGTATTTGGCGAGGCTGATTTCGTGCTGGCCGGCACGGGCGCTATGTCGGCCATGCTGGTGTTTACCGCCATCGGGCACTTTGCTTTTACCCAAGGCATGATGCGGATGCTCCCGGAGTTTCTGCCCGCCAAAAAAGCGCTACTATATGCCACGGGGGTGTTGGAACTGGCCGCCGCTGTGGGCCTGCTGCTCCCCGAGTGGCGCGAGCGTACTGCTTACTGCCTGCTGCTGTTCTTCGTGCTGATTCTGCCGGCCAACATTCACGCCGCGCTAGGCCACCTCAACTACCAAACCGGCGCCCCAGATGGCCCCGGCCCGCGCTACCTCTGGTTCCGCATTCCGCTGCAGCTGCTTTTTATGGCCTGGACGTGGTATTTTGCCTTGTACCTGCCGTTCTTTCAGGCCCTGCTGAAACCGTTTCACGAATCTCAGCCCTAAGCCTGCTGCTCTGCTTATGCCTGTCAGAATTCGCAGTGCTACAGCGTAAGGCTTCATGGGCACCGCCGGCATGTAATTCATACTTCTCCCTCTGTTCAACGTTGCTTTTCTCAATGACAGTTTTGCTGCTCGAAGATGAATATCCGGCCGCCGAGCGGCTGCAGCGGCTGCTAGGCCAGGCCGCGCCCGAAGCGCTGGTCGTAGCCGTCCTCGACAGCGTGGCCGGCGCCTTGCAATGGCTCAATACCCACCCCGCGCCCGACCTGATTTTGTCTGATATTCAACTTGCCGACGGGCTTAGCCTGGAAGTATTCGAGCAAGCCGTGGTGCGCAGCCCCATCATCTTCACCACGGCCTACGATGCCTACGCCATCCGCGCTTTCAAGGCCAATAGCGTCGATTATCTGCTGAAACCCGTGAAGCTAGCAGAACTGCAGGCGGCCCTCACCAAACTCCGCGAGTGGCGCACAGCACCGGGAACAGCTGTTGTTACCCTCCCCGAAAAGGACGCCACGGCCCACCGACTGGAGCGGCTACTGGATGCCCTGCCCCGCCCCGACCGCCAGTACAAAACCCGTTTTCTTGTCCGCAGTGGCGAGCAGCTATTGCCTCTGCCCGCTGCGCAAGTGGCCTGGTTCCAGAGCCGCCACGAAACCACCACCCTCGCCGCCACCGACGGCCGCCGCTTCGTGGTCGACTACACCCTAGAACAGTTGGAAAGCCTGCTCGATCCTAGCCTGTTTTTCCGCCTCAACCGCCAGTTCATCGCCCAACTGCCCGCCGTGCAACGCCTACACCCGCACTTTAACGGCAAACTGCTGCTAGATCTACAACCTGCGCCCAGCGACGAGGTGTTGGTGAGTCGAGAGAAAGCAGGAGCGGTAAAGAATTGGCTGGAAGGGTGAAAACCGATCAATTAAAGCGATGAGAAAGTAGGAGGAACTGAGCTAGTTCCCCTCCTCAGATGAGGAGGGGTTAGGGGTGGTTGACTCATCGTTGAACGGCAGGCTAAGCATAGTTTTCTAGTTCTAGTATTTCAACCACCCCTAGCCCCTCCTCATCTGAGGAGGGGAACTAGCTCTAATCCTTACCAAGCTTACTTCCTCATTACCTCTTCATCTCACTACTCTAACACCAACTCATCGATCTAGCCACGCTTTAAACGCGGCTACTTTTTCGCGGCTTACGAGCACGGTGTCGTTGTCGGGGGCGGTGGGCTTGAGGATAGTTTGGAGGCGGGAGTTGGTGTAGTGGATGATGTCGTGGATGGCCTCGGCGTGGGCCAGGTAGGCGCGGTTGAGCCGGAAGAATTCGGTCGGGTCGAGCATGCCCTCCAGCTGTTCCAGGGTGTAGTCGACGACAAACTTGCGGCCTTCTCGGGTGTGCAGCAGCGTGACTTTTTCGAGGCTGGCGAAGTAGGCAATCTGTTCCACTGGAATGGCCTTCAGGTGCTCTCCCACGCGCACCACAAACCGCGACTTATATTCCTTGGCTGGCTGGGCCTGGCGCAGCACCTGAGCCAGCAGGTTGGCGTCGAATGCGGGGGTAGCAGCTTCGCGCTGGCGCTGCAATTTCGCTAGGGCCGCCGTCAGCTCCTCCGGGTCGATGGGCTTGAGGAGGTAGTCGACGCTGTTTACTTTGAAGGCCCGCAGCGCATACTTATCATACGCCGTGGTGAAGATGACGGGACTGGTGATTTCCAGGCGCTCAAACAGCTCGAAGCTGAGGCCATCGGCCAGATGAATATCCAGAAACAGCACATCCGGCGCCGTCCGCAACGACTGCAGCAAGGCCTCCGCTTCCGCCACCGATTCGGCCTTGCCGATAACCTCTACCGGCTGATCCTGCTTGCGCAACAGCTCCGTAAGGCGTCGGGCGGCCAGCGGCTCGTCTTCAATAATCAGGGCTTTAAGAGTCAAGGTAGAAGTGGAAAGCATGTTTTTAGAACTAGATGCTAGCTCCCCTCCTCAGATGAGGAGGGGTTGGGGGTGGTTGATGATGCAAGAACGACTTTTAGGGTTAGTGCTGGCAGGATTCAACGCTCCGGTCAACCACCCCCAACCCCTCCTCATCTGAGGAGGGGAGCTTCGTTCTGACTAGCGGCTACCGCAGTTCCAGCACGGGCAGCACCACCCGAAACTCCGCTTCGGTTTGCTCTACTAGCACGGGCTGCGAGGTCAGGAAGGCGTAGCGGGCTTGCAGGTTTTTCAGGCCTAGCCCCATGGATTCACCGTCGGCGAGACGGCGCGGGCGGCGGAAGTTGCGCACCGTGAGGGTGCGGGCCTGAGCATCCAATTCAATATTGATGCGAAGCGGGTCGCGCTGCGACGTGGCGTTGTGCTTCAGGGCATTTTCGAGTAGCAGTTGCACCGCTAGCGGCGGCACTTGAAAAGTTTCCAATTCGGTGGCGGGCGGCAGGTGCATTTCTACTTGCACGCCTTCGCCGAGGCGGGTGCGCTGCAAAAACAGGTAGGCCTCCACGAAGCGCATTTCCTCAGCAATCGGCACCACTTCCTGGTCCTGACTATCGAGCACGTAGCGGTACACTTGGCTGAGCTGCCGGATAAAGCGTGAGGCGCGCGCCGGGTCGTTTTCCTCTACCAGCGAGGTCAGGGCATTGAGGGAGTTGAACAAGAAATGTGGGTCGAGCTGGCGGCGTAGGGAGTCGGCCTGGGCCTGGGCATTTTCCTTTTGTAGGCGCTCGGCCTGAATAGCGGCTTCGCGCCAGCCCAGCAGAAACGAGCGGCTGTGCAGAAATAGGGAAATGACCACTGTAATGAGCAGCGGCACCACAAATGGCCGCCACGTAAGCGAGCTGAGCGGCCGGTGATGATAAAACACCAGGAAGCCGCCCGTGACCAGCAGAATGACCAGCAACGACATCACCAGCGAAAAGGACAGTGTAATCAGAAACCGCCGAATGGGCTGCTGTGTCCAATCGACGCGTCGGTTTAGCCACTCGTTAGGGTAGCCATTGGCCAGCCATAGGCCAGTGGTGTAGCAGAAGTTGTAGCCGAACGTGACCAGAAAATCTTCGCTCCAGATCTTGCATTCCCGGCAAAACAGCAAGCTCAGCCCCAACGACATAGCTAGCATCAGGCCCATCATGACGGCCCAGCGCCGGTGCGGATAATGCTTGCCCAGGTTCTTGACGGAGTTTTCCCGCGCGGCAGCAGATTCCGCCGAGACCGGGCGCGTCGAAGACAAAGCAGATTCAAGCATATTCAAGGCCTTAAGCAGGCAAATAAAGCAGACGAAATGATACTGGAGCAGGCCGCGCGGGTGCTAGGCCACGCAGGCTTATTTGGCCGACGCCGTTTCGTAGCCTTTCAACCGGCCGTCGAGCTGCCGCTCACCCCAGTTCGGCATCAGCGGAGAGGTGGGCTTGAAGGCAGCAAATCGGGTTTTGGCCTCCTGGTACAGCGGCTTTGCTACCTCGGCCCCACCCCCGAACATGGCGGGTGTGTAGTACACATTGTTGGCCTGCACCAGGTAAATGCGCGGATTAGCGGGGTTGGCTTTTTTCGCTTCGGCCAGGGTTTCGGTTACCATGCCGGAGTACTTCATGGAGCGCAGCATCGGCGACACACCCAGGCGGGCCTGATAGATATAGCTCTGCAGCACCAGCAGCTCCGACGCGTCGCCGCTCAGCTTTCGGGCTTGCGCCAGCGCGGCTTCGGCCTGATCGAGGTACTTGTCTTTCGTGTCGCCATCTTCCTGGCTCACGAAGCAGGTAATGAGGCGGGCGTAGGCCTGGTAGTAGCGGGGCAGCCAGTCCTTAGGAGCCACGGTAGCCGCACGCTCCAGCTTGGCATCTACCTGCTTCAGCTTGGCCGCGTCGCCGGTTCTCATCAGCTCCTGAATGGTAGCAGCCATGAGCGAAGTATAAGCATCGGTGGTAGCAGCAGCGGCGGGCGCAGCGGGTGCCGACTGGCCTACGGCGGCAAAGGAAGCGGCAACCAGGGCGAGGGTGAACAGGGTCGTTTTCATGAGAGAAAGGGTTTGTGGTAGTTGATGTTTCAAAGGTGACCTAGTGCCGATCCGAAAGAAATTTGCTGTTACCGAAGCGTCGGATTTTCTAGATGAAGCGTGTTGAATAGTTGTTAAGCTCCCCTCCTCAGATGAGGAGGGGTTGGGGGTGGTTGAAGTGGACTAGAACGACAACGCTAGAACGCCTCACTCTCGAACGTCATGCTGAGCGGAGTCGAAGCATCTCTACCGCTTCGTTGCTGTGCTCCTAGGCCAGTAGTTAGTCAGAGGTAGAGATGCTTCGACTGCGCTCAGCATGACGGTCCTTGTAAAGCAACGCTCCGATCAACCACCCCCAGCCCTCCTCCTCTGAGGAGGGGAGTTACAAACTGGCATTTACTCGGGCCGCTCGTTCACATCAAGCGGGTTCTGCTTGTTAATCGAGATAAAGACCCCCAGAAACACCATGCGCGGCGCGGTGGGCGTAATGGCCACTCGGTTGTGGTTACCGCCTAGGTCAGGTTGGGAGGCGAAGCGGTAGCCGTACACATTCTGGCGCCCCAGCACGTTGGAGGCGGCTAGATGCACCACCGTGTACTGCCCAAATAAGCGGGTGATGTAGCTGGCATTTAGGCTCAGATCCTGGTAGCTCGGTAGCTGGCCCTGGTTGTAGGCCTGCTCAGGGTCGTTGAGGTCGTGGTAGCGGCGGGGGCTGCCGTAACTTGCCGTAGCTCCAAACAGTGTATGCAAGCTCGAAACCCAATATTTCCCCACCACTGACACGTTGTGCCGCGCCGCAAACGTGGGCACCGCCGCTACTGGGTCTTGGCGGTACTGGCGCTTGGTATCCAGGAAGCCGTAGCTGAGGTAGTACTCCAGGTTCTTGATGGTTTTTCGGTCGCGCCACATTATATCCAGGCCACGGGCATAGCCAGAGCCGCCGTTGTTGTAGGCCAGTGCGTTGCGGATGTTTTGGCCGTCGTAGCGGGTGAGGTGGCGGTAGGTTTTGTGGTAGGCCTCTACCTGCAGCAGCTGCCGGTCGTGGGTGTATTGGTACGTGAGCACCGAGTGGGTGGCCTGCTCGAAGCGCAGATTGGGCTGCACCAGCAGCAAGCTGTTGTCGGGTGTTTGGAAGAAGCGGCCGTAGGCGCCGGAGAGGGAGCTGTTTTCGGTGGTTTGATAGGCTAGCGCGAGGCGCGGGGCGGCATTCCACTGGCCTAGCAATGCGGAATATTCTCCGCGCCCGCCCATACGGCCCGCTAGCCTATCCGACAGCTGAAAGTCAGTTTCCAGAAACCCAGCCACTCGTTTTTCCAGGAAAGACGGCGTGTATACCGTGGGCGAAGCAGCACTGGGCTGGATGTGCTGGGTCACTTTCTGGGCGAGCATTTCGGCGCCTATTTTCACGTTCCAGCGGGCCGCGGCCGAGTCGTTGATGAGCACTACGCGGGCTACGGCGGCTTGCTCCAGGGTGCGGAGGCGCACGGTGTCGGGGGCCAGGCGCTGGTTGTCGCGGCTGAGGCTAAGACCCGTTTGCAGACTCCAGCCGCGGCGCAAGGGGCTGCGGAAGGTGGTGTTGAGGTAGCCATTGCCGCTACGCAGGGCCACTTTCTGCTGGCCGGCGGGCTCCGGGCTGGGCTGCCCAATGCTGAGCTGCTGCTGGCTCCAGGTGCCATACACTTTCAGCATACCGGCTTGGCCAGTGCGGTGGCGCAACCCCACGGAGGCGTTCAGCCCGCGCGGCGACTGGTACCACGTCACGTTCTGAGGCAGCAGGTGCTGGTAAGGCGTCAGGTTGGTGTAGTCGAGGGTGGCATCGAGGGAGGTCCGCTCCCAGCGCTTGGTGCGGGAGGCACCCACAAATACCGAGGTGGCGGAAATGCCGGTTTGCGTTTCCGGAGCCAGATCAGTGGAGTTCAACAGCAACACGCCCGATAGCGCCTGCCCATACAGCGCCGAGTAGCCGCCGGTGCTGAACACAGTGCCTTTAAACAAGCTGGGCGAAAATCGGCCGCGCGCTGGCACCGCGGCCACAGTGGCATTATACGGGTTCTGCACGGGCAGCCCATCCATATAAATCTTGGTTTCGGAAGCCGCACCACCCCGCACGAACAGCATACCATCCTCGCCTACCCGCGTGGTGCCGGGCAGCGTGTTGAACGCCGCGGCTACATCGGCCAGCGCCCCGGCCGTCGTCTGGATGTCGCGGGTGTTGAGGGCGGCGCTGCGGTGCTCATCACTGGCTTCAAACGCCCCGGCCGTAATCACCACCGAGCCTAGCGCATGAGGTGTGCTTTTGAGCACCACCTCTAGCTGCACAGGCTGCCCATTCAGCACCACGGGCCGCTCTACCGTCACGAAGCCCAGTAAGCTGGCCTGCAGCACATAGGTACCGGCGGGCTGGGCGGTTTCGAAGGAGAAGTGGCCTAGCGAGTCGGTCGTGGCCCCATCGAAGGTGGTTTTGAGAAACACATTTACGCCCGGCAGCGCCTGCCTGTCGGCGTCGAGAATGATGCCGCTGATGCGGGTAGTAGACTGGGCCAGCAGGCCTAGAGTCGGGGCCAGCAGCAGGAGTGCAAGGAGTAACAGTCGTTTCATGGGGGTAGCAGCGTAAGGATGAACCAAATGTGGCCCGCTGCCCATTCCGATGAAATTTGCTGTTACCGAAGCGTCGGATTACCCGGATGAAGCGTAGGAAATTCGCTGCAGTAGCAGGAAAGCCGTGTGGTATAGCTTGTACCCATTTGTACTGCAACCAGTGGTGCTGGTAGTAAGCAGAATGTAGACAATAGGGCGTTAAAGCGGCCGCAGCCGCCTCAGTGCCACCGGTTTTGGCTGGGTGTCTACTCGCTGAGGTTGCTAACGAAAAGCAGCCTAGTGTTAGCGGAATGAGTCGTTGGGCCGTAAAGAGGCTATTTTGCATGGGCTACGCTGGCCTCTGGCGCCCTTCTCTTCCGGTATCACCTCCTTATGAAAGCATTCCTTTTTGACCTCAACGGCACCATGATTCATGACATGGACTACCACACCAGTGCCTGGAAACACATTTTCAACCATGAGCTGGGTGGCAGTTTTAGCTGGGAGGAAGTAAAGCCCCAGATGTACGGCAAAAACCAGGAAGTGCTGGTGCGCATGTTTGGCCCCGACCGATTTACGGAGCAGGAAATGGAGGAACTAGCCGTGCGCAAAGAGCAGCGCTATCAGCAGGAATTTCGGCCGCACCTGGCGCTGCTGCCAGGTTTGCAGGAGTTTCTGGAGCAGGCGCATGCGCGCGGTATTTTGCTGGCCATTGGCTCGGCGGCTATTCCGTTCAACATTGATTTTGTACTTGATGGCCTCGACATCAGGCGCTTCTTCAGTGCCGTGGTTAGTGCCGATGACGTGACGCTTAGCAAGCCGCACCCCGAAACATTTCTGAAAGCCGCGGCCCAGCTGGGCGTGCCTCCCGAAGACTGCCTGGTGTTTGAAGATGTACCAAAAGGGGCTGAAGCTGCCCAGAATGCGGGCATGCACGCCGTTATCCTAACCACTACGCATCAGGCCGCCGAGTTTGAGCAACTGCCCAACGTGCTGCACTTCGCCGCCGACTTCACCGATCCGTTTATGCGCACGTTGCTTCAGGACTAGGCCTGCTACCTCCGTAAACCTGCCGGCTAGCTGGGTGGTTGCTGAGGTGTACCGCCAGAGCGCGGCTCGTACTTTTTACTACCCTTACTTTCGCTATGAACCCTTCTTCTGGCCGCCGCATTTTTCAGGTGATTGATGGCAACAAAAAAGTGGTGGGTGATGGGTTCGACGTGACCAGCCCCATGCCGGGGCCGCGCATTCGGCAACTCAGCCCGTTTCTGCTCATCGACCACACCGGCCCCATGGCCGTAGCGCCCACCGAGTCGCCCCTGGGCACGCCGCCGCACCCGCATCGCGGCTTCGAAACCGTAACGGTGGTGTATGAAGGCTACCTCGCCCACCGCGACACGGCGGGCCACAGCGGCACCCTGGGCCCCGGCGACGTGCAGTGGATGACGGCTGGCGCCGGCTTGCTGCACGAGGAGCGCCACGAGCGGGAATTTGCTCGCCGCGGCGGCACCCTGGAGTTACTGCAGTTGTGGGTAAACGTGCCCAAGAAGGATAAAATGGCCCCACCCCGCTACCAGAACATTCGGGCCCAAAGCATACCTAGTGTGCCTACCGCTGATGGCCGCGGCAGCATTCGCGTAATTTCAGGTGTGTACGAGGGGGTAGCGGGTCCGGCGGAGGTGTTCTCACCTATCACGCTGCTGGATGTGCACCTGCCCGCCGGTACCGAGACCAGCTTGCAGCTACCGGCTGAGTATAACGTGGGCATTTATGTGGTGAAAGGCAGCATTACCCTTCATGGCAACCGCCCGGCCACCACCAAGCAACTCGTAGTATTTGGTTGGGACTCTCCGGACGTGCACCTCACCGCCACTGAAGACGCGGTTCTGCTGGTGCTGTCCGGCGCCCCCATTGAGGAGCCACTGGCTACCTACGGCCCCTTCGTGATGAATACCAACCAAGAACTGGTACAAGCCATTGCCGACTTTGAAAGCGGCGGCATGGGTACGTTTCCGGAAGACGAATAAACAGCTTCCCGGAGCGCCACCCTAGCTGTTTTTGATAAGGTCAAGCATAACATAAAGTAACGCCGGTAAGTAAGCAAAAGGCGCCTGCGGGCTCTCTACTTTACTTACCGGCGTTATTTTATGTTATGCGGCTACGCTTGATACTACTCTGGAGCCTAGGGGCCCTGCTACCCTACCTGGCCTCCGCACAAACGAGTACCGGCCCCCAAGGCGAGCAGTTTGCCATGCGCGTGGTAGCCCAGCAGCTCAGCGACCCGTGGGAAATAACGTATGGCCCCGATAACTACCTGTGGGTTACGGAAGCGCGAGGTTACCGCGTCAGCCGTATTGATCCTGCCACCGGCACCCGCCATGTGTTGCTGGACCTGAGCAAAGCCCGGGAGTTTCCGCGCTATGATAAGATTCCGGACGAGGTAGATGGCGGCAAGCCCTGGCCCCAGGGCGGACTAATGGGTCTGGCCCTGCATCCGCAGCTGCTTGCTGGTAAGCCTTACGTGTACCTGGCTTACATCTACCAGTTTGCCGGTGCTCAGGAACCGGGCAACGGCCGCGTGCCGAACTATGGCGGCTACTTCTTCACTACCCGCCTGGTACGCTATGAGTACGATGCCAAAGCCCAAACGCTGAACCGCCCCCAAGTGCTCAGCGACACTATTCCGGGCAGCAACGACCACAACGCCGGCCGCCTCCTGATTGCGCCGGTACAAGGCCGCGACTACCTGTTTTATAGCGTGGGCGATTTAGGAGCCGGTCAATTTGAAAACGGGGGGCGGCCTAACCACGCTCAAAACCCAACGTCGTACGAGGGCAAAGTGCTACGCTTTCATCTGGAGCCCCAGGCAGAGGCTTCCCCTGCGGGGCGCTGGATTCCGAACGACAACCCCTTCTCTCAGCAAGGCCCCAACGCCGTTTGGAGCCTAGGCCACCGCAATGCCCAAGGCCTGGCGTATGCGGTGGTAGGCGGTACCGGCCGGCTGTACTCCTCTGAGCACGGACCTTTCTCTGATGACGAAATCAACCTCGTGGAGCAAGGCAAAAACTATGGCCACCCCCTCATAATTGGCTTGGCTGATGGCAATTATGATGGCCTAGCTGCCGCTGCCTCGGAGCACCCAAGCCTGCCTGGCCGCTGGCACACTACCTACCCCACTATTGGCAGCGAGAAGGCAGCTGCTACCCAGCTAGGCGCTGCGTACCGCACCCCCATTTTCTCGCTTTACCCGCTGAGCAACCAGTTCCTGACCACCGTACTCACGCGCATACGCAACCAAGCTCCGACCCAACCCACCTGGAATTCAGAAGCCCCAAGCAGCCTAGACATATATACTGCCACTACTATTCCGGGCTGGCAAAATTCCCTTCTGATTCCGACTCTGAAAAGGGGCAAGCTGATTCGGCTGAAACTACATGAGGATGGTACCCGCATTGCCTCCGATACACTAATGTATTTTAAAGCCCCTGTTCGGTACCGTGACCTAGCGCTTTCGCCGGATGGCACCCGCATTTACCTGGCCACCGACAGCGCATCCGTCACTTCCGGCCCCTCAGAGGAAGCACCTAAAGGCACCGTTTGCAAAGGATGCATTGTCGAGTTTCGGTATATGGGTGGAGGCTCGGCCACTACCCCTTCAATGCCCGCAAACCCCGCTATCAGTCCTGACAAAGCCTTGCAGGAGGTCACTACCCTAGTAAAACGCCTAACGCCCCAGGATCAGCGCGTGAAACGGGCCGGCCTTCCGGCTGGGCAGCAGCCCCTCTTTGATCTGCTCCTGAAGCCTAGCCTAACGCAGCCAGAAAAAGCCCGGGTACGCCAACAGGCCGCGGCTCTGCTCACGGCACTTCGGCAACAGTAGCCCTGGCTAGCTACGCTTCTAATGGAAGCAATACTCATATTAGGCAGGCCACCTACCTGAAGCATTAATTCTTTGCTTTTGCCATGCTATTACTCTTTTATCGTGATACCTTGGGGCTACATAGGTTATACTAGCCCTTTCGTTACTATTATTCCGTCAATTGTATTTCATGAAATTACGCTTCCTATCGGCTGCCTTATTACTTTGCCTGAGTGCCTCTTGTCGTGAAGAGGCCGATGAAATTGTTGAGCCGGAATATGCCGATTGGTACGCCTTTCGCGCTCCGGATGCACGAGCCATTGAAGCCGTAACCGGCGACTTAGACGGTACCCTGATTATCACGACGGGCTTCCATGTGTATCAAACCAAAGACCGTGGTAAGACCTGGCAATCGGCTAGCTTGCCCTCCTCTCCTGGAATATTTGGCTTTGCACAACAGCAGGATACGTTGCTGGCCTTAACCGCTACAATAGGCACAGCCTTTGACTCAACTACCGCCTATGCCGCTAATCCCTCTTTATTCAGCCTAGATGAGGGCCGAACGTGGAAGCCTTATCGTAGTTGGCAAAGGAACGTTGAGCCACGAATACCAAGAAACCGGGTTACAACCGCCTCAGGAACAGAGTATAGCCTAGAAATAGTGTTAACGCCTATTTCCCCGCAGACAAGCAGTTCCTATGTAGAAACTGTAGGTATTAAAACCTCAACGGGAAGACGGCTGTCTGTTCCACAAGCTCATCAATTAACCAGCCTGTATCTAGATGCAAAGTCCCGGCTGTACGTCACGGCCTCGGCTCCGCTATGTGGGCGCCGAGAAAATTTTGCATTCTGCGGGGAGCAAAATGGGGTGCTTTACATATCGAAACAACCCCAGCCCTAGCTTCTGCAGCTCCTTAAAGTCCTTTTGCACCCCAGCCAACTATACGCAGTTAGAAGCAGCCGGCGGCGGATCACGCACTACACTGACACCAGCGCGTACACGTACACCGAGTAGACGTGTTTTTCCCGCAACAAATTCTTTTACAGGCCTGGCACACGCCAGGCCTTTTTGTGTGATGTACGCCTTGTTTTTAGCAAGTTATTCAACAGCAAATCAAGATTATATAAAATAAAATACTGCTTAACAGCAGCAACCCGCACCTGAAAAATCGGGTACCTCTATCTGTCATCTATCAACGGTTACGCTATGCTTCATTTTGATACCTTTCCAACTTCCTCGCGCCGGGACTTTGTGCGCACCTTGTCCTTAGGCCTTGGGGCAACGCTCGTGGGCGCTTCGGCGGTGGGGCAGCCACTTTCCTGGCTGGAGGAAATCAGCTACGGGCCAGCCAGCCGAGAGGCGTGGCAAGCGGGCCGACAACTAGGCGTGGCATTGGTAGGCCTGGGCAAGTACAGCACGGGCCAGTTGGCGCCGGCCCTACAAGAAACCAAGCTGTGCAAACTGGCGGGCATCGTGACGGGTACGCCCGCAAAGGCTGCTAGGTGGAAAAAGCAGTACAACCTGCCCGACAAGAACATCTACGACTACCAGACCTTCGATAGAATAGCCGACAACCCCGACATTGACATTGTGTACGTGGTACTGCCCGTGGGTATGCATGCCGAGTTTGTGGAGCGCGCCGCGCGGGCCGGTAAGCACGTCATCTGCGAGAAGCCCATGGCCACTTCTGCTGAAGACTGCCGCCGCATGATTGAAGCGGTAAAGAAGGCCGGTAAAAAGCTTGGCATTGGGTACCGCCTGCACCACGAGCCCCACCACCAGGAAATGATGCGCTTAGGCCAGCGAGAGGTGCTAGGCCCTATCAAAAGCCTAGTGGCCGACAATGGGTTTCGCTTTACTAACGACACCCCCTGGCGCGTGAGTAAGAAGCTGGCTGGTGGCGGACCGCTCATGGATATGGGTATTTACTGCGTACAGGGCGTTATTTATACCAAAGGCCAGTTACCCGTTTCCGTAACGGCCAAACTGGCGCCCAACCTAGACCCGAAAGGCTTGTTTAAGGAAGTAGAAGCCGGCGTAAACTGGCAAATGCAGTTTGCCGATGGCGCCGTGGCCGAGTGCCGCACCAGCTACGCCGAAAACCTAAACAGCCGCCTGCGCGCCGAAGCTGCCAAAGGCTGGATGGAACTGCAGCCAGCTTTTGGCTATGGAGGCCTGGAAGGGCGCACCAGCCAAGGGCCCATGAACCTGCCCAACGTGCCCCAACAGGCTCGCCAAATGGATGAGTTTGCCGACTGCGTGCTCAACAACAAAGTCACCCGCGTGCCCGGCGAAATGGGCCTGCGCGACGTGCAGATTCTGGAAGCCATTTACCGCGCCGCCGAAACTGGCCAGAAGGTATCAACCAAGGATGTGGTGGCCGTACTGGACCAAGCCAGCGGCCGCTAGCCGGTTGCTACCCCTGGCTGCGGGCTAAACCCCTACCCCAAAACAGCCAAGGCCCCCGCATGTGCAGGAGCCTTGGCTGTTTTAGGTTTGTACCTAGTGGAACCCTAGTCGGCGTTGCCGGTGGCGCCGTCGTCGGTGAAGTTGGCGGCGTTTTTAGGATTATGCTCGGTGTAGCTGGCTACCTCGTTGGTCAGGGCCACGTCTACATCGGCGGCAGCTCCTTTTTTGGTTTTGGTAGGAGCGCCCTTCGCAGCCGTTTTCTTCACGTCAGGGGCGGCTGCCTTATTGCTCTTCGATTTGGTAGCAGCCAGGTAAATGCCCGTAGCTACCGCGGCCACACCGGCCCCAATAAGAGCTAGTTTACCCGGTGCCACTTTCTTGCTAACCTTAACTTTTTTGCCGGTTGCTGGCTTGCCAGCCGTTGTCTTGCTTGCTGCTGATTTCTTTTGCTTAGCCATGAGATAGGAAGAGGTAGGTGAGGATGCGGATTGACAGGAAAGAGTAGTTGCCCTGCTAGCCTGCTGTACGCAGCAAACCCAAACCAGGTGACCACAGGCCCTACTTTTCTAGGGGTTGGTGGGGCTTACGGGGTACTTTTCAAACAAAGTGGCAATACCCTCATTGATGCGGGAAGCTAGTTTTTCGGGGTCTTTGGAAAGCGTGCTGGCGGCCACGCCCTGCCAGATTCGCTCGTTGCGGGCCGCATCTACAATGTCCACGGTGGCGGTGCCCTCCTGGTACGTCCCGACGGGCACCTGCTGGCTTTGCCAGTGGTAGCGGCGCTGTCCTATGTAGCGCGGCGCCTCCCGAATGTTGGTTTCGCGGGTTTGCACTTTCTGCTCCGTTACTACCCCAATATTCACCCACAAGTCCGGCGAGTCGGCGCGCTGGTAGCCGCGGCTTTCCATCTCGCGGGCCACGGCTTGCTTCAACTCATTTACCCCTAGGGCGCCCCCGGCATAAAAGGCCTCGTTCCGGGCCGAAACATCCATGAAATTATACGTTTTGTAGGCAGTAAAATTCACGCCCGGTGTTTGGGTAGTTGATTCTACCCGAACCGGGGAGCAGGCGGCCGTGGCCACCCCTAGCGCAAGCACGAAAAAAAGCGTTTTCATAAGCATAAAGTAGAATGTGGCAGCGCGGGTAAGCAGGACTTCAGCCAGAACCCAGGGCTAGTGAAATCACCGCCAGAATCCGCCCCACCAGATGCGAACAAAGAGTGGCTAACAACTCAGCTACTGCAGAGAGCAGCCAATAGGTATACGCGCCGACCGGCCTAAGCGCTGCCCCATGCTACGTTCTGCCTAATACCGCCCATCTTTGCGGCCTTCGTGCTACTATTTTCGCCTCTTGCCTCATGACGTTAACCTGGACTACCAAACCCTTTTCTGCTCTTACGCTGGCGGAGCTGTATGCCCTGCTGCAACTTCGCTCGGAGGTATTTGTGGTGGAGCAAACCTGCGCCTTTCAGGATATTGATGGGCAGGACCAGGCGGCGCATCACTTGCTAGGGTTTACCGAGGCAGGTGAGCTAGCGGCGTACTCCCGCCTGTTTGGGGCCGGCATCAGCTACCCCGAGGCCAGCATCGGGCGGGTGGTGGTAAGCCCCAAATTCCGGCGCTACGGGCTGGGCAAGGAGTTGCTGCGGCAATCCATTGCGGCGGTTGCCGAGCTGTTTGGCGAGCAGCCCATCCAGATTGGGGCCCAGCTGTATCTGCAGGCTTTTTATGAAAGCTTCGGCTTCCGGCAGGTGGGCGAAGGCTACCTAGAAGACGATATTCCGCACATCCACATGATTCGCGCCTAGGTCTCTTGCAGCGCTAAACCGCTAGGGCCGGCGTCATTCTGCCCCCTACCTTTGTACAGTTCAGTTTATCGTATTTTACTCCACCACCTCGCACAGTGCCGGCCGTCTTTTCGGCTAGTTTAGTAATAAGCATTACGTTTTACTGTTCCGCTGTAGCGGCGAGCTCGCCTAGTAGTAAGCGTCTTATACCTGCTCTTTCATCATATCATGCCTACTCCCGAATTTCCGGTTAACTACCAGAAGTTGTTTCATGCCCTCTCCGACAACTTTCTGCTGATTGCGCCGAATGCTGACGCAACCATTCTTGATAACACCAACAGCCACGAGCGGGTCTCGATGAAAAGCCGGGAGGAGGCGGTAGGCAAACCCTTTTTTGAGGCCTACCCGGCCTCCGATGAGGAGTCGGCCCGCATCATTCGGGAGTCGCATGAGCACGTGCGCCTGTACCGGGAGCCACATACTATGCCTCTAATTCGTTATGACCTGGAGCGCCCCAGCGAGCAGGGAGGCGGCTTAGAAGAGCGGTACTGGGAGGCTACGCACTACCCCGTTCTGGACGAGCAAGGCCAACTGGAGTTTATTCTACAGCGCACCCAGGACGTGACCGAGCGGTATCGGGCGGAACTGCTCAGCGAGCAAACCCGGCTTGAACTAGCGCGGCAGCAGGAGCGCACCAACTTTATCTTGGAGTCGTTGCCCGTGATGATCTGGACGGCTTCTCCCGATGGGCAGCGCGATTTCTTTAACTCCCGTTGGTTGCAGTTTACGGGCAGCACGCTAGGCCAGCAAACCGGTGAGCAGTGGCTGCAGCAAATTCACCCCGATGACCAGCAGCGGATACTGGGCCTGTGGCACGAAAGCGTACGCACCGGCAACCCCTACCAGGCCGAGTACCGCCTGCGCCGCCACGATGGGCAGTACCGCTGGATTCTGATGCGCGGCCAGCCCCACCGCAACTCCCAAGGCCACATTACCATGTGGGTAGGCGGCGGCACCGACATTCAGGACCAGAAGCAGATGGTGCAGGAGCTGCTGGAGCAAAACGAGCAGCAGGCCATCCTCTCTGATCAGGCGTACCAGGCGTTTCAGCAGGTGCAAAAGCAGCGCGAAACGTTCTATAACCTGTTCATCCAGACGCCGGCCCTGATCTGCATTCTGCGCGGGCCGGAGCACCGCTTTGAGTTCGTGAACCCGCCGTATCAGCAGCTGTTCCCCAACCGTGAGCTAGTAGGCAAAACTGTGCAAGAGGCCCTGCCCGAAGTTATTGAACAAGGCTTTATAGAGTTGCTGGATGGCGTGTACAACACGGGCCAGACCTTCGAGGGCAAGGAAGTAGAAATTATGCTCGACCAGGATGGCAGCGGCAACTTGCAGCGACACTACCTCAACTTTACCTATCAACTCTTTCAGGAAAACGGACACAAGGCGGGCATCACTGTGTTTGCCTTCGATGTTACGGATTTGGTGTTATCCCGCCAGGCTATTGAGAAACTGAATTCTGATGCTCGCTAGGCCGAATACTTGTTCTGCTTTCGGGCGCTTATTTCAGTTAGTATGGAGTTAACCAACCTTGATTTTCAACAGGCTCGCATCAAGCAGGTGCTGTTTAAGTCGCGGCTGCGCTCCATTCTTTATGGAGTTCGGGAGCCCGACCCAACCATGTTTTCCATGCGCGAAAACCCGTTGGGCGAATGGCTGTACGCGGTGCTAAAGCCGCAGTATGGCGCCACCTTGTTTGTGCAGCAGCTGGAGCAGGAGTTGCAGCGCATGCTCGATACCAGTCGCGAGCTGGTGCAACAATACCAACGCGGCCAGCTAGAGGAATCCCGCTCGGGCTTGGAGCGCCTCGATGCGCATGCCGCCCGCATTGAAAGTTTGCTTAAGCAGCTAGAGCAAGCATCCGCAGGCTAGGCCTCAACGGTAGGCCAGCCGCCAGATAGTGTGACGATTTTATAGAATGAGAGTTATTTTCTTGCTGCTGTTGTGGGCAGCCGCGTTATCTGCTTTTGGGCAACAACAGCCTCATTCCATTTTCCTGCAGGTACTGGCTCCCCGGGGCGTCAATGCCTTAGGTGAGGCATTTGATGGGGCACCGGTACGCCAGCTGGTAGCCGACCAACTTACCCGTATGGGCTACCGCGTAGTACACGACCGCCAGGAGTTTGCGCAGCTGGCCGCCCAGCAGTATTCTGACTTCATTTATGCAGATGTGCTGTGCATCGGTCCGGCTACTACTACGCCCAGCGTTACGCTCATAATCCGCGACAGTCTCAATAACGTGTGGTACCGCTACAGCGAGGATCGGATTGGTCTTTCTATGGGAATTGCCGGCACCAGCCTTACAGCCACCAAGCACCTAGTACGCGTACTGCCGGCCACCTTTACCCCTCGCAGGTTTATTACCTCAATAGACGAACAACGCGGGCCTCATTTTTTAAGCTACGGCAAAATTGAGTTTAGCGCCTTTCTGGAAGAAGCACTTGCACAGCCGGAACTACGTCGAAAAATTAAGCCTGAAGGGTTTCGGGCAGAGCTGCAGATAGACTCCTTGGGCTTTGCTTCGTTGCAACAGGTACTGCTTCCTACTACCCTCACCCAAACAGAAACCACGTTTCTGCAAAACCTGATTCTGGCCTCGCCCCGCTGGCGGCCAGCCTACACGCAGGGCAAGCGCACAGCTACTACCCTCACCTTTAGCTGGAGCAGAACCAAGTAAGCTGGCGCAGGTACGGGCGCGGCTGCGTATTTTGGGCCGATGAAACAACTGCCCCTCCTGCTGGCAGCCGGCATACTGCTTGCCGGCTCCACTTCTGCCCAAACCACTCAAACCACTTCCCCCGTCCCGAAACGCGTAGCCAAGGCCCTGACCAAGGTGAAGCCCGACGATATAAAAGCGCACATTCAGTACCTAGCCGATGACCGACTGCTGGGCCGCAAGCCGGGCACGCCGGGCTACCAACTGGCCGTCGACTACGTAACCAATCAGCTTAAAAGCTTTGGCGTGCAGCCGGCCGGCGAGGAGGGCAGCTTTACCCAGCGCGTGCGCCTGCGCCGCGCCACTACCAGCCCGGGCGCTACCGTCACGCACCAGCCGGCGGCCGGCAGCACGGCCTTAGCTCCCTCCGATGTTCACCTCTACCCCCACCCCGAAAAGCCCAGCACCAGCCTGGCCGCTTCGGGGTTAGCGTTTGCTGGCTATGGGATTTCGGCCCCCGACCAGGGCTACGACGACTACCAGGGCCTTGATGTGAAAGGCAAGGTAGTAGTGATTGTGCGCGGAGCTCCTCGCAGCTTCCCCAGCACTGTGGCTGCTGCCAGCCAAGACCAAACGCTGCTGGTGCAAACCGCCGCCCGCCACGGCGCAGTTGGTGTGCTGTTCTCTTCCATGAAGCCCCCCACGACGGCGGCCACTACTGCCGGCAGCCGGCCTATAACTACCACTAGTGTACTAGGCACTGATGGCCGCGTAGCCGCGGCGCGCGGTTTTATCAGTGGCTCGGGCATTGAGCTGACGGGCACCGTATCAGTGGCCGGCCTACAAACACTGCTGCGTAGCGTGGCGTCCGATACGGCCCGCGTATTTGGTAGCCTGCGCCAAGGTAAGCCGGCTCCGGTGGCCTTGGGTGGCACGTTGCAGGCCAGCTGGCAATCTAGCTACCAAGACTTTGAAAGTTACAATGTGGTTGGCAAAATTCCGGGCTCCGATGCCAAGCTCCGCGAGGAGTACGTGGTGCACTCGGCCCATCTCGACCACCTAGGCGTGGGCACTCCCGTGAAAGGCGACTCTATCTACAACGGCGCCCACGATAACGCTTCTGGCGTAGCCTCTGTGCTGGAAATTGCCCGGCTGTATTCGCGCCTGAAGGAGAAACCCAAGCGGAGCATTTTGCTGGTGTTGCAAACCGGCGAAGAGCTGGGGCTCCTAGGCTCAGCCTACTTTGCAGCCCGCCCTACGGTAGCAAAATCGGCTATTGTGGCCGATGTAAACACCGATATGCCCACCATTATTGCGCCCCTGCTTTCGGTGGTGCCACTGGGGGCCAAACACTCCACCTTGGCCCAACCCGTGGCCGAAGCCGCGCGCTACCTCAACCTGACGGTGGAAGAAGACCCGGAGCCCGACCAGAACCGCTTTATCCGCTCCGACCAGTACAGCTTCGTGGCGCAGGGCATTCCGGCCCTGCACATCAAGTACGGCAACCGCACCGCCGATGGCAAAAACAACCTCAGCGAGCAGGTACAGAAGTGGCGCGCCCTCACCTACCACAAGCCCCAGGATGACATCAACGGCACGTTTGACTTTGAAGCAGGCCAGAAATACGTGCAGCTTAACTTCCTGATTGGCTACCTGGTAGCTCAAAACCCGCAGCGCCCCACCTGGAACCCCGGCGACTTTTTTGGGCAGCGGTTTGCGCAGCAGCCCTAGCTAGTACGCCAGGTAAGTAAGCAGTCAAAAGTAGTGGCTGGCCAAACAGACAAGTTGTTCTGTTTGGCCAGCCATTTTTCCTATCTGAATTCCATATATATTTCCGAATATTACCCGCTCAACTGCCGTGCTTCCTGGTAGCCATCCGTACTGCTTGCAGTAGGGTTATTCTTAGGGTAGCCCTGGCCTGTTCACATCATCTATGCTTGCTTTATGATTATTTACGGTTCCAAAGCTTCTCACCTTCTTACCGAGCCGGTGGCCGGCACCTGCAGCCATTGTGCTACTCCTGACAGTTTGCGCGTCAGCGTATTTGGACGCTATGCGCACGTCTACTGGATTCCGTTGTTCCCGATTGGCAAGACCGGCGCCTCGGAGTGTGGCCACTGCCGGCAGGTGCTGGAGCCCAAACAGATGGAACCAAGCCTGAAACAGGCTTTTGAGGGCGTGAAGCAAAATGCTAAAGTGCCGCTGTGGCACTTTGCCGGGTTGGGCTTGGTAGTGTTAATCGTGGGCTGGGGCCTAGTGGTGGGCAGCAAAAACCGGGAGCAAAATCAAACGCTTATTACGGCCCCGCACAAAGGCGACCTGTACCACATCCGGACCGAAAACGGCCATTACTCCCTAATGAAGGTGCACGAGGTGGCCGGCAACAGCGTAAAGCTGCTGGCCAATAACTACGAAATGGAAAACGAAACCAACGTGGAGGAGCTCAACAAGCCCGAGAACTTTGCCGCCGACCCCGTTGAGCTTACCCGCTACGATCTGAAGATTATGCTGGAGAAAGAGGAAATTGTGGACGTAGAACGCGAGTAACCTTTAGTGCTTTAGGCAGTTCTCTGGTACTACCCCTTCAGGGCCCGCCAACCGTTTGGCGGGCCTTTTTAGTGGTCCTGAAAGTCGCCCCACTCGGCCAGTGCCTCTTGGTGTTCCTGCGTTATCTGCCTCCGGATGGCCGCATCAGGACCTGAGCACCGCACAATGGCCGTGCCTTGCTCCCGCGCGTATGGGTTCCGGACTTCGTCAAAACGGCAAAACTCCTGGAAGTGCGCTTGCAAGTCATCGGGCTCGTCGTCGATGATAAGGATGTGCTGCCAGGTTTGCACAGCGGCCGCCGGAAACCAAAACAGGTAACTGCCATTGAAGCTCTGGGCTGACGGCATAGGCCGGCTTCGGTTAAAGTAGTTGATGGCGCCGGCCTGCCCGTAATTGGCCGTCAGGATGAGGGTGTGGGCGCGGGTAGCAGCGGGTAGGCTTTGGTAGGCCTGCCAGGTTTTGTCGGCCATTTCCTGCCAGCCCTGCATGTCGGCATAGTCCTGAGGTAGTGGGTGGTCGCGGCCATCTTCCCAGCGCAACAAACCAAGGTCGCGGTACTTCTTACCAAGCTCCACCATGCGGCCCGGTGAGTACAGCGTAAACAGAAACGGCAGCACCGGAATACTGGCCAGAAACGGAACTACCAGAAACACGGGCCGCAGCACTGCGGCCACGCGGGGCACACGCTGAAGCTGGTGCTCCCACCACACCGCGCCCGCCGCAAACAGAATGGGGTAGTAGCCCAGGGCGTAGTAGCTTTTGCCGTGCAGCACCGTCAATATCAACAGCCCGGTACAGTACACAATGCCCACTGCCTGGTAGGGCCGCAGCCGCTGGCTTAGCAGCAATGCCCCGATGCCTGCCAGCCACACCAGCAACGTTGGGAAACACATCAGCATCTGGTCTTTCCAGAAATCGCCTACGGATACATTTACTAGCTGGCTTTCCTGTAGCAACTGCATGTGGTGCAGAAACGGAATGTCGTGGGTAAGCTGCCACACCAGATTGGGAAGCCAGAGCAGCAACGCTAGGCCCGCACCTCCCCAAAATGCGCGCGTGGCCAGCACGCGCCGCAGTGGAGTTGCCAGAATTCCAACCCCTAGCGCCGCAATAAAGAACAGTGTCGTGTACTTGTTTAGCAGCGCCAGTCCTAACACCAAGCCTACGCTATAGAGGTAGCGCGCCGCCGACCGCTCCTGAAAGCAAATTAGCAAGTAGCATACCAGCGTAAAGGCAAAACATTCGAAGGAATTGGGCTGAAACAGGAAGTTGACTCGTGAAAACGCACTGTTGAGGTAGCAGACTCCCGCCAGTAGCACCGCCCAGGTACCGCCCCCCATGCGCTGCACGGCCCGCGCCACCACATATATGGTCAGGCTACCCCACAGAATAGGCCAGAACTTCACCCAAAACCAGCCACCACCCAGGGCCAGGGTAATCCAGCTTTGCAGCGCAGTAAGCGGGGGCACCTCTAGGTAGCCCCAGGCCAAATGGTGGCCGTAGTTGAGGTACAGGTACTCGTCGCGGTGTAGTTCGTAGGCGTGGCTGGCCAGCAGGTAGCTAGTGGCAAATTTGATGAGCGCCAGTAGCAACGGAAGGAAGCGGGAAGATTTCACGCCTCAATATAGGATTTACTGCATATGCAGCTCGAAATACTTATGCTGCCTCAACAGCAGTAGACGGCGGCTATTACATTTTCTGCCAGTACTACTTACTCAAAGCGGTATAAGTGCTCAGGTTGCTCAAACGTAAAAGGCCAATACGTGTGTCAGTTCGGCACCAGACCCACGTGTTCTGATAGGGTCGAGGCTTCAAGATAGCATCCCTACAGTTCTTCCGGCAGCCTGATTCCGTCGAGGTAGTCGCGCAGGCCGGCCGGGTGCTGAAACAGATGAATGAAGAGAATACGCTCCTCGTCCCACTCACACCATTCCTCCGCATAGAAGTCGCCGGCTGCAAACAGGCGCAGGCGGAAACTGTCCTGGCGGCGCTCGGCCAGCAGGTGGCCGTGCTGGCGTAGGTGCTCAGCCTGGCGGTACATGTGCAGCTGTTTAAATTCGGCGTATTTCATGAGCGGCTTCCATAACCCGAAGGTACACCCCAGCGGTTCCGATGTAGCGAAAAGGTGAATGACCAAGCCAGAGCGTACTAGGCCCCAGCACACCAGCAAGCGCTTTCATGCCTTCCTCGTCTCACAATTTCACCATCTTCGCGGCATGAAATCGATTCGCTTTCCGCACCCGCTAGTGTTGCTGGTGGGGTTTATCCTGCTGGCATGTGCCCTCAGCTACGTACTGCCCGCCGGCCTGTTTGAGCGCCACGCCGATGCTGCTACCGGCCGCGAGGTAGTAGTGGCCGGCTCTTACCACCGCGTGCCTGCCTCACCCGTCAGCCCCCTGCAAGCCATTGTCGATATCCCGAAAGGACTGGTAGATGCGGCCTCGGTTATTTTTCTGGTGTTTCTGGCCGGCGGTGCCTTCACGGTAGTTGACCTGACCGGTGCATTGCGCCAGGGCGTCGACTGGCTGCTCAACAAGTTTCGGAGCCGCGAGGCCATCGTGATTCCCATCATCTCGGTGCTATTTGCCACCATGGGCGCGCTGGAGAATATGCAGGAAGAAATCGTGCCTTTGGTGCCGGTGCTGCTGATTCTGATGCGCCGCATTGGCTACCCTACCCTCACGGCTGCGGCGGTTAGTATTGGCTCGGCGGCGGTTGGTGCAGCATTCAGCCCCTTAAACCCGTTTCAGGTGGGCATTGCCCAAAAACTGGCGCAACTGCCCCTGCTTTCGGGTGGTGCCTTCCGGATGGTGTTTCTGGTGCTGGCCCTGGCCATCTGGATTGGTGGCACCGTGCGCTACGCCGTGCGTCATCGCCTAGCCCCCGAAACAGCTGAAACCTCCGAACCCGGGGCCGCTGCTCAGGGCCGCAACCACGGCGTGGTACTGGCGTTGCTGTTTGGGGGGTTTGCCTTCTTTGCCTACGGAGTACTGCAGCTAGGCTGGGAGTTCGAGCAGATGGCCGCCTTGTTCTTTGCGTTGGGGGTAGTGGCGGGCCTAGTAGGTGGGCTGGGCCTTACGGGCACGGCCGAGGGCTTTATTGCCGGCTTTCGCGACATTGCCTTTTCGGCCTTGCTGATTGGGTTTGCCCGGGCCATTTTTGTAGTGCTGGAGCAGGGCCAAATCGTCGATACCATCGTCAACAGCATGTCGGCGCCGCTGGCCGGATTGCCCGCCTGGGTCGCGGCCCTGGGCATGATGGGTGTACACACCGCTTTGCACTTGCCCGTGCCCAGCGTGAGCGGCCAGGCCGTCCTGACCATGCCGCTGCTGGTGCCCCTCTCCGACCTCATTGGCCTTTCGAGGCAGGTTACGGTGCTGGCCTACCAATACGGTGCCGGCCTCTGCGAGCTTATCACGCCCACCAATGGCGCCCTCATGGCTATTGTGGCCGCTTGCGGCGTGCGCTTTGATGAGTGGTGGAAGTTTGCGCTCCCCCTCTACCTAGCGTTGCTGCTACTAGGAGCCGTGGCCGTAGTGGTGGGCATTGCCATCGGGGTGTAGCCTAGCATCTGACCTAGGCGCCCACCAACGCAAGAGGCCGCGAATCACATGATTCGCGGCCTCTTGCGTTGGGCCCAACGGAGTTACACAAATTGTAACTCCTCAGCCTCAAACACACGCTTGAGCTTGCGTTTCTTCTCCACAATCTGAAAACGGGCTTTGTCGGCGGCTTCATCCCAGTATACATCTGAAATCTGGCCCTGATGCGGCGGCTGGCCCGGGGCGGGGTTTACTTCCTTCACTAGGTCACCAAAGCTGAACGGAGGCTTGCCGTACAACTCCTTGAACAGTTCCCGGCTGACTTTAAACTGCTGCTCATCATAGCGGAGCAAGATCCAGTCGTCGGTTTCGTCGATTTTCTCGAATAGTTTACCCACCGGTTCCAGCCACTCAAAGGTGCGGCGGTTGGCAGGATGAATGTAGCTCAGCCCGTAGTCGGGCGTCCAGGAATACAGGCCGTAAATGACAGGTTTGGGACGAGGCACGAGGCAAAAAAGTAGAGGTACTACAACAGGTAATCAGCTAAAATCCGAAGCAACGGCCCCACATAGGCAAAGCCAACATAGAGGCCTTCAGCTGGCACTAGGCCCAATTTCAAGGTGCTGGTAAGTGATTTACCAGGGGCAATTTCCGGATTTTAGATATAACTACCCACATGGGCTCTTCGTTCATCGAAAGCTAGTAGTTTCATGTTAAGAAAGTGCCTGGCTATTGATAGCCGCTACCGGATAGCAGAAAGCAGTCGAAGGTAAACCACTAGCTGCCAGAGCCCCGGCAGATGTAGGTTAGGCAGTACCTGAAAATTGCTATTAATCATCTATAAACATCCTGCGGAGCAGTTGGCGCATCAGGCCAGCAGCCGAAGCATGTTGCTTGGCTGATGTTGACCTAGAAATTCCAACCATGCGAGTGAGATGCATTGAATCCGTTCAGCAGAACGTGCAGGAGCAGTCGGATACTACATAAGGAGCATGTGCTCCTGAAATGTCAGTAGAAAGCGTGTGTAGACTTCTGGTGCGGGCACACCAGCGGCAAGGAATAGGCATCGATAACTAAAACTCGTGAAAAGCAGTATGAGTCAGTTGTCGAGCTTTATGCTCCTTTCTTCTGAATTACAATGGTTAAAACTGCTTCTGCTCTACCCCGTACCACCTTACAGGATGGTATGGGCGCTTTACCGCACCTCCAAGGCACTACTTTTCGAGTTTGGGCACCTGCCGCTACGGCTGTAGCGCTAGTTGGGCCTTTCAATTCCTGGGACCCTAGTACCCACCCGCTCGCCCATGAAAATGACGGCTACTGGGCCGCCGATTTTGCGGAGCTTGGTCCTGGCACTGAGTACAAGTTCCACCTCACTACCCCCTCGGGCAAGCTAACCCGCAACGACCCGTATGCCCGCGAAGTCACGCACTCGGCCGGCAACTCGGTGGTGCCTACTCATAGCTTCGACTGGGAAGACGACCAGTTTCAGATGCCGGCCTGGAACGAGCTAGTAATTTACGAGCTGCACATTGGAACCTTTCACGCCCCCGACCCAACGCGCCCCGGCACCTTTCATGATGCCATTGAAAAGCTCGATTACCTGCAGGACCTCGGTATCAACGCCGTAGAAATTATGCCGGCTACGGAATTTCCGGGCAGCTTGTCGTGGGGGTATAATCCGGCTCATCCCTTTGCTATTGAAATAGACTACGGCGGGCCGGTGGCCTTCAAGGAGTTTATCAAGCAGGCGCACCGCCGCGGCATTGCTGTTATTCTGGATGTGGTGTACAACCACTTCGGGCCCGGCGACCTAGACTTGTGGCAGTTTGATGGCTGGGCTGAAAACGACGGCGGCGGCATTTACTTCTATAACGACTGGCGCGCCGAAACGCCCTGGGGCCACAACCGCCCCGACTACGGTCGCGAAGCCGTGCGCCGCTATATCCGCGACAATGCCCTGATGTGGCTGGAAGAGTTCCGGGTGGACGGGCTGCGCTGCGACTCTATCTCGCACATCCGCAACGTGCACGGCACCAACGACCCTTCCCACGATCTGCCCGATGGCTGGAGCCTGATGAAGTGGATCAACGAGGAAATTCGGGAGCGGATGCCCTGGAAGATTACCATTGCCGAAGACCTGCAGGGCAATGAGTACATCACCAAGTCGCCGGAGGAAGATGGCCAGGGCTTTTCGGCGCAGTGGGATGCGGCCTTTGTGTACCCCATCCGCGAGTCCCTTGTGACGCCCAACGACGAAGACCGCAACATGGAAGAAGTGGCCAAAGCGCTGAGCTATTCCTACAACGGCGATGCATTTCAGCGCGTCATCTACACCGAATCGCATGATGAGGTAGCCAACGGCAAAGCGCGCGTTACGGAGGAAATTATGCCCGGCAATGCTACCTCGTGGTTTCCGAAAAAGCGCTCTACCCTAGGGGCAGCTCTGGTGTTTACTGCCCCCGGCATCCCGATGATTTTTCAGGGCCAGACGATGCTAGCTGATGGCTCCTTCTCCGACGACCAGCCCTTGGATTGGAGCCGCGCCGAGGAGCACGCGGGCCTGGTGCACCTGTACCGCGACCTGATTCGGCTGCGGCGCAACCTCGATGGGAATACTCGCGGCCTGATGGGCCAGAGCATCGATATTTCGCATCTCAACAACGAGGATAAAATTGTGGCCTACATCCGCCGCGACCAAGGCGGCCCCGGCGACACAACGGTGGTGCTCTGCAACTTTGCCGATACTGCCCACCCGGCTTACACCATTGGGCTGCCTAGGGGCGGCCACTGGCGCGTACGCTTCAATTCCGATTGGGAAGGCTACGACCAGGAGTTTGGCAACTTTGAGAGCATGGACACCCAGGCGGAAGAAGGTGTATATGACGACCAGCCATTTCATGGCACGTTTGGCCTAGCGCCGTATTCGGTGCTGATTATTTCGCAAGAGCCAAGCTAGCGTACCCGCTGCGGCAGGTTTGGCTTTGGGGTTTGCCTAGTGTAGTGCTGTAAAAAGCAGTTCACTGGGCAAACCCCACTTTTTTTAGCGCATCCCGTAGGAAAACGCTAGCCAAACACCGCCAGAAGCCTATCTTGCCCACTCGCCCAATTCCCACGCTATGCAAGTTCCTCTCCCTACCCCCGAACCAATTGCTCCGGACGCCCTGCTCGTGGAAGTAGCCTGGGAAGTCTGCAATCAGGTGGGAGGTATTTATACTGTTATCCGCAGCAAAGTGCCCGCCACTGTGCAAGGCTGGGACGACCGGTATTGCCTGCTAGGCCCGTATTTCGCCAACCAGGCCCAGGGTGAGTTTGAGCCCTACGACGACCACCAGATGGCCAGCCTCACCGATCCGTTTGCCGGGGCCGTGCGCGAAATGCGCCGCCGCGGCTTCGATGTGTGCATGGGCATTTGGCTGGTAACGGGCCGCCCCCGTGTGGTGCTCATCAATCCGTTTCAGGCCTACCCGCGCCTTGGCCAAATCAAATCCGACCTCTGGAACGACCACCATGTTCCGATGCCCGACGGTGACGATTTGCTGCACCAGGTAGTGGCCTTCGGCGACCTGGCAAAAACCTTCCTGGAAATTCTGGCCGCGGAGGTAGTGCCGCCGCAGCGCCTGGTAGCGCATTTCCATGAGTGGATGACGGGCGTGGCTATTCCGGCCCTGCGCCGCGACCAAGTGCCGCTGCACCTGGTATTTACTACCCACGCCACGCTGCTAGGCCGCTATCTGGCCATGAACGACCCCAACTTCTACGACCACCTGATGCAGGTGGAGTGGCAGCAGGAAGCGCGGCACTTTAACATTGAGCCGGCCGTGACGATGGAGCGCGCTGCCGCGCACGGCGCCCACGTCTTTACTACGGTAAGCGAGCTGACGGTGCGCGAGTGCATTTATCTGCTCGACCGGATTCCGGATGCGGTGCTGCCCAACGGCCTCAACATTGAGCGGTTTGTGGCCCTGCACGAGTTCCAGAACCTGCACCAGCAGTACAAAACCAAGATTCACGAGTTCGTGATGGCGCACTTTTTCCAGAGCTATTCTTTTGATCTGGATAACACGCTGTACCTGTTCACGAGCGGCCGCTACGAGTACCACAATAAAGGCTTCGACCTGACTTTGGAGGCACTGGCCCGCCTGAACTACCGCCTGCAGCAAAGCGGGCTGGAAGGCAATATTGTGATGTTCTTTATCACGAAGCGCCCGTTCCACAGCATCAACCCGCAAGTATTGCAAAGCCGCGCCATTCTGGATGAGGTGCAGGCCACCTGCGAGGCCATTGAGCGGCAGGTGGGCGAGCGGCTGTTCTATGCCGCCTCCGCCAGCACCGACCACCGCCTGCCCGACCTCAGCAGCATGGTGGACGACTACTGGAAACTGCGCTACCGCCGTACGCTGCAAAGCTGGAAGACCACCAACCTGCCGCCCGTCATCACGCACAACCTGGTAGACGATGCCAACGACGACATCCTGAACTTTGTGCGCCGGGCCAACCTAGTAAACAACCAGCACGACCGGGTGAAAATCGTGTATCATCCTGATTTCGTGTCGCCCACCTCGCCCCTGTTCGGGATGGAGTACGGACAGTTTGTGCGCGGTTGCCACCTAGGAATTTTCCCGAGCTACTACGAGCCCTGGGGTTACACGCCGCTGGAGTGCGTGGCGCGCGGCGTACCAGCCATTACGTCTGACCTTTCCGGCTTCGGCGACTACGTGATGCAAACCGTGCCCAACCACGAAGACAAAGGCATATTTGTGGTGCAGCGCCAGGAAAAGAGCTTCGATGAAGCGGCCGAAGAGCTTACCGAAATGCTCTGGCAGTTTGTGCAGCTCAACCGCCGCGAGCGAATTATGCAGCGCAACAACGTGGAAAGCTCCGCCGAGCTCTTCGACTGGAAAAACCTGCGCGTACACTACGACCGCGCCTATACCCTAGCCCTGGAACGGGAATAGAATACTAGGTTGCTATTAGCGCTAAACCGAACAAGCCCGGCCCTGCAACGCAGGACCGGGCTTGTTTTTTATTGAAGGCGGTATGGAGCGTAGTGCCGATTACCGCTCACTAGGGCTGAATCACCTGGTTGATTACGTGCACTACCCCATTGGTGGCAAGCAAGTTGGCTGCAGTAATAGTGGCCGCTGTGCCGGTGCCGCCTCGTACGGTAAAGCCGTTACCGGCTGCCGCTACTGTTACGTTACCGCCCAGTGTAGCTACCGTGCCCGGTGCCAGATCAGAAGAGAAAACGCGGCCCGATGTGATTACGTGGCGCGACAGAATAGCGGTCAGATCAGCATCCGATACGGAGCTCAGCGGAGCCGTACCTAGCAAGGCGCGGAAAGCAGCATCAGTAGGAGCAAACACCGTTACGTTCGCGCTGGAGCTGCCCGCTGCGGCCAGAATGGCTGCCGCGGCAGGGCGCTGTAGCGCTTCCAGAAGCAATGTAAACTCAGGCGCTGTGGTGCTGCTGGCGCTGCTCACTACCAGCCCGGCAATTGTTTGCGAAGGCGGCATCAGTACGTTGTCAATGGCATGAATAACGCCGTTGCTGGCGCTTACATCGGCAGTTACTACGCGGGTGCTTCCATTAAGGAAAACGCCGGTCGTGTTTTTGGTTATATACAGTGTGTTATCGTTGATGGCCGCGCCACCCACCGTGCTGGCGGGCCGGGCAGTAGTACGGTTACTAGCCCCGGTCGGAATATCAGAAGCCGGCAGACTGGCCCCTACCACGTGGTAGAGCAGGATGCCCCGCAGTTGGTCGATTTGAGCCTGGTTGGTAATGGCCGTGATGTTGGCGGCATTATTAAAGGGCGGCGCCAGCTTCGCGAAAGCATCATTGGTGGGCGCAAATACCGTGAATGGCCCGGTGCCGCTGAGGGTAGTACCCAAGTTGGCCTTTGTGACGGCCGCCACTAGTGTACTAAACGAGGCATTGCCCTGGGCTACCTGCACAATGTTCTGCGAGGGGTTGTTGGTCAGAGTGTCCTCGTCGTCGTCGCAGGCAGATAGGCTAACAGTAGTTAGACCGCATAGCCATAAAGCCAGCACTCGCAGAATCGACCATTTTCTTGAAAAAGAGTTCATTTTGTTTAACTTTTTTGGGTGAAATATTAAACAACTTACTTCACTACCGATAACTCAACCGTATTGTTGGCTTTCTACCTGTTTTTTTTCACTTATGCCATCATCTTGTAACTTGGCTAGCCTACCTGCTGCCCCATGCACTCTGTTTCCGTTGCTTCCCGTACTGCGGCCTTTACTGCTATTTGCCTGCTAGGGGCCGAGGCGGTAGCCCGTGAGTTTTGGCTGGAGCCGGCCCGGTTTTTCGTGGCGCCTGGCACCAAGGTGCATGTGCGGCGGCTGATTGGCGAAAACTTTCAGGGTAGTACTTGGCCCGGCCAGCGCAACCGCTTGGTGTGCCTGCTCCACCTCGCGCCGGGACAGCCAGCCCATAATCTGCTACCCCCTTCTCTTGCGCCAACCCCCGACACGCTAAGTACCACGCTCACGTTTCAGCAGCCCGGCACCCACGTGGTGGCCCTTGCTACCACAGAGGTCTTGAGTACGCTCCCGGCTCCGGAGTTCACGGCGTATTTAAAGAAAGAAGGGCTGGACTACGCGCTGGCCTTACGCGAGCAGCGCGGTGAGGCCGCTACCCCCGGCCGCGAAGCGTACCGCCGCTGCGCCAAAACGCTGGTGCACGTTGGGAGCCCTGAGCACCTCCCCGACACGGTCCGCACGTGGTCCCGGCCGGTAGGATTACCATTGGAATTGCTACCTGAGCAAAACCCACTAACCCTGCCACCCAATGCGGCGCTTACCGTGCGGGTACTGGCCGAAGGAAAGCCGGTGGCCGGTCAGCAGTTAGCGCTATGGCGGCGCAAGGGCGCGACGGCGCACACACTAGTAAGCAAACTTCGCAGTAACCAAAACGGGCGGGTGCTGTTTCGTATATCCGGGCACGGTGAATACTTGGTTAGCACCGTCCGGATTACCGCGGCGCCTGCCAGGCAAGAAACTGACTGGCAGAGCACTTGGAGCAGCCTGACCTTTGGAATCCGAAATCAAAAACACCCGTGAAGCAGCCTTGTGTCAGTTTTTCACTCCTTCATCGTCTGTTCACCAACGAATAGTTTTTTTGTTACCTTCGTAACTCCCATAACCACCGAATGACCTGCGGTATGAAGTATTCCATAGATAAAAAAGAAACCTACACGATCATCACGATTGATGAAAAGAAGCTCGACACCACCGTCGCGCCTGATCTGAAGTCGGAATTCGTGAAGCTAAATGCCGAGGGCATTAACAACCTGATTCTGGACCTGAGCAACGTAAAGTACACCGATTCGTCGGGCCTCAGCTCTATCCTGATTGCCAACCGGCTGTGCAACTCTACCGGCGGTTTGTTAGTGCTCACGGGCCTGCAAGACCATGTAATGAAGCTCATTACCATCTCGAAGCTCGAGTCGGTGTTGCACATTCTGCCAACTGTGGAAGAAGGGATTGACCGCATTTTCCTGCACGCCATTGAGCGTGACCTGACCAGCAAAGAATAGCTTTTTGTAAGCTGCTAGCTGTTGGCTGTTGGTTGTTAGTTTTCGTGCTGACAGCTACCAGCCAGCAGCTTTTTCTTTTCTGTTGTTTTCCGGCAGCAGGTAGCCGCCTTGTGCTGCACTCTGCTTTCCTCTCACTAAAAGAAGCGTACCGCCGGTTTTGGAGTTTGAGCTGAAAATTCTGGGTAGTGCCTCGGCCACGCCGTTCATGGACCGCCACCACACGGCGCAGGTCCTAACGGTGAGCGGCACTCAGTACCTGATTGATTGTGGGGAAGACACCCAGCGCCGGCTGATGGAGCACAAAATCCGGCATCAGCGCCTCCACACCATCTTTATCAGCCACCTTCACGGCGACCATTTTTTTGGATTGTTTGGGCTGCTTGGCACCATGCACCTGAATGGCCGCACGGAGCCCCTCCGCCTGTTTGGCCCTCCGGGCCTGGATGAAGTGCTAACCACGCAGTTCCGGCATTCTTACACCCACCTCAACTTTGAGCTGGAGTTTACGCCCGTTGACCCCACCCAGCACGTCCAGATTTTTGAGGACAAAAACCTGACGGTACACACGCTGCCCATGCGACACCGGATTCCGTGTTGCGGCTACTTATTCCGTGAGAAGCCCAAGCGGCGGCGCCTGCTTTCCGAGCGCCTGCCGGCCGGCCTCACCCCTGCCCAGCTTAATGCCCTCACCCTCGGCGAAGATGTGCTCGATGACCTGGGCCAGGTGCAGGTGCAGAATGCTGCCGTAACTACCAACCCCAAACACGCTCGCAGCTACGCCTACTGCTCCGATACGCTCTACACGGAAAGCCTGGCCGACTTAGTACGTGGTGTTGATTTGCTGTATCACGAGGCTACTTTTGCCGATGACCTGCGCGAACGGGCTCTGGCTACGCACCACTCCACGGCCCGCCAGGCTGGTTTGCTGGCCCGCCGCGCCCAGGTGCACCGCCTCCTGATCGGGCATTTCTCCTCCCGCTACCGCGACCTGACGCCGTTGCTGGCCGAGGCCAAAACCATGTTTGAGTGGACGGAACTGGCGGTAGAAGGGCTACAGGTAAGCATAGCGGAATAACTCTGTCGTCTGGTTCTGGTTGTTGTTCCGAAAACTCGCGCCGCCGTGGCACGCCTGCCGCGCCGTCCGTTTTACTTGTCTTCTATGGCCCAATCGTTTACGCACAAAAAGCAGCAGCTGTATCTGGTGCTCAGCGGCATCTTCATTGTAAATGCGCTACTGGCCGAAATCATTGGCGTCAAGATTTTCTCGGTCGATGCGTTGCTAGGTCTGCCCGGCAACTTAACCGCCGGCGTTATCATTTGGCCGGTGGTGTTTGTTACCACGGATATCATCAACGAGTACTTTGGGCGGCAGGGCGTGCTGCGCGTCAGCTTCCTGACCGTGGGCCTGATTCTGTATTCTTTTCTCGTGATTCTGGCTACCACTAAGCTGCCGCCGGCCCAATTCTGGCTCGATGTGAACAGCAAGGATGCCCAGGGCCAGCCCTTTAATATTGAGTTTGCCTACCAGAGCATTTTCCGGCAGGGCCTAGGCATTATTCTGGGCTCCATCACGGCCTTTATTATCGGGCAGGTGCTGGATGCGTCCATCTTTCAGTGGTTTAGAAGGGTAGCAGGCGGGCGCTACGTATGGCTGCGGGCCACGGGCTCTACACTGGTTTCCCAGCTCGTCGATTCGTTTGTGGTATTGTTCGTGGCGTTCTATGTATTTGGCAACTGGACTTTTGATCAGGTACTGAGCGTGGCCAACACCAATTACTGGTATAAATTCGCGGCAGCTATTCTGCTCACGCCTGTGCTGTACCTAGCCCACTTTCTCATCGACCGCTACCTAGGAAAAGAGGAAACCGTGGAGCTGCAGCAGGAAGCGGCCGCTGATGTAAGTGTGTAATGCTTTTTTAGATAAGCACTTATTCACTTTCTGCTCCGACAGGCTCCTTAAAAGCCGATAACGCGTAATTCAAAGTAAACTACATGTCCCGCATTCTTACCGGCATTCAGAGCACGGGCCGCCCGCATTTGGGCAACCTGCTCGGCGCCATTCTTCCGGCCATTGCGCTGTCGAAAAACGCAGCCAATGAGTCGTTGTACTTCATTGCTGACTTGCACTCCCTCACCACAGTGCGCGACGCGGAGCTGCTGCGCCAAAACACCTATGCCGTAGCTGCGGCGTGGCTGGCCTGTGGGTTCGATACCGAGAAAAACCTGTTCTACCGCCAGTCGGATGTGCCGCAGGTAACGGAGCTGACGTGGTACCTCTCGTGCTTTACGCCCTACCCGATGCTAGCCAACGCGCATTCGTTCAAGGACAAGAGCGACCGGCTTTCCGACGTAAATGCAGGCTTGTTCACGTACCCCGTGCTGATGGCGGCCGATATTCTGCTCTATGATGCCGAGGTTGTTCCCGTGGGAAAAGACCAGATTCAGCACCTGGAAATTGCCCGCGACATTGCCTCAGCCTTCAATGGCCGCTACGGCGAAACCTTCGTGCTGCCCCAGGCCCGCGTAGATGCCGAGCTGATGACTATTCCGGGCCTCGATGGGCAGAAGATGAGCAAAAGCTACGGCAACATCATCGACATCTTCGCCGATGACAAATCGCTGCTGAAAACCATCCGCAGCATTGTCTCGGACAGCACGCCGCTGGAGGAGCCGAAAAACCCCGACACGGACACGACATTCAAGCTGTACTCGCTGCTGGCCACGCCGGCCCAGACGGAGGAAATGCGCCAGAACTACCTGCGCGGCGGCTACGGCTACGGCCACGCCAAAACGGCTCTTTATGAACTGATTGTGCAGCGCTTTGCCACGGAGCGGGAGCAGTTCAACTTCTACATGAACAACCTGCCCGAGGTAGACAAGCGCCTGGCTGAAGGCGCCCGCAAAGCCCAGGCTTACGGCTCGGAAGTACTGAATAAAGTGCGCGAGAAAGTAGGTTACTCGCGCCGCTAACGCAGTAGTTATAAAAGAGAACAGTCAGCTTGGGCAATGCTCAGGCTGACTGTTCTCTTTTATGGCTTTGCGCCAGATAGTACCCTAGTAGGGCAGGCCGTCGATGTTGATGGGGTGATGATCCTGCTCGTTGGAGAAGCTGAAGCCGACTTTGCGGGGGCGGCTGACTTGCTGGTTTTCCAGCTTTTGCTTCACGTTAATTTTCTGGATGTCTTCCAGCGGCGGCGCAATCAGGTCGTTGTTTACGGCGGCAATCATGGCGCTTTCTACGAACAGCTTGAGGCCGTCTTCCGTCACGGGGTTGTCCGACATGTCGTTGTCAGGCAGTTCTAGCTGCTGCACGCCTTCCAGAAAATAGTGGTTGTCGATGTTGATCAGCAACCGGCCTACTAGGTAGCCGGGGTCGTTCATGCGCTGGTATTTGATGCTGTCGGCCATGAAGTTATAGGCCATAATGTGCCCGAAAAACCGGCGACGGAAGTCTTCTTCCACGTACTTGGTGGCCATGGGACCGTAGTCATCGGGGAAGGTGACGATGTTGGAGTGCAGCACAAACACCAGTAGGTCGCCGGAGAAGCGAATGTGGAACTCCATCTCGTTTACGGGCCGGTACTCGATAATTACCGTCGAGTCGACGGGCGTGATTTTGCGGCTCAGCTCCACCACCAGCTCCTGCGACACCTTGCGCAGCATGGCAAAGGTGGCCTGCGTGTTGCGGTAAATGGCTTGTTTGGCCGACGACTTCTGTTTCAGGCCCTCAAAAATCAGATCGAGGCGGTCTTCGGGAGTTGGTGCGGGCTCGCCGGGGGCATTTGGGCGCTGCCCATCCGTATTGGGGCTACCAGTGGTAGCGTGCGTACTTTCTTCGGTGTGCGAAGAGCTAGCAGAAGTAGAGTGGCTATTGAGCGTTTCGTCCATGAAGTTCAATGCTATGAAAAAGCCCACACACGGGCACGAAAAGAGCAGGTGGCCCTAGGTAGTAACCGGGCGCAAACTGTCACTTACGCAAAATAACCAGTTCTGAGTTTTACCGGCGCATGTTTCGACCAATGCATCTTCTGTCTTGGCAATTCCCTGATCTTCCCGGCTACATCCTATTAACTCACCGCTGGAGGCACCAGCTTGGGCGGCGGAAGCAGCTCCTTAGCCGCTGGCCATGAGTTACTTCGGAACGCTACGGTGCGCAAGCCAGAGTGCGGAAACTCCGGGGTAGCGGGCAACAGCATGGCTTGGGCCGACGCTTGCCCAAGGGCCTCTCCTACCGTGCGTACCGCTCCCGCCGGTACAGCCAGCTTTTCCAGCGCCGCCAGCAACTCCGCCCCCGCTACTTCCGAAATCCGTTGGCGCAGCATGGCTTCCAGCTCTACTCGGTTCGCTACCCGGTTGGTGTTGGTTTGAAAACGCGCATCGGTTGCCCATTCCGCCCGACCTAGTACCGCGCACAGGTGCTGAAACTGACGGTCGGCGCCCACGGCCAGCAGTAGCCGTACGCCATCCGCCGCTTCATACACCGTCCCATACGGTACAATGCTAGGATGCCCAGAGCCCATAGGCTTCGGATCGTGGCCCGTGACAAGGTAGGTGGCGGCTTGGTTGGCTAGTGAGGCTAAGGCACTCTCCCAAAGCGACACCTGCACTAGCGCACCCTGCCCCGTCCGCTCACGCTGGTACAGCGCCGTTAGCAGGCCTTCTTTCAGCTGATGCGCGGTAAGCAGATCAATTAGCGCTACGGGCATTTTTTGGGGTTCTTGCCCTGCCCCGGCAGCGTTAAGGTGCATAAACCCCGTTTCGGCCTGTAACACGGCATCGTAGCCGGCGCGGTGAGCCTCGGGGCCGTAGCCGGTGATGTGGCCATAAATCAGGCGCGGGTTCAGGGCCGCCAGGGTGGCGTAGTCGACGCCCAGTTTCTCGGCGTCGCCGGGTTTGTAGCTAGCCAGCACTAGGTCGGTGGTAGCCGCCAACCGATGCACCTCGGTGCGGCCGGCGGGGGTAGTAAGGTCCAGCACCAGGCTTTGTTTGCCCCAATTAGCACACGAAAAGTACGCCGATACAGACGTGTCTGGGTCCTCAGCCGGGGTGCGCCAGGTGCGGGTTACGTCGCCGATGGGCGGTTCAACCTTGAGTACGTCGGCCCCTAGTTCAGCCAGAAACTGCCCGACTTGGGGGCCAGCCAGCACCGTTGCCAGCTCCAGCACCCGCAGGCCGGCAAGAGGTAATTGTTGGGAGAGTTCGACCATGGGCCGAAGGTAGGAGGCGCAACGCAAACTCAGGACGCTAGGTAGCCTCGCTCCCGCAGCTCGGGCCAGGGGTCACGGAGTTTTTCCAGGCGCCCGCCGTGCAGCAAGTACACCACATCGGCCAGCGCCAGCACCTCGGCATAGCGGTGGTCGGTAAGGAGCAGGCCGGTACGGTACTTGGCCGTTTGCATCAGGCTAGCGAGTTGCTCCACATGTACCGGCATAATTCCCGAAAACGGCTCATCCAGCAGCAAAAACCGGTTCTTGCGCGCCAGCAACAGCAGTACCTGCAGCAGCCGTGCCCCGCCCCCCGACAGCTCATTGAGCCGGCACCCAGCCTGCACTTGCTGCTGAAATTCCGGGAAACCAGCCAAGGCCTCCTCCGCATCTACGGCAAGCAGGCGGGCCGCTTGTCGGATGGTGAGGTTACCGGGCAATAAGGGAGCCTGTGGCAGGTAGCTCATCAGGCCCGCTTGCTGGTAAGCCGGAATTACACGCTGGCCGTTCACGCGCACGGAGGCATCGGGCACGCACCGGGAGCCAAAAACGGTTTGGAGCAGAGTTGATTTGCCGCTGCCATTACGGCCTAGCAGAGCCACAATCTGGCCGGTTTGCACCCGCAGGTACACATCCGTTAGGAGGGCGCGCTGGCCAAAGGCGAGCTGAATGCCATCGGCTTCCAACACCCACGGCCCTGGTTGCGAGGTGGGTTTCATGGAATCAGCAGGCTAGCAACTATTACCAGCAACACAAACAGCACTCCATCCAGGAGCATCACGCCGCCCCACAGCTGCCGGGGCGAGAGGTGCAGGTTACGGTAAAACCAGTACTGATGCGGCCGAAACTGGGAGGTCAGGTAAATAATTGGCGGAAAAGTCAGCAGCTTTAGCAGCAGCACAGGTACTAGCGGGGGCGGCCAGTTACCGAATTTGGGCAGCAACGAGGAACCGATAATCAGCCCCGATACGAGCAGCGTGTACACCAGCACGGAGCGGTAAAACAGGGCCAGGGCCTTCAGATAAAGCGTCATGAATAGGGCTACATGAATACTCGGCCCTAACGCGCCGGTTGCCGGTTTAGTCTTTGTGCCCTAGCCTTGCAAACACCGGAAACTCTACTTTTCGCTCGCCGGGTCCCCACAGCCTAGTCAGTTCATCGGCAATGAGCAGCACAGGGTCCTGGCCGTGCTGTTTTTCATATTTCACTACGCTCGACCACGTGCGCAGGTAGTTCAGAAACCACTCCGCCGACCACTCGCGGTGCACGGCAAACCGGGCTTGCTGCACGCCTGCAAATGGGAACGGCAGGCGGGCGTACGCATCATCAATGTGCCAGCGGTTCTCGTCCCAGTAGGGGCGCATGGTATCGGCGTAAAACGTGCGGAGCAGCGGGTCCAGCTCGGGGCTAATGTGCACGAGGCCGTAGCCCCATTCGGCCACTACCCCTCCGGGGCGCAGCAACCGACTGACTTCCTGATTAAACGCCGGCATATCAAACCAATGCACCGCCTGCGCTACTGTTATGAGGTCGAAATGTTGAGCAGGAAATGGCGTGTGCTCGGCCGGGGATTTTTGGTATGTGATGTTTGCCCGCGTCGGAGCTTGCGCTAATTGGGCCGTACTAATGTCGGTGGCCTCCACGTGCCCAAAGTGCTCGGCCAAGACAACGGCCACCTGTCCATTGCCGGTGGCACAGTCCCAAGCACGGCCGCGGTGTGTTACTTGAGGCAAGAGCCAGGCGTAGAGTTCCGCCGGGTAATCAATGCGGTAGCGGGCGTACAAATCAGCTTGGGATGAGAAACGGTCGAGGGCGGGCATAGCGTATTCGGGAGTTTGTGCGTTTGTTTGCGGTTCTTCGCGGCGTAGCGTCGTATGGGTTTATCGGCGCCGACTACCTAGTCACCGCAACTCACTCACGCCTCTATTATGACCAACGTACTGCAAACGGGCCTGCTGGCCTTTGGGATGTCGGGCCGGATATTTCACGCGCCGTTTCTGGCTACGCACCCGGGGTTTCAACTGCGGGCCGTGGTAGAGCGCACCCGCAAGCAAGCCGCCGATTTTTACCCGGGCATTATCAGCTACAATAGCGTGCCCGAGCTATTAGCTGATCCGGAGCTGGAATTGGTCATCATCAACACGCCGAACAATACCCACTTCGAGCTGGCCCGCGCGGCCCTGCAAGCGGGCAAACACGTGCTTATCGAAAAGCCCGTTACCACTACCCTCGCGCAACTCGACGAGCTACTAGCCCTGGCTGCGGAGCAAAACCTGCACGTGCTGGCGTACCACAACCGGCGCTGGGACAGCGACTTTCAACTGGTGCAGTTAGTAGTAGAAAGCGGCCAACTGGGGCGGCTCACAGAGGTGCATTTTCGCTTTGATCGGTACAAGGCGGCACTTAACACGAAGGTATTCAAAGAAGACCCGGAAACGGCGGGCAGCGGCCTTAGCTTCGACCTAGGCCCGCACGTACTCGATCAAGCGCTGAGCTTGTTTGGGCGGCCCGAGGCTTGGCATACAACCCGGGCTAGTAACCGGCCTGGCTCCCGCGTCGATGACTACTTTCATTTTCACCTTACGTACCCCAAGGGCCTGAACGTGTTCGTGACGGGCAGCCTGCTCACAGCCGCGCCCATACCGGCGTACGTGCTGCACGGCACGCTAGGCTCGTTCCAGAAGCAGCGTACCGACGTGCAGGAACCTCAACTCGACCAAGGCATTCTGCCCACCGACGACCAGTATGGCCTGGATGACTCCATTGGAACGCTGACGACGATAAGCAGCCCTGGCGCTAAAACCGTAACGGAAATACCGGCACCGCGCGGCAATTACCCTGGTTTGTTTGAGGCTGTGTACCAAACGCTGCGCCACGGCGCCCCCTACCCCATCCGGGCCGAGGAACTGCGGTGGCAGCTGGCAATACTGGAGCAGTAACCGGGCTTAAAACGACAGCGCCACGCTAGAAGTCAGGTTGCCGTACGAGCGGGTGGGTAGGCCGTTGCGGTCCGTCAGGAAATCCTGGCGGCCCTGGAACACGCGCCCCTCCACCCGAAACGCCACGTTGGTAGTAGGCAGGTAATCAAGGTTCAGAGAAGCAGCTTTCACATTGAAATCGGCCTCGCTGCCCAGTGGTGAAGCAGTTCTGATTATGACACCGTGCCGGGCATAGTAGTACTCCAGCCGGCCCGTCGCCGACCATTTTTCGGCCAACCGATAGCGCAAAAAGGCGGCGCCGGCGTGCCAGGTATCGGCTTTGCTGCCACTAACGGCCTGCTCCTGCTTGCCCACATCAAACACCCCGGCTACACTCAGCCGCTGGGTGATGCTGTAGCTGAGGTAGAAATCATGAAAATAGCGGCGGCGCTTGGGCTGGCCTTCGGGCTGCTCGTTGCCTAGGAAAGTGCTGCTATTGACGACCAGCTTATCGGTGGGCTTCCACTGCAGTTGCGTGCCGAGGGCTTTGGCTTGGTTGTTTTCGCGGATATTCTGCCATCCGTTGAGCACTAAGGCGGTAAGAGTCAGCTTGGGGGTAGGCGCATAGGTGAAACGGGCACCGGCCTCGTAGTAGGGCGAGTTTTCGGCCATCAGGGAGCGAGTCAGCGTCCAGTTATCCTTGCTAAGCGCCGACTCAAACCCAATGTGCGAGGCGAAAACGCCCACATCCAGCCAGGCTTTTTGGAATGGACGGAAACCGGCGTAGGCCTCAAACAAGTGTTTCAATACCTGGTCTTCGACCGCATAATTCGCCGAGACGTAGGTGCCCGCGTGTAGCCCTAGCGCGCCGCGCACCTGCCCATTATCATAGCGCACGCCCAACACGGCGTTGTTCACCGTGAATTCATTCTGCCGGTTGTGCGAGTACAGGAAGCTAGGACGTTGGTTGCCCCGTGCGTGCTGTATGTCGTAGCCGTAATAGCCATCTACAAAGCCGTAGGTGGTAAGCGGCCCCGTAGCAGGTGCCTCAGAGGGTGCCATGGCTGGCCTCGCGGCCACAGCAGAGTCGGTTGCCACAGTTACCTGGGCTAGTGCGGCAGAGGCACTTAGCCAGCCCAGGCAGAGCAGCGCAAGAGCTTTCATGCGAAGGGGGCGCCACGCTGTTGTTTTCAAACGCGAGCAGGGCAGAGAACTAGCGGCAACGTAACTGTGCACTAACGGAACGAAATACATGCGGCATCTCGCACGGGAGCTTATCACCGTAGCCAGATTACTTGATATACTGCGCCAGAGCAGCTCGCAACTCCGCCCCTTTGAGGTTGACCGCCACAATTTTGCCAGCAGGGTCAATCAAGTAATTCTGCGGGATGCTACGCACTTGGTAGCTCTTCGCCGCTTCGTTTTCCCAACCGCGCAGGTCCGATAGCTGCGGCCAGGACAATTTATCATCCTGAATGGCCTTTATCCACTTTTCGCGGTCCTTTTCTTTATCGAGCGATACGCCCAGCACCTCAAAGTTGCGCCCCTTGTATTCCTCGTAGGCTTTGGCCACAGAAGGGTTTTCCTCGCGGCAGGGACCACACCAGGAAGCCCAGAAATCAACCAGCACGTATTTGCCGCGGTAATCGTGCAACGACATAGTTTTGCCGTCGGGAGTTTTTTGGGTGAAGTCTGGTGCCTGGGCGCCAATAGCTACGGCTTTCAGCCCTCGTACCAACTCGCCGTATCTTTTGCCCTGAGGCGTGTTCTTCAGCGCGGGGCTCAAGGCCTCATAGAGAGGACCTACGGTGGCGTATTGCGGCACATCCATCATCTTCATGCCCATTAGCGCGTCAAGGCTAACTAGTGTGTTAGGATTGTCCTTAATGAAAGCATAGTGGGCCTGGGCAATCTGCTTGCTGACTGCTTGAAACCTGCCCCTCATCTGTTCCTGGAAAGCGGGGTCTTGGCGTTGCTGCTCCGTGGTCTTCTGAGACTCTGCCCCAATGGCATGCATACTCGCAATGGCAGGTGCTGTGGCGGCAAGTAGCCGCGCATAATCCTTATTAAGCGCCCCACCAGTGAGGGTAGCGTGGGCCAGAGAATCGGGGCTGGTTACAAGCGCGGTGCCGGGTTCCAGGTAGAGGCGGGCACGGTCGCCCAGCGCGCCGAACAAGCTGCCGAACCGGCCGTTGCGGCGCATAATCAGCTCGGCCATAACGGGCGCTTCAACGGTGCCTTTCAGCTCAAAAGCTCCGTTTTTAAGCGTGGCTGAGTCCGTCACGGTCATTCCGCGCACCAGATATACTTTGGCCGGCGCATTTAGCTTACCCAGTTTGCCCTTAATAACGAACGGAGCAGGAGCTTGGGCATTGGCGCACCACGGTGCAAGCAGCAGGAGGCCTAGTAAATACTTTTTCATAGATAGGGAAACGTGGAATAAAGCCGATTAAGTAACAGAAAGCTGAACAGTGCAGGCCTCAGAAGTCAAATAACGGATAATTATGATTTAGTATTATACCTATCTAATAGGTTGAGGTCTATTTTCTCCTGGCTTATCATGTGAAAGCGCTACATCTAACGGCACGCCGTATGGGCAAGCTTGGTTGTCGGATGACTTTTAGTTGATGGCTGCCGTTTTCCTGCAAGCACTGGCGGGTACTTTGCTTTCTGTAGCACGAGCACGCGTGGGAGCGCCTACCGCAAGCTGGTTTTGGCATCACCGGTAATGAAACGCAGCGCATTTGCACGCGTAGGTGGGGTACGTAAAGTAGTTTTTTGGACTCGACAGTACTTAAACATAGCGGACCTAGGCCCTGACCGGTTATTGAAGAGGTTGCGTGGCTCGTCGCACCCAAATCCCTCTATCTTTGTTCCCATTACAATACAGCGGTTCGCTGACCAGAAAGCAAGGTCAGCCATCAATCATTTTAAACAAGCTGCGCCTTGACATTTCACGAATTCAACCTCCACGACGACCTACTGGCCGGCGTGGACGCCATGAACTACCAGAACGCTACCCCCATTCAGGAGCAAGCCATTCCTAAAATACTTGAAGGCAAAGACCTGATTGCCTGCGCTCAAACCGGCACTGGCAAAACGGCCGCCTACCTGTTGCCGCTCCTGGATAAGATTTCGCACGCCAAGCACGGCACCACCTCTACCCTGGTGCTGGTGCCTACCCGTGAGCTGGCCACCCAGATTGATGAGCAGGTCACCGGCTTCGGCTACTTTGTAGAAGCTAGCTCCATTGCCATTTATGGCGGCGGCAAAAGCGAAGGCTGGGAGCAGCAAAAGCGCGCCCTCACCTCCGGCGCCGACATCATCATTGCCACGCCCGGCCGCCTTATTGCCCACATGCAAATGGGCTACGTGAAGTTCGAGGACCTGAAGTACCTAGTGCTCGACGAGGCCGACAAGATGATGGACATGGGTTTCTCCGATGACATCATGAACATTGTGCGCCAGTTGCCCAAGCAGCGCCAGACGCTGCTGTTCTCGGCCACCATGCCCAACAAAATCCGGGAGTTTTCGCAGCAGATCCTGAATCAGCCCGAGGAAATCCGGCTGGCCGTTTCGAAGCCCGCAGCCGGCATCGACCAGCAGTTCTACCTGGCCTTCGACCGCCAGAAGATTTACTTGCTCGAGCACATCATTAAAACGCAGGATGTGCAGAGCATGGTGCTGTTTACGAGCCAGAAAGCAGCTGTGGGAGGAATTGTGCGGGCTATCAACAAGCTTGGCATTGAGGCCCGCGGTATCAGCTCCGACCGCACCCAGGAGGAGCGTGAGGAAATCATGCGGGCCTTCAAAAACAAGCAATTCCCCATTCTGGTAGCCACCGACGTACTGAGCCGCGGCATCGACATCGACTCGTTGAGCCACGTGGTAAACTACGATATTCCGCGTGCTGCCGAAGACTACGTTCACCGCATTGGCCGCACGGCCCGCGCCGCTACCAAAGGCACAGCCATCACCTTCATTTCGGACCAGGACCAGGACCGCGTGGTGAAGATTGAGAAGCTGATTGAGCGCGAAATTGAGAAGAAGAACATTACCGAAGAGCTAGGCATTGGCGAGGCCCCGGAGTTTGACCCCAAGCGCTTCAGTGGCCTGCGCGGCAAAGTGGGCGGCCGCCCTGAGCGTGGTGGCAGCCGCTCCGGCGGCGGTAGTGGTGGCCGCGACCGTGGCCCACGCAGCGAAGGCGGCGGACGCTCTGGCGGCCCCCGCGACGGCAAAGGCCCGCGCCCCGACCGTGGCGACGGCAAGCCCGATGCCCAGCAGCAGGAGCGAATTGCCAAAGCCCAGGCCGCACTGGCAGCACTAGATTCGGGCCAGGCGCCAGCCCAGCCCTATCAGCGCCCCGCTCGCGAGGCGGGCGCAGAAGGCAGTGAAAGCCGCCCGCGCCGTGAGCCCCGCGCCCCGCGCCCGGAAGGTGAAGCCCGCCCGCCCCGCGAACCCCGTGCGCCCCGCTCCGAAGGTGAGGCAGGCACAGAGCCCCGCGCGGAAGGCGAAAAGGCCGAAGGGCAGCGCCGCCGCAAGCGGGGTGGCCGCAACCGCAACGGCCGCGGCCCACGCCCGGAAGGCGGCACTGCCCCTTCCGACGCTACGGTTTCGAGCCCGGTAGCACCTAGCGCTGAGTAAGCGAAAACCACACAAAAAAGCCCCCGCTGCGGAAGTAGCGGGGGCTTTTTCATTAGATGACTGGGAGAATTTTAAGCGTCGCTCTTTCCCCAAATGAATAACCAACGCACGGCTTTGTACACGCCTACTGCTACGTAGCCTAAAGGCCCTAGCCGGGTTTTGGGCCGCAACTCGATGGTTAGGGTAGCGTAGCTGGTTAGGTGCTGCAGCCGCTGCAACTGCCCGGTAAACTGGTCTATTTCGGTGTTGAGTCGTTGCAGCTCTTTTTCCACGGCCACGGCCTCCGTAACGTTGGCCGCTTTCGCTAACAACTCGAGGTAGCGCTGCCGAGCCTTTTGCGCATTCTCAAGTCGGATTTGATAGTCGGTGTATTCCTCCGTCACATCTTGCCCGCGCAGGTTCTGGCTTTCCACTTTCCCAATGCCGGGCAGGGCCTGCAATACCACCGGCAACCGCTCAGCCGGCACCCGCAGCTGCATCCGTTCTTCACTGGTCTGGACCAGGTAGCCTTGCTCCCGCACTACCAAGCGCCTTACGCGGGCCTGGGCGGTATCGGGGCGCGTTACCCGCAGGCGCACGTCGGCATTGTACACCATGCGCCTTGGGGCTGCGGGTTGCGGCGCCTGTTGCTCCGGCAGCTCGGCAGCAGTGGAGTTGGGGGAGCTTTTGGCGGCACCTGTTACTACTACTTCGGAGAGAGAACCGGATGCGGAAGCATGTGGAGCTGAGGCGGTACAGCTCGTTAGCCACCCTAGCAATATTATTCCCTTCAGGACGCGCCTGCTGCTACCTGGTAGCAATACATATCGGTAGTAATTCATTTCTCGCTTGCGTCAGCTTGGGATAGTGTCAGGACTACAGCGAAACTAACCCGCTTTCTTTTGCGCGTTGAATATAGGCTAAGTGCTATGACTCAAGCGCATTCTGGACAGTTGCAACGACCTGTTTTTTCTAGTGATACTAGGTCTGCCGTTTGCTGGAAGTGTGCGAGCGTGCTTTCCAGCATAGGCATCTAAAGCAAAACACCTCCCTTACAGCGTAAAGGAGGTGTTTATGGGCAAAAGCTCTAGCAAGGTTACTTCACCATCACTAGGCGTTGGATATGTACTTTGCCAGCAAGTCGCAACTGGCAGGTGTAGATGCCGCTAGCTAGCTTGGCACCATCCAACGTGAGCGAATACTCGCGGCCCCGCTCGGCTGAGCCATCATACAGCGTAGCAACTAGCTGGCCCAGGAAATTGTAGACCTGCACTTGAGCCGGAGCTGTTGTGGCCGACTGGAAGCGAATAGTGGTGCTGGTGGTGAATGGGTTCGGGAACGCGCCAAACTCGGGCTCGAGCACCGTTTTGTTGGCAGCCAAGTTTGCACTCTGAGCAGTAGAGCGGGCGGCCACGGCGGCGCAGTTTCCTAGGTTATCGTGGTGGTCGGGGCTTCTTAAGTGGCTGTCTACGGCGCTGGCATCAACGCACAGCTCTTGCCCATTGTGGCAGAGCAGCACCTTGTCGTTTTTGTTGCCGCAACGAGCTTCCAGCACCGTTAGTGTCACGCGGGCGGTAGCAGTGCAGCCGTACTCGTTGGTAGCTGTTACTTCAAGCTGGAACGTGCCGGGAGTGGTGGCCGTGAAAACGGGGCTAGCAGCCGTGGTGCTACTTAGGCCGGCCACCGGGCTCCACTGGTAGCTGGTGCCGCCAGTGGCCGTGAGCGTAAGCCGCTGCGGACCGTAGCCCAGATACAAGGTAGTAGCCACGCCACCCGTGTACACCGTGTTTTCGGGCGTTGCGGTAATGGCGGCCGAGGCCGGTGCGCCTTCTACGTACACTACCGCAGTTGCCTTGGCTTCGTTGCCGCTGGCATCGCGCACGGTTAGCGTTACGGTATTATCGCCCAGGTTGTCGCAGGTGAAGGTGCTCGGTGACACGATCATGGCATAAATACCGCAGTTATCAGAGGAGCCATTATTGATGCTGGCCGCCGTAATGGTGGCCCGGCCCTGCACTAACGTAACCGAGATATTCTGCGCAATGGCGGTTGGCCCCTGTTCATCTTTTACCGTTACGGTTGCTTGCGCCGTGGCCGTATTGCCGTTGTTGTCCGTCACGGTCAGCACTACCGTATTGGCCCCTAGGTTTGTGCAGTCGAAAGTGGTTTGGCTGGCTTTCACGGAGGCTATTCCGTAGGCATCATTGCTGCCGTTATCGAGGTCAGCAGCTGTAATGGTGGCGTGGCCTTGGGCATCGAGTAGCACGGTGAGGTCGCGGGCCAGGGCAACGGGCGGCACTTTATCTTCCACGGTATACGACCACAGGTCACCTAGGGCCACTACTCCGTTCGTGTTGCTATCAACGCGCCAGTAATACTGCCCCAAGGCGCTGGTGCCAGGAATTGTAAAGGAAGTTGCCGTAAGCGAAGTAGCCTGTACACGCAAATCATGAGGCGAAGTGCCGAGCAGCAGGTTGTAGCTAGGAGCCGAGCCCGACCACTGCATCGTTACGTTTTCGGGGTTCACCTCGCCCTGCCCGCTGGCCGGTGCTACCACCGTAGCCTTAGCCGTGGCGGTGCTGGTGCGGTTGATGTACCAGCGCTGACACAAAAAGCCGTTTTGGTCCCACAAAGCCAGTTGCGTACCGGGCGTGGTAGAAGCTGCGGGCACTTCAATTACCCGATTTCCGGTCAGGGAAGTCAGTAAGTAAGCCCCATCAGCCGTGCGCTCAATCTTGAACTTCTGACAGTTGTTGTTGAGGTAGGGCCAGAGGTGCAGCTTGGTGCCATTGCCGGGGTTGCAGTTGATAACATCGGCGGCCAACCCTCCCTGCGCATTCGTAATCTTATAGGTACCATCGCCGAGGGGGGTGAAGTCCCACTGCTGGCACGTCATGTTGTTGTACTGACCTTGGGCAATGGCTTGGCCCGCCGCGCCGGTGCAGCCCCAGGCATCCCACGAGAGGCCGCTGTTTTGGTTGGTAATGCTGTAGCGCCCGGCGGCTACCCAGTCGCGGGTCACAAAGGGCCAGCCATCCGTGGTGCTGATGCCCATATTGGCAATATCCAGCTTGGGGTTGCCATTGTCGTTGCGGTCGTAATAGTGCAGCGAAACGAAGTTGGCGCCGTTTTCCCGTAGCAGACCAAAGTGCCCAGGGCCTACGTATTTGCCGGAGCTCGACAAAATGCGCGTGCCACCACCACTGCGCAGGTCTACGCCGGCCTTGTCCACATACGGGCCGTTGATGTTGGTTGAGCGGCCCATTACCAGGAAATACGTGCTGTTCACACCTTGGCAGCAGGCGCCACGGTTCACCACCATGTAATAGTAGTTGCCTTCTTTAAAAAGGTAAGGCGCCTCCCACGAGGCCCGGTTGCCGCCGGCTACGTGCACTATAGGAGCACCCGCTTTCCGCAGGCCGGTGGCAGGGTCGAGTTCAACAATACCAATACCGCCCGAAAACGAGCCGTAGGTCATGTACACTTTGCCATCATCGTCCTTCAGGAGCGCCGGGTCGATGGCATTGATGTCGGTTTGAGTGGCGGATGAAACCACCATGCCTAGGTCCGTCCACTTGTAGTTGGGGGAGTTTTGGTCGAGCGTAGGGCTAGTAGCCACTCCAATAGCTGAGCGGGGCGAGCCGAAGGCAGAGCAAGAATAGTAGAGGTAGTACTTCCCGTTCATGTACGTCAGGTCGGGGGCCCAAAACGTACCATCGAAGCCGGGCACTGCTTGGTTAATCCAGGAAGGCCACGTACCAATAGGGAAAACCGTTTTGGGTCCCGGCTCCCAATGAAACATATCGGTTGAGTAAGCCGCGTAGATACCCGCTCCGGTAGTGAACATCCAATATTTATTGCCGTCTTTGGTGATGGTAGATGGATCGTGCGAGCCAATGGCACCGTCGAGGGCATAAACCGGCGCTAAAGAGCCGCATAGCACTAGCGTAAACAACACAAGCCGGGCCAATGCCTGCTGTATCTGGTTGGGCCAAAAACGAATGAGTACTGTGTGTTTCATAAAATGGTGGGATTTAAGAAATGTCATACACAATCGATTGTGCAAATATCATTACGATGCATCACAATCGATTGTGTATACTAGAACGGGAAAGAGGTGATGATGGGATTAAACAATGTGCTGAGGACACTTGCGCGCTTAACACGAACCACGGATAGTGCTAAAGGCACTAAAAGGTACTGACTTGTATCGGAAACAGACAAACTAATCTTTCTTTTTGCTACAAAATATTTCTGCACAGCGCTACGGCTCTGTTTTATTAGGTGTCTAACCAAAAGGGGCTTCAGCTATTGCTAGCTGAAGCCCCCTATATACGGCTCTGGTACCTCCCCTTACATTTCCGCGTAACTCCCCTCCATAATCAGTTCCCGATTGATAAAGGCACCAGCTTTTGCACCACCAGCAACGCTGTTAGCCACTTGCCGCATTAGGGTAGTGGCATCGCCAGCGGCAAATACTCCTGGCACACTCGTCTGACCGAACTCCGATACCTCGATGTGCCCGGTTTCGGTTAAAACGCACCCTAGTGACACGGCCAGATTACTAGCCAAGTGCGTAGGAAAGCGAGCAAACAACGCATCTATTTCATGGTGCTGCCCATCGGCCGTACGCAGCTCTTGCAAGTAGCCAGCTGCATGCGCTATTGCTGCTATTGGAGTTTCAACTACGGACACTTGATACCTGGCCAGCACCTGTTGCGCATCAGGCGTAAAGGCGGCAGGTCCGTTGGTAAACAGAGTCAAGTGGCGGCTCCAATTTCGGATCAGCGTTACCAACTCGATGGCCGTTTCGTCATTGGCCAGCAACCCCAGCCGTTGCCCTCGTACCTCATACCCGTGGCAATACGGACAGTGTAGCACTGAAATGCCCCAGCACGCTGCTAGGCCTGGAATATCGGCCAACTCATCTACCACCCCCGTAGCGAGGAGCAGCTTTCGGGCCCTCACCACTAAGCCGCTAGCAGTTTCCACCCGAAAGCCTTCATCTTCGGCCCGAGCGTGTACTACCGTGTCATTTTGGAAGCTTACCGTAGGGTAGTGCGCTATCTGCTCGCGTGCCGTAGCCGCCAGTTCGGCTGGTGTTGCGCCATCGCGCGTTAGGAAGCTATGGGAATGGGGTGTCTGGCGGTTACAAGGTTTGTTGTTATCAATCACAAGTACTTGCCGCATGGAGCGCCCTAGCAGCAACGCAGCACTTAATCCGGCGTAACTGCCTCCTATAATTACAACTTCAACCTGATTCATATGCTTTAGGCTATTTGAAACAATGTTGCAAATATAAACCTATTCACAAAAAACCCAGCCACAGCTGGGATTTAAGCTAAACCAGTAAATTACAGTACCTGCCCCAGCCCGAAAAGCAGCGTGAACACCAACGTGGTCAGGGCCATTTGCTTCAGTAAGGGGTCGAGTTGCATAGACTCTTGGCGTTGCCACACCTGGGTAGCGTTGCGCACAAGCAGCGGGGCCGAGAGCAGAAACAGCCACTGCCAGGGCGAATGATAGGTGAAGGCCACAAACAGCACCGCGCAGCCAAAGCCCCAGATCAGGAGCAGCCAGTGGTAGCGCCGGGCCTTCACAGCGCCCAGCCGCACCGGAATTGTGATTTTGCCAGCTAGCTCATCCGAGCGGATGTCGCGGATATTATTCACGTTGAGCACTGCCGTGGCAAAACAGCCGAGGGCGGCGGCAGGCAGTAGCATTACAATGGGCAACGTGCGCGCCTGCAGAAAGTACGTTCCGCACACGCCTACTATCCCAAAGAAGATGAACACCGACATATCCCCTAGCCCGGCGTAGCCATACGGGTTGGAACCGGCCGTGTAGTTAATGGCGGCCCAGATGGCGCACAAGCCTAGCACAAAAAACGAGGCAAAGATCCAGGCGCCGGCGGTGCCTAGGGCTACCCAGAGCAGCAACAGTCCGCTCAGCAACGACAACGCGCCAAATACCAGCATGCCCTTTTTCATTTGCTGAGGCGAGATGGCGCCGCTCTGCACAGCCCGCTGGGGGCCTTCGCGGTGCACACTGTCGGCGCCATTCTGGGAGTCGCCGTAGTCGTTAGCAAGGTTGCTCAGAATCTGGAGCAGAATGGTGGTAAGGGCCGCTAAGCCCACCACTGAAGCCCGGAAATGGCCCGTGCTGGCCGCCAGAAAACCACCAGCCATAATACTAGCCAACGCCAGCGGCAACGTACGGGGCCGAAACGCCGAAAGCCAGGCTTTAGCCGTACTGGGAGGGGTAGCAGGGGCAGCGGAAGAAGATGCCATAGGGGGTAAACTAAAGTGAAATTTATTCGATGCGGATGAGCGAACCCGCCCGCATCGGCGGTTTGGGCGCGAGGGCTGCCTAGTAAACGAGCCGCAGCTCGGCTGGCTTTACTAGGCACCAACTACAGCCAGAAGCACCCGTGGTCTAGCTGCTGGCTTGCGTATCAATGGCGGCGATTTGGGCGGCGGTGAGCTCCGAAAAGTGTCCTACTACCAAATCAGCGTGGCTAAGGTCCTGCATAGGTGAATGCTCGCTGTTGTACCCAATACAATACAGCCCAGCAGCTTTGGCGGCCGTCACACCGTTCGAGGAATCTTCAATAACCAAGCACTCCGCTTTAGGAGCAGTGGAGAGCGAGGCCGCGTGCACGAAAATGGCCGGATCGGGTTTGGACTTGGGGAAATCCTCGCCGCTGACCAGATGCGAAAAGTAAGAACTCAACTGAAAGCGGTTCATCACCCGGTCGATGGTCGATTTGGAGGCCGAGGACGCCAGAATCAGCTGTATGCCGTGTTGGTGCAGGTCTTCAATCAGGGCTCCTACCCCACCGAGCAGCTCTAGGTCGGGTTTTTCATCGAAGGCCCGGTTGAAAAACTCCCGCTTGCTCATTACCAGGCTTTCTACCTGAGGTGTGAGGCTGTGCTTTTCTTTCAGGTGCTGATAGACATTTTTGGTGGAGCGGCCAGTAAACTCGGCGTATTCCGCATCGGAAACCGAAATGCCTAGCTCCTCGAAATGCCGGTAGTAGGCATAGCGGTGCACGGGCTCGGTGTCAACGATAACCCCATCCATATCAAAAATAACAGTGCGTATCATGCAGGTGCGTGGTGAATTCGGGGCGAAGGTAGAAAAACCTGTTGCGCGCCGGGGCACAAAAAAACGGCCTGTGCTTTCTGCTAGCCCTAGGCAGCACAGAAAGCACAGGCCGCCGCCTATCCTGAGGGCCTTGCCTAGCGCAGAATGGCCGTTACCAGCTCCTCGCTCATGGGCTTTACTTTGGAAGGGTAAAAGGCTACCACATGGCCTTGCTCATCCACCAAGTATTTGCAGAAGTTCCAGCTCGGCGCATCGCCTACCGCACCGTTTTTGGCCTTATCTGCCAAGAACTTGTAGAGCGGCGCCGTATCATCGCCCTTCACCGACACCTTAGAAAACAGCGGAAACGTAACGCCGTAGTTTTTCTCGCAGAACGCAGCAATCTGGGCCTCGGTGCCGGGCTCCTGCCCGCCAAAGTTGTTGGCCGGAAAGCCCAGTACCGTCACTTTGTCGCCGTGCTTCTGGTAGAGCTCCTCCAGCTCTTTGTACTGCGGGGTGTAGCCGCACTCCGAGGCCGTGTTCACGATGAGCAGTTTTTTGCCTTTGTACTGGCTCAGTTTCACGTCTTTGCCGTCAATGCTTTTCACGGTGAAATCATACACGGTGCCGGCGGCGGTAGGAGCAGTCGTTTCGGTGGTCATGGCGGGCGTAGAAGAGGATGAAGTGAAGTTGCAGGAGAAACCGGCGGCGGCCAGCGCACTCAGCAGAACAAAAGCTTTCATGTGGGAAGAGGTTGAGGGAAATGTCAGAGACAAACCACGGCGTATACGCAATGTTCTGGCCGGATGGCTTTGGCCCACTATGCTACCTAGTAAACGTGGTGCTTCCACTAGACAACAGGCAGATGTGGCGTAGGCTATAATCTGAAAAGTTGTTTTGATTTTCCTGACTGTCCTGCTGAGCATGTGACGAAGCATCTCGCTCGGCTGACGTTGCCAAAGAAACCGTCATGCTGAGTGTAGTCGAAGCATCTCTACCGCGTCGTTGAGTTAGCACTGCAACGTAAGCCAAGCGAGATGCTTCGGCTGTACTCAGCATGACAGCTACTTGTTACTAGGCTACTTGCCTAGGTAGTGCGCGGGGTCAGCCACTTTTCCAGAGCAATGGGCTCATACGCCAGCATCTCATCGAGCAGGCCGTGGGGGTTGGGGTTGCTCAGTAGCTGGTTGCGGTTTTCGCGGCGCAGCAGGCCTTCGTCGGCCATATGGTCGAGGGCGCGGAGCAGGTGGTTGTAGTAGCCATCTACGTTGAGCACGCCAATGGGCTTGCGGTGCAGACCGAGCTGGCCCCAGGTGAGCACCTCAAACAGCTCCTCTAGGGTACCATAGCCGCCGGGCATGGCCACGAAGCCTTCCGCGAGGTCGGCCATCATTAGCTTGCGCTCGTGCATGCTTTTCACAATGTGTAGCTGCGTGAGGCCGGTATGGGCTAGCTCCTTATCGGCCAAAAAGTCGGGGATGACGCCAATGGCGTTGCCGCCATGCTGCAGTACGCTGTCGGCAATGGCGCCCATCAGGCCCACGCGGCCCCCGCCGTATACCAGCGTAAAGTTCCGCTCAGCCAGCGCCTGGCCCATGGCCTGGGCTTGTTGGGTAAATTGTTCGTTGGTGCCGCTGCTGGCACCGCAATACACGGCTACACTTTTCATAAGCTGCTGCGCAAAACTCGGTTTCGCGCCTGATTTGATGACAAAAGAAAAAACAGCAGCAACACCATTTTGTGGCATTGCTGCTGTGAAATTCGACTAGGGACTGTCGCGCGAGCAAGTAGCTCATGCGGCAGCTTACATCCGCTCCGGCACCTGAATGCCCAGCAAGCCCATGCTGGTTTTAATGGCTTGCGCGGTTTGCGCTGAAAGCGCCACCCGGAACGCTTTTTTGGTTGGGTCAGCTTCGCGGAAGATTTCTACCTCGGTGTACACCCGGTTGTAAGCTTTGGCCAGGTCGTAGGCGTATTGCGCTACAATGGCCGGCGACTGGGTGCGGGCCGCTTCGGTTACTACCTCGGGGTAACGCGCTAACTCCTGCACCAGCTCACGCTCGGTGTTGTGCAGCGCCGTGAGGCTAGTAAGCTCGGTGGTTTCGCTGATACCTAGCTCCGCCGCTTTCCGACGAATGGCCGAAATACGAGCGTGCGAATACTGAATAAACGGTCCGGTGTGACCTTCCAGGCTCACCGATTCTTCGGGGTTGAAGAGCATCCGCTTCTTGGGGTCCACTTTCAGCAGGTAGTACTTCAGGGCGCCTAGGCCCAGCATGTGGTACAGCTCCGCGGCTTGCTCGTCGGTGAGGCCTTCAGTTTTGCCTTTTTCGAGGGTAGCGGCTTTGGCGGCTTCCACTACTTCGCGTACCAGTTCGTCGGCGTCCACTACGGTGCCTTCGCGGCTTTTCATCTTGCCCGAGGGCAGATCAACCATGCCGTAGCTGAGGTGATAGATGGCATCGGCGTAGGGCTTGCCCAGCTTTTTGAGCACCGCCTTCAGCACCTGCATGTGGTAGTTCTGCTCGTCGGCAATAACGTACACCGAGAGGTCGTAGTGGAAGTCCTGGAACTTCAGCTCGGCCGTGCCCAAGTCCTGGGTGATGTACACGCTGGTGCCGTCGGCGCGGAGCAGGAGCTTTTCGTCGAGGCCTTCTTCCTTGAGGTCAACCCACACTGAGCCGTCTTCTTTCTTGAAGAACACGCCCTTCTGCAGGCCTTCCTCTACCCGCTCCTTGCCCAGCAAATACGTCCCCGACTCGTAGTAATACTTATCGAAATCGACGCCGATGTTTTGGTAGGTGGCATCGAAGCCTTCGTACACCCAGCCGTTCATCTGCTTCCAGAGGTTTACTACCTCTTCATCGTTGGCTTCCCAGGCCCGGAGCATATCCTGCGCTTCCAGCATCATGGGAGCCTGGCGCTTGGCTACATCGGGCAGCACGCCTTCGGCTTCGAGCTGCTTTACCTGCTCGCGGTAATGCTTCTCAAACAGCACGTAGTACTTGCCCGCCAGGTGGTCGCCTTTGATGCCAGCGCTCTGGGGCGTTTCGCCGTGGCCGTACTGCTGGTAGGCCAGCATCGACTTACAGATGTGAATACCCCGGTCGTTGACGAGGTTAGCCTTGGTAACGGTAGCGCCAGTTGCTTTCAGGATTTCGGCCACCGAGTACCCTAGGAAGTTGTTGCGCAGGTGGCCCAGGTGCAGGGGCTTGTTGGTGTTGGGCGAAGAATATTCCACCACCACATTCTGAGGGCCGCCGGTTTCTACGGGCGTGCCGGCCGGGGTTTGGCGCAGCTGCTCAAACACCTCCAGCCAGGCGCTGTCGGCAATTTCCAGGTTCAGGAAGCCCTTCACCACGTTGTAGCCGGCTACCAGCGGATCATTGGCCACCAACCACTCCCCTACGGCCTGCCCAATTTGCTCGGGGCCTTTGCCTAGGGTTTTGGTGAACGGAAACGTAACGAGCGTAAACTGCCCCGCAAACTCCTTGCGCGTAGGCTGCAATGTGAGCTGAGGCGAGGCTACCTCGACGTCGAATACATGTTTGATGGCGGCGCCCAGGGCCGCCTTGAGGGATTGTTCTAGTTGTTGCACAGAAAGCGAAACGCTTAAAAGAAGCCCAGCAGGACTTCCGGAAGATGAATAGTTATGGAGCGAAAAACGGATGCAGCGTAAACTACGGGCTAGCCTGTTTGCCATGCGCTACCCTAGGTAGCAGATGCGACACAGGCGTTGCCCTAGCTTACGCTAGAGTCGTCGTTGATTTCGGGTCCAAACAATCGGCTTCATAGGGAGTTAACGCGGCTGCCACCCTAGGCCGCCGCTGGTGCAAAGGTAGAAAGCCCGACCGGATGCCTCCGAAAAAATTACCATGCTAGCGAGTTTCCTGGTCCTGAGTCGGTTGCCTACTAGGCAAAAAGACGGCGCAAAGCCCAACCCGCACCCTGTTACCTGCGTGTATAGCGCCAACTTGTATCTTGCGCCCCCCGCATGAACGTCCATCTACAACAAATCCTCGACAACCCCGTGGCCGCGCTGGCTATTGTGGGCAACCTCATCATCATTGAAAGTCTGCTCTCCGTGGATAACGCGGCGGTGCTGGCCACTATGGTTTCTGACTTACCGAAAGAGCAGCGCCACAAGGCGTTACGCTACGGTATTATCGGGGCCTATGTGTTCCGGGGGCTGTGTATTTTGTTTGCTTCTTTCCTGATTAAGTTCTGGTACCTAAAGCCCCTAGGCGGCCTGTACCTGTTCTATCTCGCCTACGACCATTTTACCAGCAAGCACGGCAACTCCGAGGACGATGACCTTGACAAAGAGAAAAGCTGGCTTTACCGCAGCACGCTGGGGTTACTAGGTCCGTTTTGGGCCACAGTGGCCCTTATTGAGCTGATGGACCTCGCGTTTTCCATCGATAACGTGTTTGCCGTAGTAGCCTTCACTGATAACCTGATTCTGATTTGCCTGGGTGTGTTTATCGGGATTCTGGCTATGCGGCTCGTGGCCCAGGCCTTTGTGCTGCTCATGGGCAAATACCCGTTTCTGGAAACGGCAGCCTTTATCGTCATTGGTATTCTGGGCCTCAAGCTGCTGCTCTCGTTGTTCGAGCATTTCCAGCCGAATCACCCATTTAGCCACTTCCTGGCCAGCGAAGCCGCCGATGCTGGCCTCACCGTGCTGACCGTGGCCGTATTCGCCCTGCCCATTCTCTCGTCGTGGCTTTTCGGAGTGCCTTACCAGCACCGCAGTAGATAATTTACTAGGTCATCGACAACGCCAAAGCCCCGCCGACCAGATGCTTCTAAAAAGCAACCTAATCGGCGGGACTTTGGCGTTGTCGATGACCTAGTGATCTGTAAGTATGAGGCTTACCTCACCTTCCGCAGTAGCATCTCAACACGCTTGGAGTTGCCGCGCGTCAGTACTGGGTAAGCTACATCGGAGAGGTACAGCAACCGGCCCCCATCACTGATGCGGGCCTGCACTACGTAGGTATTATTCGGCCGAATCTGGGCCGTATCGTAGCGCAGGGCGAAGGCAATGGGCACCTGCCGGCCGTTGGGCCGAATCGTGACAGAGTCGATTATGGTAGCAGCTACATCCTGCAAGGAGGCATCTTGCAACTGCACACGTACCACCGCCGTCGGCGACAGGGCTATCCGCTCCCGGTACGTTACGGTGCCCGTAACGGAATCTTTCACCACTACCGGCACCGTGCTGGCTCCGGCGTTGCCCGGCGAGGAAGGGGTAGCAGTACAGGAAGCCAGCAGGGCCACCAGGCCCAGGCCAGAAAGCAAACGGGTTATCATCATAACAAGAGCTAGCGGATACAAACGCAACGAAAGTGTACGAATGTATCCGCTTTTTCCTGTTTGTCAAGCTTCTGAAGGGCCCAGTTTAGCGGCTCACTACCTCTTCCATGCGCAGCCGATTCTGAATGGCGTCGGTGGCAGCTTCCAGAATATCGAAGGCGTTGGTGGCCATGGTGTTTTCGTTGTCTAGGGTGGGGTTGATTTCCACCATCTCAAAGCACACTACTCGCTCATTATCAAGCAGCGCGCGGCACAGGCTGATGGCTTCTTCCACATTCAGGCCATCGACCACGGGCGTACCGGTGCCTTTAGAGAAGCGCGAATCCAGCGAGTCTACGTCGAACGATACGTACACCATGTCGCAGAAGCGCAGGCGCTCGAAAATTTCGCGGGCCACTTGGCGGGTGCCTTTGGCCTTCACCTCATCTAGCTTGTAGTTCTTGATGCCCAGGCGCTCAATAATGGCATCTTCTTCGTGCTCCGTATCCCGCACTACCACGTACACGAGGTGGTCGCCCGTGATTTTAGGGCCGGGTTCGCCCAGGTTTTGGAGCTTGCGCCAGAAAAACTCGGTTTCGGGCTCCACATGGTTGCGCTGGCACTCGCGGTTATCGTCGCCGAGGCTGATGGCAATGGGCATGCCGTGCATGTTGCCTGAGGGGGTAGTGTACGGCGAGTGAATATCGGCGTGCGCATCTACCCACACCACGCCTAGCGTTTTGTGGGGGTACGCGGCCTTAATGCCAGCAATGGTAGCCGAGGCGTTGCTGTGGTCGCCGGCCAATACCAGCGGAAACTCGCCAAAGCGGAGCGTTTGCTCAACGGTGCTGGCAATGCCCTTCTGCACCGTGTAAATAGAATCGATGTGTTTGGCTTTCGGAAAATGATTTTTCTCGAACAGCACATGGTTCAGGTCCGGTACGCTAACCGAGTTGAACCGGCGAAAGTAGTCGCAGCCTTTATTCAGGCAGGCTACCTTCAGGGCATCTACGCCCAGGCTGGCGCCACGGGTTCCGGCCCCAATTTCGGAGCGGACTTCCAGAAGCTTGATGCGTCGCATATTACATTGGCATATAAGAGGTTAAGTGGTTTAGATGCTTGCCGATTGAGCGGAGAAACCACCACTCAGGCTTGACGCGCCCGGACCTTCCGGCGCAACCAACGAACAAAGCACAACCAAAACCCCCGCGAGGGGGTATCTTTGCGGGTCCTAAGTTCGGAAAAAGCTGTCGGGTTTAGAAATCCTGTAAGCTGAACATTACAATAGCTGCCCAGCTTTCTTTCATTACGCTGGGTGGCGCGGTTGCCTCACTTCAAAAATCTCCTCAGAACCTCCTTCAATGGATACTTATCACGACCTGATTTCGCAAACCTTCGACTTCCCGACCGATGAGTTTCGCGTGGAACAGAACGAGTTGCGCTTTCACGATATCGACCTGATGGCCCTCGTGGAAAAGCACGGCACCCCGCTGCGCCTCACCTACCTGCCCAAAATCTCCTCCCAGATTCAGCGGGCCAAAGAGTGGTTCCGGGTGGGCATTGAGCAAACCGGCTACCAGGGCAAATATTCGTACGCCTACTGCACCAAGGCCTCGCACTTCAGCTTTGTGGTAGAAGAGGCGCTCAAAAACAACGTGCACATCGAAACCTCGTCCTGGTTTGATACCAACATCATCCGGGCCATGCACGCCAAAGGCAAGGTCACGAAGGATACCTACGTGATTTGCAACGGCTTCAAAACCGAGGAATATAAGCGCGAAATCACCGCCCTCATCAACGACGGCTTCGTGAATTGCATGCCCATCCTCGACTCGCCAAACGAGGTAGATTACTACCACGACAACGTGCGCGAAAAGTGCAACGTGGGCATGCGTCTGGCTTCCGATGAAGAGCCACGCTTCCAGTTTTACACCTCGCGCTTGGGCATTCGCTACACCGATGCGCTGCCACTGTATGAGCAGAAGATCAAGAATGATCCGCGCTTTGAGCTCACGATGCTGCATTACTTCATCAACACGGGCATTAAGGACACCTCCTACTACTGGTCGGAGCTGAGCCGGTTTGTGCACAAGTACTGCGAGCTGCGCAAAGTATGCCCTACCCTTACCACCATTGACATTGGCGGCGGCTTGCCCATCCAGACCAGCATTCAGAAGGAGTACGACTACCCTTACATGATTGCCGAAGTGCTGCGTACCATCAAGCGTATTTGCGGCGAGGAAAACGTACCAGAGCCCGATATCTTTACGGAATTCGGCATTTTCACTGTAGGCGAGTCGGGCGCTACTATCTACAGCATCCTGGACGAGAAGCTCCAGAACGACAAGGAGTTGTGGTACATGATTGACGGCTCGTTTATCACGAACCTGCCTGATACGTGGGCCCTGAACCAGCGCTTTATCATGCTGGCCCTCAACGGGTGGAACAAGCAGTACAAGAAGCTCCAGCTTGGCGGCCTCACCTGCGACTCGCAGGACTACTACAACGCCGAGAAGCACATTTATCAGGTGTTTCTGCCAGAGCGGAAGCCAACAGACGCTAAGCCGCTGTACGTGGGCTTCTTCCACACAGGCGCTTACCAAGAAAGCCTCTCGGGCTACGGCGGCATCAAGCACTGCCTGATTCCGGCTCCTAAAATGGTGATTCTGGACCGCGCCGAAGATGGTACCCTCACGGACCGCGTATTCGCCGAGGAGCAGAAAGGCGAAGCCATGATGCAGATTCTGGGCTACTAATTGCAATGCTGGGCAAGTTTCCTCAAAGGAAACTTGCCCGTTTTGTGGGCCCTGGCCAGCTACTTAGCTAACTAAATGTCAGGCTGGTTGCACCTCGTTGTGCGTTCCTCTACCTTTACCCTTCAACTTTTAACTGCGGGCGCGTCCCATACTTTACTTCACTACTGCTCATGAAAAAACTGCTACTCTTCGCTGGTTTGGCTACCCTCGGCTTAGGCTCCTGCAACAAAAAATCACAGTGCCCGGCCTACTCCAGCACGAAAGATGCCTCGCGCGTTTCGTCGACCATCACGGCTCAGCACGGTACTAGCACGGAGCGCCAGTAACAACTGAAAAACACAACCGCTCTGGTTGTCGCCTAGGCACTCTTCTTAGCTAAAGCCTTTTTCCTCGCGGAAGAAGGCTTTTTGCATTTATCCAATTTCTATATTTTTTCTTCTGGCTAAACAATTTTGAGAAGTTGGAATCGTTATTGCTCCTAAGTGGTTAAGAAGAAACTGGTTACCTGCCACTTGTAAAAACTTTTTTTTGAACTTTGCTATGAAAAAAATATTCATACTCGGAGTTGTTGCGATGTTTGGCACCGCATCCTGCAAAACGCATTGCCCAGCGTATTCGGCTACGAAGCCAGCCACTCAGGTTGCGGCTCCAGCCATGGCTAGTACGGCGGTAGCCGCTGACCAGCAGTAAGCGCATCAACCAGCCAGCCTGAAAAGCCAGCGCCGCCCTATGTTAGGGGCGGCGCTGGCTTTTGATGTTTACACTTTACTAGGTTTAGCTGCCTTGCAGAATAAACGCCGTAGCGGCGGGCAAATCATGGAGGTGAGGCTTGAAGCTACTTGGCTCATCGGGCCCCACCAGAATGCCCCGGACGCCGGCTTTCTGGCCCGCCTGCATATCGCGCAGCCGGTCGCCTACCATCCAGCACTGGCTTGGGTCCAGCTGAAAGCGGGCAATGGCTTTCTCCAGCATCAGTGAATCGGGTTTCCGCAGCAACGACTCGGATACGCTGGGGTGCCCCGGCGCGAAATAGAAGGCATCAATGAGGTTGCCGGCGGCTTGCTGCAGTTTGGCGTGGCAGGCCTGCACGTGCGAGGGTGTGTACATACCTTTGGCAATGCCGGCCTGGTTAGTAACTACAATGAGGTAGTAGCCGGCTTGCTTGAGGCGAGCTAGGCTTTCGGGCACGCCCTCCAGCACCACAAATTTCTCCGGCTCCCACACATACTCGCCTATCTCGGCGTTCAGCACACCGTCGCGGTCCAGGAATACGGCTTTGTTGGCTGAAAATGGGTTGGCTGAAACCATAAGGGTAGTAACGGATGTGAAAGAGACAGCAAAGGTAGCTCCCGCATCTGGAGTGAGCCTCCGACCGGCTTGGGCTGGAAAGGGCAGCTAGTAAGCGGCTATTTCCAGTTGCTGTGCTCTACCTTTGCTGCTAGCACCTTTTCCTTTGTCACTTCCTCTAACCCTTCCGAAATGGCCATTGCTATTCTGGGCGGCGGCATCTCGGGCCTCACCTTGGCCTGGTACCTGCAGCGCGCCGGCGTCGACTACGACCTGTTTGAAGCGGCACCCCGTCCGGGTGGCAACATCCGCACCGAGCAGAACGGCAAGTACCTGCTGGAAACCGGCCCCAACTCGTTGCAGCTCTCGGAGGAGCTACGCGAGTTACTAGATGGCCTGGGGCTAACAAGTCAGATGCAGGAGGCTGCAGCCGTAAGCCAGAACCGCTATGTGCTCCGCAACGGAAAATACCAGAAGCTACCTGCTTCCCCGCCGGGCCTGCTCACTAGCGGGTTTTTCAGCCTGAAAGGGCGGTTTAACCTGCTGCGGGAGCTAGTACGCCCTCCCCTGCCCGCCGACCCGACGGAAACGCTGGGACATTTTTTCGGCCGGCGCTTTGGCCCTGAAGTGGTAGACTATGCCCTGAATCCGTTCATCTCCGGCATTTATGCCGGCGACCCGGAGCAGCTGCTGGTGCACAAAACGTTTCCCCAACTCGTGGCCATGGAGCAGCAGCACGGCTCCGTATTGCGGGGCCTGATGAAAAGCAAAAGTGCGGCCGGTGGGCGCCGCCGAATTTTTACGCTGCAACACGGCCTCCAAACCCTGACCGATACGCTGGCCAGCAAACTACGGCGGGCCCATTTTGGTCAAACCGTTACACACCTGCACCACCGCACCGATGATGATGGCCGCTGGGAAGTAGAAACTACCGCTGGCCCGGCCCCGCGCCTCTACCAGCAGATTGTGCTGGCCTTGCCGGCCTACGCTGCCGCCCCCCTGCTGCAAGCGCAATTTCCGGAAGCCGCGGCAGCCTTTGCGCAGGTTAGCTACCCGGCCATGGCAGCCATCTACTCCGCTTATAACCAGACCGACGTAACGCATCCGCTCGACGGGTTTGGGGCGCTGAATCCTAAAGCAGAAAACCCTTACGCCGCCGGCAGCATCTGGACCAGTTCTATCTTCCCCGGTCGAGCACCCGCAGGCCAGGTATTGTTTACCACATTTGTAGGAGGTAGCCAGTATCAAGAGCAGGCCAGCCAGTCAGAAGCTGAGCAAAAAGCAGCTGTGCATCAGGAGCTAAGCCGTTTCTATGGTATTCGGGCAGGCGCGGCGCCGGTGTGGCAGTACCGCTATTACTGGGAGCGTGCCATTCCGCAGTTTGATGCCCGAATTGTGCCCGCGCATGCGGCTGCCGATGCCATGACTAGTAAAGGGCTATATATTGCGGCCAACTGGCGCGCTGGCGTTGGTGTGCCCGATTGTGTGCGCCAGGCCCGCCAGCTGGCCGCCACCTTAGCCAGTCGCTAGGCCTTTCTCAGAGGCAAACCGTTACTTCAAACTTCTTTAGTACTCTTGTTTGTTACTAGCCTAGTGCTACGCTTGAAGGCAACGGTACATCATTTTTGGGTATCTATGCTTTACTGAATTCATGCCGCCACTTACGCATGAGCACATAAAACAAACCTCTACCTTTGGGCAATGAATAACGGGCTTGTCCTGATACCTACCTACAATGAGCGGGAAAATGCGGAACTCATTATCCGCAAAGTATTCTCATTGCCCCACCCCTTCGATGTGCTCATCATTGATGATGGCTCGCCCGATGGCACTGCTGACATTGTGCGGGGGCTGCTACCTGAGTTTGAGGGACGTTTATTTCTGGAAGAGCGCAAAGGCAAACTAGGCCTCGGCACTGCCTATATTCATGGGTTTCGGTGGGCGCTGGCCCGCGGCTATGAATATATATTTGAGATGGATGCCGACTTTTCGCATAATCCCGAAGACCTCATCCGGCTGCACGACGCCTGCGCCCACCAGGGCTACGATCTGGCCATCGGCTCGCGCTATATCCAGGGCGTAAACGTGGTCAACTGGCCCATGGACCGCGTGCTGATGTCGTACTTTGCCTCGGCCTACGTGCGTTTCATCACGGGCATGCCTATTATGGATGCCACGGCCGGTTTCAAATGCTACACGGCCCGGGTGCTGCGCACTATTCCGCTAGAGCGCATTCGGTTTGTGGGCTACGCTTTTCAAATTGAGATGAAGTGGCTGGCCTATAAATATGGGTTCCGCATCAAGGAAGTGCCTATTATTTTCACTGACCGCACCCGGGGGGCGTCCAAAATGAGTTCGGGCATTTTCAAGGAAGCCTTACTAGGGGTAGTGAAAATGAAAATCGACAGTTGGTTTCGCAACTTCGAGCGGGCAGCTACCGAGCCGCAGTCGGCCCTTGGGCCAGCAGTTTCTACCAGCCCGAGCCCCGAAACCCGGTAGGCTTATCAGCCGCTTTCAGCTACTGCCGATGGTATTTCAAGCCCATCGTGTATCTTACTGCGGCCCATGATAAATACTCCTATCTTCTGGATCGGCTTTAACGCCTTCGTGCTGGCATTGCTCCTGATTGACCTTTTGGTGTTCAACCGTAAGGCTCATGTGGTGCGCATGCGTGAGGCGCTAGGCTGGAGCGCCTTCTGGATTGCCCTGTCGCTTACATTCAACTACCTGGTATACCGCTGGTTGGGCAAGCAGGCGGCCATGGAGTTCCTGACGGGCTACCTCATTGAGAAGTCGTTGAGCGTCGATAACCTGTTTGTGTTCCTGCTGATTTTCACCTACTTCAAGGTGCCACAGCAGTACCAACACAAAATCTTGTTCTGGGGCATCATTGGGGCACTGGTGTTACGGGCTGCATTTATTCTGGCCGGGGCCGCCTTGCTGGCCAAGTTTCACTTCCTGCTATACGTACTAGGTGCTTTCCTGATCTATACCGGCGTGAAGATGGCCCTCAACGCCAGCGAGCCAGAGCTGGACCCCGACAACAATCCGGTGGTTAAATTCTTGAGCCGCCATCTGCCCATTACCAACCGCCTGCACGAAGGCAAATTCTTTGTGCGCCAGAATGGGACGCTATTCGCTACTCCGCTGCTGGTAGTACTGGTGATGGTAGAAACCACCGATGTGGTGTTTGCGGCTGACTCTATTCCGGCTATTTTGGCTATTTCCCGCGATACGTTCATTGTGTATACCAGCAATGTTTTTGCGCTGCTGGGGTTGCGAGCCCTGTACTTCGCGTTGGAAGGCCTGATGCGCCTGTTTCATTACCTGCACTACGGCCTCTCCCTCATCCTGGTGTTTATTGGTGGCAAGTTGCTGGTATCCGATTTCCTGCACATCCCGATGGGCATTTCATTGGGCGTGGTTGGTCTGATTTTGTTCGGCTCCGTGGCGCTTTCGTTGTTGCTACCCAAGAAAGAGCAACCCATTTCTACGGAATAACTCCCGCTTTCATTTTACTAGCCCCTTAGTACAAGCAAAAGGGATAAGACGGCTGGTGCGGTCTTATCCCTTTTATATGCTAGTACAGGTCCTTTCTCAGCCGCTACTGCTCGCACCTACCAATCTGGTGTTCAGCGCGGCTTGAGATAAGCTAGGGTTTGTTGTTCGGCTCAGTGGTTGGCGGGTTGGCCGGCACTTCCTGGTTTGCCCCGGCGTCCGGAGCGGTATTACCCCCTAGCAGGTCAATCAGGTTCAAAGGCTCATACTCCGAAGAATCAGCCGGCACTACGGTGCGCACCGTGTCGCGGGTAGCGCGCACAATGTATTTGCGGGCAGGGCCGTTGATGTTGATGCTGTAGCCCAGGTTTTCGTAGTCACTCTGCCGTATCAGGCCTTTACGGGCCATCAGGCCAGCAATAAGCCGGTAGAAGTACCGGGCAGAACCCCGCAACTCGCCGTACTCATTAAAGGAATAGCGGTAGTACTTGGGCTTCGGAATGATGCTAGCCAAGTACAGGCTTTCCGTGAGCGTAAGGTTGGAAGGCTGCTTATCAAAGTAAAATTGAGCTGCTTCGTGCACGCCGTAAATCTTCGGGCCCCACTCAATAATGTTGAGGTATACCTCAAACATGCGTTCCTTGGAGGCTAGGCGGGTATTTTCAATAATCCAGACAATCAGCGCTTCCTCAGCTTTCCGAACCAGCGTTTTTTTGCGGGTCAGGAACACGTTTTTCACGAGCTGCATGGAAATGGTGCTGCCGCCGCGGGCAAAGCGCTGCTCTTTAATGTTCTGGATGGCCGACTTTACAAAGGCCTTTTCCATGAAGCCCCGGTGCGTTAGGAAACGCGGGTCTTCGGCCGTCATGATGGCGGCCTTCAGGTAATCAGAAACTTCATTGTATGGCGTGAATTCTGGGTTTGAAGCTCCTACCAGGAACGTCTTCACGGAGTCGCCTTTGTCGTTGTAGGCGGTGTACGGGAATTCCTCGTTCAGCTTGTTCAGGTTTTCGCGGCCGAAGCGCGTAATCCGAAACTTGGTGGCCTGCAGCCCCGAGTCGAACTGAAGGCTATCGAGGTTATTCATGTCCAGGGCGGCCATGAGATGATACTTCAGCGTGCCTTCGCCCTGCGTACCCTCCAGCGTTTCAAACATGCCTTCGGGCAGAGAAGCAAAAAAGTCATTGGCTTTTGTCTCGCTTGATTCCACCTTCAGGTTTACCTGCATGCCGGCCAGCATCTGGTTGCGGTTCTTGAGGCCATTAATTTCCTTGCCAATCACGCGCTCCGGTACCGGCAGACGGCGCACACTCAGCTCCGGAAACAGCTCCATCTTGTTCAGGAGCACCCGCGTGCCCTTTTCCAAAGCAAACGAAGCCTGCCCTAGCTTCATTACGAAGTCAATGCCGCCGCGCGGAAACCGCACGTCGCTGTCAGAGAGCTTGGGGTGATTAACGATGAAGTTGGTAGCGGCGGCGGTGCCCTTCACCGTGAGTTCATCGGCCCCGTTCAGGTCTTTGTTGGTGAGGCCTACCCGAATGGTATCAAACTGCACGCGCGCGCCATACCGGCGCTGCACATACGGGAGCACCACGGGCCGGCGGTCGAGGCCGAACACCTTGGCATCTACCTCATACTCACTAGCATCAATGTGGCCCTGAACTCCTACGCGGTTTTCTACGGAGTCAATAACAGCGGTAAGTTGCCCCGTGATGGCGCCGTCTTCAATGGCCAAGCGTGGCATGGCCAGGGAGGCCACGTGGCGCGGGCTCTGGTAGGTAACCAGGAAGTTGCGGAAATCAGCTTCGTCCGGAATGTTATCGAAGGTGGCTTCCAGCAATTGGTTAGCTAGTAAACCGTAGTTAGTACCCTTCGTGGTGTCGCGCGGTACCGTAGGCTGGCCTTTCTTCTTTTTATAAAGGAAGGAATAGTTGTCGCGGCCGCTACGGTTCTGGAGGGCCGTCAGCTGCGCATCATTGATTTCGAGGTTGCTGAACACAGGCCGGCCGGCAAACAAGCTGCGCACGCTCAGCGAGGCCCGGATGGCTTTGGCCCGCATCAGAGTATCAGAGCTGGTAGTAGGCACCAGGCTCATGCCGTTCAGCTCAACCGTATTCAGATCAGTAAAGCGCGCAGGCCCCAGGGTGAGCACCACGGGGTACTTACGCTCTACTTTGGCTTTCACTTGCACTAGGGCGTAGTCGAGCAGCTGCTGCCGCTTTATCAGGAAAATACTGAGGCCTAGGAGCAACAGCGCCGCCAGGATGCCCAGACCGATGCCGATTTTTTTCTTGGTAGCTGAAGTCACGCGAACAGTTCGGGAGAAAGGAAGTCGCGGCCGGGCCTGCCAGATTCGTGCCGAACCCGCCGCCGCTCGTTCAGCAAAGGTAGCGAAAAAGGACAGCGCCCCGATTGGCTTGCGCGCTGGCTTCCGCTACCTTTGACCTGTCCTGGCCATTTCTTCCTTCTACGCATGTCTGCCACTGTCGACTACGCTCAGCTTACTTCCCTTACTGCCGTTTCGCCGCTAGATGGGCGCTACCGCCGTCAGACCGCGCTGCTAGCCCCTTATTTTTCGGAGCTGGCTCTGATTCGCTACCGCGTGCTGGTAGAAGTAGAATACTTTATTGCTCTCTGCGAACTGCCCTTGCCGCAGCTACAGGAAGTTGATCCGGGCGTGTTCGAAAGCCTACGAGCCCTCTATACCAGCTTTACGGAGCAGGATGCTGAAGCCGTAAAAGCGCACGAACGGGTAACCAACCACGATGTAAAAGCCGTAGAATATTTTCTGCGCGACGAGTTTACGGCCTTGGGCCTGGGGCAGTACCTAGAGTTTATTCACTTCGGCCTGACCTCGCAGGACATCAACAACACCGCTATTCCGCTTAGCCTGCAGCACGCCCTGATTCATACGCTGCTGCCGGCTTATGCCAAAGTGCGCAACCAGCTAGCCGCCCGCGCCAACGACTGGGCTTCTGTTCCGATGCTAGCCCGCACGCACGGCCAACCGGCCTCCCCTACCCGCTTAGGTAAGGAAGTACAGGTGTTTGTGGCCCGGCTCGATGCCCAGGTAGAGTTACTAGGTCAGATTCCGTTCGGAGCCAAGTTTGGCGGGGCTACCGGCAACTTTAACGCCCATCATGTCGCTTACCCTGATACCAACTGGCACGATTTCGCCCGCCAGTTTGTGGAAGGCCGCCTGGGCCTGAAGCGCAGCCACCCTACCACCCAGATTGAGCACTACGACCACCTAGCAGCCCTTTGCGACGCCCTCAAGCGCCTCAATACCATTCTGATTGACCTAGCCCGCGACGTGTGGCAGTATATTTCGATGGGTTATTTCCGCCAGACCATTAAAGCCGGCGAAGTGGGTTCCTCGGCCATGCCGCACAAGGTCAATCCCATCGACTTTGAAAATGCCGAAGGTAATCTGGGCCTGGCCAATGCCGTGCTCGAACACCTCTCGGCCAAGCTGCCTATCAGCCGCCTCCAGCGCGACCTCACCGACTCTACCGTGTTGCGTAACCTAGGCGTGCCGCTGGGCCACACCCTCATCGCCCTCACGGCTCTGCAGCGCGGCCTCGATAAGCTGGCCCTGGATGAAGCCGCCTTGCACCGCGACCTGGAGGCTAACTGGCCGGTAGTAGCTGAAGCGCTGCAAACCATTCTGCGCCGCGAGAACTACCCCGATCCGTACAACGCGCTGAAAGCGCTTACCCGCACGCACGGTGCTATCACGCAGCAAACCATTAGTGAGTTTATTGATACCCTGGAAGTGAGCGACAAAGTAAAGGGCGAGCTGCGCGCTATTTCCCCCACTAACTACGTGGGGATGTAAGCCGAAAGCGGCCTAGCGGCTGCTGCACCTTGCTGAGTATGAAAGGCCTAGTGGCTTCCTATTTCCAAGTTTCTATTTCAATGCCCGACCTCAACGGCATCACCGTTCATCCCGACTGCCGCCATTTTCGCGGTGATATTCCCTGTCGCCCCAACAAGGAGCACGGCTACCAGTGCCAGGGCTGTCCGGTGTACACGCCTATTCAGCAGCGCATCCTCATTATCAAGCTCGGGGCCATCGGCGACGTAATTCGGACGACTCCGTTGCTGCGCCGGCTGCGGCAGGAGTATCCGGCCTGTAAAATCACGTGGCTCACGCTCACGCCCGCTATTCTGCCCCAGGGCGAAATTGAAGAAGTGCTCAAGCTGGATTTGCCGGCCGTGTTGCACCTCCAGCAGCGCGAGTTCGATATCCTGTTCAACCTCGATAAAGACAAGGAAGCCTGCGCACTGCACGATTCAATTAAGGCCCACGAAAAGTTCGGGTACACCTTGCACCCACAATACGGGGTAGCGTGGCCCGGCAACAGACTGGCCAACCACAAGTTCCTGACCGGCGTTTTCGACCAGCTGAGCCTGCAGAACCAGAAGCCCTACGTGCAGGAAATATTCGAGCTGTGCGGCTACGAGTTTCGGGGTGAGGAATACGTGTTCGATACCCACGACGACAAAGGATACGACTGGAGCGCATTGCCTGCCACTAGGCCTCGCATTGGCCTGAACACCGGCTGCGGCGACCGGTGGACGACCAGGCTCTGGTCGGATGACAAGTGGGTGACGCTGATTGAGCAACTCCAGCAGGCCGGCTACGCGCCGGTGCTACTCGGCGGCGAGGCCGAAGATGAACGCAACCAACGCTTGCAGGCCGCTACCGGCGCCACGTACCTGGGCACGTTCCCGCTGCAGCAGTTCATCAACTTGATGCACCAGATGGATGGCATCGTGACGCAGGTAACTATGGCCATGCACATCAGCATTGCGCTGCGCAAGCCTACCATCCTGATGAATAATATCTTCAACCCCTACGAGTTCGATCTGTACGGGCGCGGCCAGCTGGTGCAGCCCAACCGGGAGTGCGTATGCTTCTACCGCGGCTCCTGCAAGCTCGGCGAAACCAGTTGCATGGAGGATCTGCCTGCAGCCAAGGTTTTCGCGGCGGTAGAGGCTAGTGTGCCAGTGTAGCACGTATGGCTTCTTGTGTCAGTCTTCATGGGTAGAGCGTAATGCTACGCTCCCGATGAAGACTGATTTTTTTGAGCTACTTCCTTCAGCGCTTTCACCATTTCCTCCCACGAAAACTCCTTCTTCTTAGCCCACACGCCGGCCGTAAACTCTTGCTCCCGATCATGCTCGTAGAAGTCGACCAAGACATCGGCAATGGCTTTCGGACTAGGTGCCACTACGTAGCCAACCTCCCCATTCGGAATCAGCTCGGCCAGGCCGCCTACATCCGTCACCAGCATGGGCCGGCTAAAGTGGTAGGCAATCTGGGATACGCCGCTTTGCGTGGCGTTTTTGTATGGCTGCACAACCATGTCGGCGGCGCAGAAATAGTCTACTACCTGCTCATTCGGGATAAAGTCGGTGGCCCGTACTAGGCGGTTTTCTAGCTGAAACCGCTGGATGAGTTCTTCATACGGTGCGGCATCCTCGTAATACTCTCCCGCAATAATTAGCTTCACGGGGAGCTTAGCCAGCCGCTCATCGGCAAACGCTTGCAGCAGAATATCGAGTCCTTTATAGGCCCTGATAAAGCCAAAAAACAGTAGGTAACCAAAGCTGGGGTCGAGGCCTAGGGCGTGTAGGGCTTCCGACTTAGGCTTTAGGGGCCCGAAGTTGTCGTAGAGTGGATGGGGCTTATACTGGGCCGGCTGCCGGAAATGCAGGCGGCGCAAATCGGCCAGCACGGCCCGGCTCATCGTCACGAAACCATGACACGAAGCCAGGAAGTAACGGGTAAGCGGCCGGTCACCGGGGCGTTTTTCATGCGGAACCACATTGTCAGTAATGGCCACAATGCGGGTATGGCCGTTGCGCCGGATCAGGCGGGCCACCGTACCCAGGGCGGGCCCCATAAACGGCAGCCAGAACCGAAATATAACCAGGTCGGGCCGCTCCTGCCGTAGCTTGTCGCCAACCCGATACCAGCTCAGCGGGTTCACAGAGTTCAGGCTAACCTCAATGGACAGGTCGTCGGGAGCCGGGCCGGTGCTGAACTGCGTCTGGCCCGGAAACAGGAAATTGGGGTATTGCAGCGAGAACGTGACGAGGCGTACATCGTCGCCGGCTTCTTTAAATGCCCTAGCCAATCGTTCGTTGTAAGTCGCCAACCCGCCCCGTAGTGGATACGCTGGCCCAATAATCACAACTTTCATGCGCCTCAGCTTAGGTAGAAAAAGCACGTCATGCCCCGGCCGAAGCCAAAGCATGACGTGTTAAATAAAAGCTTATTTCAGGTTGAGTCTCTCTTTTACCAGGTAGTCGTTGCGGTTGGCGCCGTTTAGCTGCACCATTTCAGCCAGAAAACCCGCCAGAAAGAGCTGTACGCCTACTATAACGGCCACCAGCGCCAGGAAAAACAACGGTTGAGCTGTTACATCGCGGGCCCGTACATTATGGCTTGCTAGCCACACTTTTTCAATTACCAGCCAGAGCGTAATCAACATCCCAAACAAGAAAGACACTGTGCCCAGTGCGCCAAAAAAGTGCATGGGCCGCCGCCGGAATCGGCTCACAAACGTGATGCTCATCAAATCGAGGAAGCCGTACACAAACCGCTCAAGCCCAAACTTGGTCGTGCCGTATTTGCGCTCTTGGTGCTGCACCACCTTCTCGCCAATCTTGCGGAAGCCTGCCCACTTGGCAATCACCGGGATGTAGCGGTGCATTTCGCCGTACACCTCAATGCTCTTCACCACGCGGCTGTCGTAGGCCTTTAATCCGCAGTTGAAATCATGAAGCTGTATGTCCGAAATCCACCGGGTGACGCCGTTAAACAGCTTGGTAGGAATGGTTTTGCTGAGCGGATCGAAGCGTTTCTTTTTCCAGCCGCTCACCAAGTCCATGCCTTCCTGGGTAATCATGCGGTACAGTTCCGGCAATTCCTCCGGCGAGTCCTGCAGATCGGCGTCCATGGTGCATACTACCCGACCGGTAGTCTCCTTGAAGCCCACATTCAGTGCCGCCGACTTACCGTAGTTGCGGTTAAACCGGATGCCCCGGATATGCACATCCTCAGCAGCCAGCTCCTCAATAACTTCCCAGGAATTATCCGTTGAGCCGTCATCAATTAGGATAACTTCATACGTTAGCCCGTGCTGCGTAAGCACCCGATGAATCCAGCGCGTGAGTTCCGGCAAGGACTCGGCTTCGTTGAGCAACGGAATAACTAGGGAAAGCTCAACGGGAAAAAACTGCGAAAGACGCTTACTCAAACTCAGGACGGGTATGTTTGGTGAAGGCCGAAATGACTAGAGACAGGATAAAGCCTATCAGCAAAGCACTTAATAATCCAAAAATAATGGTAATTGGCCCACTGCTGAACTTAGAAGCCATGGCCATGGCTTGATCAACTTGGGCATCGTCCATCCCACGCTCTTCCATACGGCTGCGGGTAATATCCATTACCCGATTCATGTAGTCGGGGTCAATGAAGTTGATGTAGATGTAGCTGAACACACTGCTGATAATGCCCGCTACTACTGATACGATAACTCCAATTGTGAGCCCCTGCCCGTAGCTCATAAAGCCGCTATTATGCTGCTTGAAGTACTTATGGGCCAGTACAATACCAACAATAAATACAATACCGCTTAACCACCGCAGAGGGGTTTCAGGGTCCTCTACCAAGGTTAACTGCAAGAACGATAAAATAGTAGACAGGATGCCCGTTATCAATCCATAGCGAATTCCAACGGAGGAAGTGGTAGTCGTTGTGGTAGTCGTGTTTTCCATAAAAGCTGAGAATAAGTGAAGATGAATGCTGGAAGGTAGATTATTTCCGCAAAAACACCCCACTAGGGATACTCAACAACACGCCTAAAAACATCTTTTTAAACAGTTCATCCTGCGCAAAGCTTTCGGGTGTACGGGCTAGGTTGCGCAGCGTGGCCTCATACTGCTGCATACCATTAACCTGCTTTTGATACATTGCCTTGGTGGCCTCCAGTAGCTGCTTGGCTTCAACCAGCTGTTGTTCTATCAGTTCCGGGCCTGTTAATCGCGAGAAGGTGTATAAACCAACGGCAGCTATACCAGCCGCTACTAGGGCCGTCAGCATGCCTACCCCAATAGATTTCCAAAGGCCGGGTCCCTCGGCATAATAACGCCGCAGTAGAATCTGGCTGACTACAGCCGCAATAGGTGGAAAGAAGTCCGATAACGTCCGTTTTGGGCCATAGGGGTTGTTATCAGAGAGGTACAGAAACAGTACCCAACTAATGCAAAGCGCGCCCGCAACCAAGCCACACAAAGCGGCTGTACGGACAACGGGGTTAGGAGAGGATGGAGTGGATGCCAAAGCCAAAAGATGATAAAGGCAGCAAGATACAAGCTCCTGCTACAATCTGATGCGCCAAATCCACCACACCGCTATTCCCCGATTATTACTAGGCCGCCATTCCTTGACTTCCAGCAGCTACCTGGGCCTTCTGCCGATTGAAGCGCAAAAGCAGGCCTTCCAAGAGCAGGAAACCAAGTGCGGCCCATAAGCAATAGCGCCACAACGGCACACCTACGCGAGTAGCCTTGTAGCGGGCGGCGGCCGTTTGCCCCTCTCCTACCTCATATACCTGCACATTAGGATGGCTGGAACCTACCATCTGCCGAAGATCAGCAGCGGAGTAACTTCGCAAGTCAGATTCGCGCTTATCAAAGTTGAAGGCCAAGGTAGCAACCGTCTTGCCAGCGCGCTGCAATGAGTAAAATCCGGGCTGGCGCAGAGTTGGCGGCACTTCCAAGCGTAGCGAAGCACCTTGTGTGCGCTGCACAGGAATGAAGCTGAGGCTATCTTGCACCAAGCGGTAAACTGCTTCGGCACCCCTAGCATCAGTGGATAAGGACAGCCGCACGCTTACAGATGGCTGGTTAAGCCGGTACGCTGGCTGTTGTTCCTGCTGATAGCTTTGCATTGCCAACCGGTACATGGTAGGTACTAGCAAAGGATGCTGGGCAAAGTCGGAGTACGGTGCGCTAAAAGGTGCAGCGAACACATACACCATTCCGGAGCCGCTAGAAAAGCCCGAGAGGTATCCTTCACCATCACGCATTCGCAGAACTTCTGCGCCTGAACGGGCCCAGCGTAGCACAGGTGCAGCTTTTGGCATCCCGGCTCTAGGATTTGCCGCCGCAAAAACATCCTTAAAAAATGGATTTTGGGCACTCGGCATAGCCACTTCCTGCAACACCGGGCCATTCTGAGGCAATGGTAACCATTGTACAGGCCCTAGCCCCAGCTCACGAAACAACTGCCCATATGACTCGCGACTATTTACTGATGCAGCAGGAATAACTACTAGCGTTGCACCTTGCTGCACTGCTCGCCGTAAGCTTTCGCGCATGCCCGTTGAAAGAACGGAGGCTTCGCGAACTACTATCAGGTTTGCTGCCGCTACTTTCCGATAGTCAGCTGATTGAGGAGAGACTAGCTGATAACCGAATAGGGGCTCATTGCCATATAACTGGCCTAGCGTGCCTTCAGCTGCTACCTCCACCACCCGTATTTGGGCTGCCGGCTGCAGAGTAAAAAAGTAGGTATTATCAAAATCAACCGGAAAATCTTCTATCTCAACCCGGCATTTCTGCACCTCATTACTGGTCAATCGAATTCTGACCTGAGAAACAACAGCTTGCTGAGGTGGCACCGAAACACGAAAGGAAGCCGCCTGCTGTCGGCCAACGAACAGCTTCGTCTGGCAATTTTCTGCAAGTTGTGTCCCACCATTTCGCAACCTCACGTGCAATGTCAGATCTGCGTTTGCGCGCACAAAAGCATCATCTAGCCAAACACTATCAACGAATACATTGGGTTTGCTTCCAGTGGCCAAGGGCACCAGAAATACTTGCCGAGACGGGTCTATTTTCTGAAGGGCTTGGGCTGAAAAGTTATTGCGCTGAAAATCAGAGAAGACAAATAATGGCCCGGGGTTGCCCCGATATTGGGTTTGCTCAAGTTGGGCACCTAGTACGCTGGCTTGACCGCTAACTTGCAGCAAGTCCAGCGCTGCCCGGTACTGCGCAGGATCGAGTGGCTTCTGCTTACTAGGTAGCAATTCAAATCTGGTAGAAGCAGAGAAGGCTAATGGCAAGTCAGCAGCCTCCTGAATAGCACGCTCCAAAACAGGTTGGTCTCCCTTCCCTAGCTGCCGCATGCTGGGAGAGTTATCTACGAGTACGCCAATCGTATTACTTGTAGAGTTACTGCTTTGCGGAGCAGGAATAAAAGGCTGAGCAAAGAGAAGAACTAGAGATACAATTAATCCAATTCGAGCTGCCAGAACCAGCAAGTGCTTGATCCTCCGTTGCCGAGCCGTGACTAGCTTGATTTCCTGGATGAAGTCCACATTAGAAAATAGCAGCCGTTGTGGACGACGTAATTCAAACAAATGGATTGCAATCGGAACAGCAATGCCCAGTAGCCCCAGTAGAAACCATGGATAGGTAAACGCCATGCGAAAGAGAAAGGGTAGTCGTGAAGATAAACACTATACACGTTCTCTTACGAAACGATGCAGTGAGACAGTATTAATCGGACTATAATAAATAGGTAAAGGGTCTACAGCAAAGCAAGCCCTAGTAAATACTCCCTAACTCTATACGTTGAATGTCCTTTTAAGCAAAACTATAGTGTTAGGTGCCAAGGCAATTCTTAACGATGGAGTAGTAGGCTGACGCTAAACTTTAATCAAACTGAGCAATTCTACTTAGACGTCAAATACCTTTCCGCCGAGGTTACAAACCTTATTCCGCACAGCTCCTACGTAGAGTACGCGAGAATAGTAGCGTGGGGTTATACTAGGCAGACCAAGTCAGCGCCAAGGCGGAAGAGGACCCGGGTGGGGGGTAACATACAAATGCCCCCTGCAGCACGAAGTCGCAGGGGGCATTGGCAGATGATAAGGTTGG